>JBDHQM010000022.1:0-41538 GCA_039807095.1 Kiritimatiellia bacterium
TTTCCGGGAACTCCCCGGAATGCAGATAGGTATATCACAACCCGAAGACACAAGGGGCAACCTCCGTGTTGCCCGGTGCGGTTTGCGAGGGCAGGACCCGCCAGAGGCGGGCAGGACAGAGCCTGCCCTCCGGAGGGGGGTGAGAACGGGAACGTGTACGTGTACGAGGACGAGGACGGGGACGAGGACGGGGGAGAGGCGGTAGTTTATTTTAAACTGCTCTAGAAGCGGCTGATGTCGCGGCCGAAGAGGGCGGCTTTGAACCAGTCGAAGAGGACTAGAGTTTTGTTTTTGACGCTGACGAGTTTGGTCAAATAGGCGGAGCGCCAGAATATCCAGGTGGCGAAGCCGTGGCCTTTGATGTACTGGGAGTCCACGAGTGCGCGGCGATCGCCGACGTAGGCGAGCATGCCCATGTGGCGGTATTTGAATTCGTGCGGCTTCTTTTTCCGCGCGAGCCGGTTTAGCTGCTTGCCGAGATATTCGCCTTCCTGCTGTGCGACCTGTGCCGTGGCGGGGAGCTGATCGCCCGCGCGTGTTGAGCAATCGCCGATGGCGAATACGCGGTTGCTTTCGTCAACGGCGAAGAAGGGATCGGTGATGAGGCGGCCGGCGCGATCTTTGGCGAATGGAAGCGATTGGATCAAGGCGGTGGGGCCGATGCCGGTGGACCAGACAACGAGGCCTGCGGGCAGTTCCGAACCGTCGGCGAGCCGGACGGCGTGCGGGAGGACTTCTTTGACGAGTGTGCCGGTGCGTACGTCAATCTTGGCGCGTTGAAAGCGCTGCAATGTGTATTCGCTGAGTTTGGCGTCGTAGGCGTTGAGGAGTCCTTTGGAGGCTTCGAGAAGGGTGATCCGCACGTCTTTCATCAGATCGGGGAATGCGTCTTTGATGTCGTCTTCGAGGAAGTCGTGGAGCTCGGCGGCGAATTCGACTCCGGTGGGACCGCCGCCGACGACGACGAAGTGAAGCAGGCGCTGGCGCTCTGCTTCGTCAACGAGTGGTGTGGCGGAGTGCTCAAAGTTTTCGATGATGCGCTGGCGGATACGCCGGGCATCGGCCAGTTCTTTGAGGAAGAACGCGTGTTCTTCAACGCCGGGAATGTTGAAGGTTTTGTTGACGGCGCCGACTGCGATGACGAGGTAGTTGAAGCTCAACAAAAACGTCTGGCCGTCAAAGCTGCCTTCGCAGGTGATCAGATTTGTCGAGAGATCAATGCTGGTGCAGGTGGCTTGATAGAATTGAATTGCGCCGCGCCGCTGCATGGCGCGAATGGGTTCGATGATGCTGCGAAACTCGAGGGTGCCGACGGTGGTGCTGGGGAGGAGGGGAGTGAAGAGGAAGTGGTTGCGCGGGCTGACAATGCAAACTTCGTATTTGTCCAGGTCGAGGTGGTGCAGCATGCTGAACGTGGCAAAGCCGGTGCCCAGAATGACCAACTTCGGTTTTGTTTCGTTTTCGTTGCGCGTTTTCATGGGGGTCAAATGCAGATCGAGGCGGTCCATCCCCGTGACAAACCGCCCTCAATCAGCCTTAACGTACTCTCAATCGCGGGAGATGCAACCGGCAAGGTGCTGGGGCGCGAAGGCATAAATTAGCGGTTGAGCAGGGTATCGAGCAGGGGTTGCCGCCAGATGCGCCAGTCGCGATCGAAGATGCCGTCGGGTCCGGCAAAGGTGCGATAGCACCAGGCGATGTTCCGCTCTTCGAGTGCGCGGGCGACGAAGAAGGTCCACTGCATTCGCGAGGCGGGCTCGGCGTGCGCGGTGCTGCCGAAGGAAAGGCAGAGCAGTTTGCGGTTATTTTCGCGGGCCCATTGCGCGGCGCGGTCGAGGTCGGCCTCGATCCGGTGGGTCTCGCTTTCCGTGCCGGTCCAGCGGGTGCCGAGCCATGCGTCGGATCCGCGTACGGCGGGATCGCCTTGTCGGGTGAAGGCGACGGGTTCGTCGTAGGCGAAGGCGAAGAGAAGATTCGGGTCCGGTGGCAGATCGAGGTGCGCCAGGTGTCGCGGGTCGTAGCGATGTGCGGGGCCGATGATGAGGGTTCGGTTGGGATTTGAAAGACGGACGGTGAGACGCAGCTCTTCTGCGAGGCGGGACCAGGCGGCGTCGGTCAGGCTGGGGTTGGGATTCACAAGCAGTTCAAAATAAAGACTGCTCGATGCGGTGCGCAAATTCCACGCGAGCTGACTCCAGTCGGCGATAAGCCGTTCCTGTGCTTCGACGCTTGATAGATCGGTATTGCCCGACCGCGCGGCGACTATGACGGCGAGGCCCTGGCGTTCTGCCTGTCGCGCGATGCGCTCGATGCGGGTGAACCATGTCGGAGTGATTTCGCGACTCTCGTTTTCGAGCGCGCGCGGGGCCTGATCGAAGTCGGCAAAAATGCGAATTGCGGTGAAGCCTGCTTTTTTCACGCTGCGAAGGACGTCGTAGCGCTGAAGGTCCAGCCAGCCGAAGGCATCGGGCCGATCGAAGAGTTCCGGAAATGCAATGGTGCGCGCGAGTGATTGGTGAGCCACGTCTGCCGCGCGATCCACGGGCGCGGGGGAGCGAATGGCGACACATCCCGTCAAGGCTGCGGCCAGTGCAATGCATCCGGCTAAAAACGCGTGCTTCACTACGTCCTTACTAATACACCCACCGGGGAAATATGGCCATGCCAAACGGGGAATCAATGCGATTCTATGCGCAATCCCTCGCGCGCGATGTGTACTGGAATTGGCGCAGCGATTGTCTGTGTGTTGCGCAGTTGACCGAGGCCGATTGCGCAGTCGCCGAGACCGGAGCCGGAAATTTTTGCGCCGAGGATGCCGGGGTCGCTGCGGAGTGCATCAATGATGGTCGCGAGTTCGGGCGTGTTGACGCCGAGCTGTTCCATCAGCGATTGCCCGGCATTGAGCGCGGCGCCGAATGCGGCCCAATCGCCCGCGTCGAGCGCGGCGATCCCCGCTTCGACATTTTCGTTTATCCGGATATAGAGATTATGCAGCGCATCCGGTTGGTCGGCCCAGCGCTCTTCAACGCGCGCGATGACTTCCGGCGTGGGTGTTTTATAGCCGGAATAGGCCGCGCAAAAATCGTGTTGCACATGGAGGACGCGAACCTCGCGCGGCTCGGCGCGATAGGCGACGATGTGACCGTGAACACTGGCTGCAACATCGGCGCCGGAGCCGCGCCCCTGCACGGCGCGAATGATGGCGATGGATTCATCGCGGATGGTGTCGGGGGCGGCGTGTTGTGCTGCGAAGCGGTGGAGCGCGCCGACGGTGGCAACGGTGACGGCGGCGGATGAGCCGAAGCCGATGGTGTGAGAAAATTCAGACTCGATGTTGAGTGTGAAGCCCGAAGGGAGCGTGTCTGCATGGCGGCGGATCGCCTCCATGACGAAGCGGAACTTCGGGTGTTGTTCGGGAGCGCGCCGCGCGGTGCGATGGTGTCCGAGTGCGGATTCGATTTCGATTGCGTCGTCGGTTCGCGGCGTGAGGGTCACGCGGAGGCGCTGTTCGACTGCGGCGACGAGTGCGCGGTGTCCGTGCAGGACAGCGTGTTCGCCGAGCAGCATCAGGTTGCCGGGCGCTGATGCGATGATGGAGTGCGAGGCCATGGCCGAACCCGGGTGTTGGCGCGCGCTACACAATTCGTGCGCCGAGGGGGTCGCCTCGAACGGTGATCAGTTCGTAGCCGTATTCTTTGCAGAGGTCGGCCGGAGGCTGCTCGCTGATGACGAGGACCATGCCGCCGTTGTCGCCGATGACCGAACCCGCGCCGACAATCTTCGCCGCGCCGCCGCGCAGTTCGACTTCGCGAACAAAGGTGTTCACTCTTTCCGGTACGACGCCGATGCGGTGGAGGAGGCGATGATTCTCGCCGACCATGCGCTGGAATGTTTCGCGGTCGTTCGCGCGCAACGCTTTTTCGAGTTCGAGTGTGACGACTTCAAAGTCGTTCCAGATCGGATCGCTTCCGAAATTCTGCTTCACCGAAACCACGCACTCGCCGGTCGTTGCGGCGGGGGTGCCGGTGTTCACGAGGTAGAGATTGAGGCGGGGCAGGGGAACCGAAATTGCCTCACCTTCACGAAAGAGCGCGCAGCCGCCGTGCAGCGAGATGTAGGAATCCACGCCGCTGGGGAAGCCGTGCTGAAGCTTCTCGGCCTCCATGCTGTATTTCAAAAACCAGTCGGGCCGGAATTCGACCCGGAAATAGTGGCCGATCGCGCGGAGCATGCTCAGCACGGTTGCGGCGGATGAGCCCATGCCGCAGCCGATGGGGATGTTCGAGTGTGTCTGGATATCGAGTCCCTCGCCGAATTTGAGGTGCAGCCCGTCGAGCAGCGTGATGAACGCAAATTCAAAAAGCTCGATCGGCTTGTGCAGCACATCGCGGATTCCGAGTTCGCCGCTGAGGAAGAGCTGATAGTTGCGCGCGAGGCGGGTGCGCATCTCGCTGAGGGCGCGCAGGGTGAACGAATCGCATTCTTTCAGATCGAGCAGATTGAACGAAACGAGGTCGGCCTTGCCCGGTGAGATGATGGATTGCGCACAGCGATCAATTGCCATGGCGAGTGCGGGGCGGCCGAAGACCACCGCGTGTTCACCGCTCAAAATCAGTTTTCCTGGCGCAATTGCAATCATGATGCAGGCTCGTATTGCCGTTTGTGTTCCTTCACCCCGGCGAGGCGATAATCCCCCGTGCGATAACGGGAGAACATATGCGTTCCGCCGTCTGTTGGAAAGGCCAGATTATAGATGTCCTCATACTGGCGATAGGTGAGCTCGGTGCGGTTTTCGAGCAGTGTGCGGTGTTCGGCAGAGAAGAGGTGCGCGCGATAGCCGGGTTGAACGAGGCCGCTGAAGTACTCGCCGACGCAACCGGAGCCGTAGCTGAACATACCGATGCGCTTGCCGCCGAGGTCCTCGGCGTCGTTGTCGAGCAGGCAGTTCAGACCGACGTAGAGCGAAGCAGCGTAGCTGTTGCCGACGATCTTGTTGTAGCCGAGTGAGCCGCCGACTTGTTGCGCGAGCTGTTCCGGAGTGAGTTTGATGTCGGCATCTTTCGCAAGCCGCTCGTGCGCCTTTTCTGCAATGCGCGTGAAGGGGAGGTGGTAGCAGAAGCGCGCGAGATCGTGGAACGTGCGTCCGGACTGTTCGCGGTATTGCTTCCAACATTCCTGAAGCGCCTGGAGATAGATGCGCGTGGAATACTTGCCGTCCACGATGGCCTGGTCGCGATAGTTGGGCCGCCAGAAGTCCATGACGTCGGACGTGAAGAGGCCGGTTTCAGAATCAATTGCCATGATGCGCGGGTTGGCGGTGATCATCATCGCGACTGCCCCGCAGCCCTGCGTCGGCTCGCCGGGACTCGCCAGTTCGTAGCGCGCGACGTCAGAGGCGATCACGAGTGCGCGTGTTTTGGGGTTGCGCGCGACTGCTGCGCAGGCGAGTTGGAGCGCGGCAGTTCCGCTGTAGCAGGCTTCTTTAAGTTCGAGCGTGCGGCAGCGCGCGGGGAGGCCCAGCAGGCCGTGGACGAAAATGCCTGCCGCCTTGGATTGGTCAATGCCCGATTCCGTGGCGAAGAGAAGGAGTTCGATGTTGTCTTTGCCGTCGCGGTCAATCAAGGGCTTCGCGGCGCTGGCACCCATTGTGACGATGTCTTCGTCCGGTGGTGGAATCGCCATCTTCTCCTGGCCGATGCCGACGGTGTATTTGTCGGGATCCACACCTCGCACGCCCGCGAGCGTGTGCAGATCAATGAAGTAGTTCGACGAATAGAATCGGATCGCATCAATACCGACGTTCATAACCGTTTCTCCGCTCCCGGGGGGTCCATCAGCAGACGGGTGTTGCCGATGAGATCAGTCACACGGCGAACCCCCAGCAAAAACATTGCGGTGCGCAATTCGCGCTGCAGCCGTTTGATCAGGTGTTCAACCTCCGCGCTCGATTGCTGCGCCGCTGAAAGAAATGGTGCTGCCATTCCGCACAGCGACGCGCCCAGCACCAGCGCCTTGGCCATATCGAGTCCCGATCGCAACCCGCCCGAGGCAATAAGTGTGATGCGCGGGCGGAACCCGCGCAGTTCCCAGAGCGCGCGCGGCGTGGGGATGCCCCAGTCTTGAAACAGAAGACCCAGGTCGCTCGCGCGTGCGCCTGCCTGACGATGGTGTTCAATGCGGCTCCACGAAGTGCCGCCGCTTCCTGCGACGTCAATGTGGCGTATGCCGCGCGAGGCGACGAGCGCAACGTCCTCGCGCGAGAGGCCCGCGCCGACCTCTTTGAGAATTACCGGCACCTCGAGGTGCTTTGCGACATCGCCGATTTTCTTCGCGAGCCCGCGGAATGCAGTGTCGCCTTCCGGCTGTACCGCTTCCTGCAGCGGGTTCAAATGGAGATAGAGCGCGTCGGCATTGAGCGCTGCCACAGCGTCGCGACACTGCGCGACGCCGAAACCTTCGTTGAGCTGCACTGCGCCGAGATTGGCAATGAGGCAGGTTGTGGGTGCGAGATCGCGAAGCGCAAAACTCGATCGCGCCTTCGGATGCGTGAACATCACGCGCTGTGAGCCGACACCCATTGCGACCTGGCAGCGTTCCGCCGCGGCGGCGAGGGAGCGATTGATCTTGCGGAGTGTCGCGTGGTCGCCGCCGGTCATGCTGGAAATGAGGATTGGCGCGGCAAGGCGTTTGCCCATGAACTCAACGGATGTATCTATTTCGTTGAGATCAATCTCCGGCAGTGCGCGATGGCGCAGACGGATTTCATCAAAATAGAATTTGCGGCGATCCGTTTCGCGATCATCGTTGATGATTGCGATGTGCTCAATTTTGCGCCGGTTCGTCGCGTCGCGCTGCTGTTTTGCCATGTCAGTCTTTCTTCCGCCGTTCCAGCGCGAGGTGCGCGCGCATCAATTCGCCGGGATTCGTCTGTGCGGCGAGCAGTGAGAGTTCGCCGCACCAGACCGCCGCGGCGCAGAGGGCCGCGAGACGGCGCGCGTTGGCGCCGGCCGGCCGGTCGTCGGCGCACCCGATGGCCGCCAGATTGCGCTGTACGAAATCGAGCCCCTTGCCGTTGCCGACCGAACCCATGATGAGGTTGGGCAGCGTGCAGGAAAAGTAGAGCGCGCCGTCCGGCATCGCTTCCGCGTGGACGAAGCCCTGCGAGCCTTCCACGATGTTGGCCGCGTCCTGGCCCGTTGCGAGATAGAATGCCAGCAGCATATTTGCGAAGTGCGCGTTGGCTGAGCGGATGCCGCCGGCGATGGACGTGCCGATCCAATTCTTTTTCACGTTCAGGTCCGCGATTTTTGCGGCCGTTGTTTTGAGGCGTTTGTCGCAGACCTCTGCGGGAATTGTCGCCTCTGCGATCACATATTTGCCGCGCCCCAGAATGCCGTTCACGGCGGAGGTCTTCTTGTCCGTACAGAGATTTCCAGAAATGGAGGTATAGCGCAGTTGCGGGTATTCATTCAGCAGCCACGTCATCAGCGCATCGGCCGCTTTCGTCGCCATGTTGTGCCCCGACGCATCGCCCGTGGTGAATGAGAAGCGGATGAAGAGCAGGCGTCCGACTATCTGGGTATGGATGCTCTGGAGTTGCGCGAAGCGACTGGTGGTGGCGGTGACGGCCTGGAGGTCGGCTATGCGCGATTGGATGGAGCGCGCGATTTCCGCAGCGACTGCGGCGGAGGTCGCCTCCACCGCAATGGAGCGCGTCATACATTCGGAGACCACGACGACAGAGAGTCCGCCAACCTCGCGCGTCACACGCGCGCCGCGGTTGACAGAGGGCCACAGCGGCGACTCGTATGTCGCCAGCGGGAGCTTCACTTCGCCCGACACCTCGGGCCCCGCCAGCGAGACGGGTCCGCACCACTCCAGCGGAACTGCTGCAAAATCCTGATCCTTCGCCATATCCCCTGATGTTCCCTTTCCGGCCGGAATGTCGCAAGAGGTATTTGAGCCATCTGCGCGCCTCCGTGATCGGGGGGGGACGTCCGGCAGCAAACGGGCGCAACCCGCTTCAGCAGATGCGGGGAAGCTGCTCGCCGGAGAGCATGTCCACAACGCGGGTGCCGCCGACGCGGGTTTTCATGGTAACGAAGCGAGGATGGTCGGCGACGACTTCGCCGATGATGGCGGCGTGTTGACCAAGCGGGTGTGCGCGCATCGCGGCAAGCACAGCGTCCGCGTCGTGCGCGGGTACAATGGCGAGCAGTTTGCCTTCATTTGCAACGTAGAGCGGGTCGAGGCCGAGCAGCTCGCAGGCGCCTTTCACTTCTTCGCTGATGGGGATGCTGGCTTCGTTAAGGCGAATGCCGACATTCGCGGCTTCTGCGATTTCGCTCAAGGCACTAGTGACGCCGCCGCGCGTGGGGTCGCGCAGGACGTGAATGTCGCGACTGGCCTCAAACATGGCTTCGACGAGCCCGTTGAGCGGCGCAGTGTCGCTGGCGACTTCCGTTTCAAATTCGAGTCCTTCGCGGACGGACATGATGGCGATACCGTGTGTCGCAATTTGTCCGCTGACGATGACCTTGTCGCCCACGGTCGCGCGGCCCGGTTGAATCGTCACACCCTCGCGGATGAGTCCAATGCCGGAGGTGTTGATGAAAATCTTGTCGCCCTTTCCGCGATCCACAACTTTGGTGTCGCCCGTGACAAGCGATACACCCGCGCGATCGGCCGCGCGGCGCATGGATTGAATGATTCTCCAGAGGTCCGCCATCGGCAGGCCTTCTTCGATAATGAACGCAGCGGAGAGATAGAGCGGCTTTGCTCCGCACATTGAGAGGTCGTTGACCGTGCCGTTGACCGCGAGGTCGCCAATATCGCCGCCGGGGAAGAAGAGGGGACTGACGACGTAGGAGTCGGTGCTGAAGGCGAGGCGCACGCCGTTGACGGAGAAGACAGCGCCGTCGTGTAGCGGCTGCAGCAGCTCGTTATTGAACTGCGGTAGAATCATATTCTGGATGAGGCGTTGCGAAAGTTTGCCGCCTGCGCCGTGCGGGAGCACAACTTCCTTGTGATCCGTGATCGGGAGCGGGCAGGAGCCGAGCGCGGAGACGATGTCGTTCGGGTTGCTCATGACGTTGTTCCCTGCGCTGCGGGGCATTGTGTTTGAAGATGGCGCCCGTAGGCGTAATACGCCGCGCATGCGCCTTCGGCGGAGACCATCGTTGCGCCGAGCGGATGCTCGGGCGTGCAGGCTTTTCCAAAGGCGGGGCAGTCGAATGGTTTTTTCGCACCGCGCAAGACAAGGCCGCTGATGCAGACGCCGGATTCTTCCGTCGCAATCGAGCCGACATCGAAGATGCGTTCGGCGTCGTACGCGGCGAACTCGTCGCGCAGCTTGAGTCCACTCTGCGGGATTGCGCCGACCCCGCGCCATTTCCGGTCGCACACCTCGAACACCTGTGCCACGAGGTCCTGCGCGGCGCGGTTGCCTTCGCGCCGGACGACGCGCGGGTATTGATTTTCGACTTCGGCGCGGCCTTCTTCGAGCTGGCGCACGGTCATCAACGTGCCTTCGAGCAGATCGAGTGGTTCAAAGCCGGTGATGACGATGGGTACGTTGAACTTCGTCGCGAGCGGTTCATATTCGTGATAGCCGACGACGGTGCAGACGTGGCCTGGCCCGAGGAATCCCTGCACGCGATTGCCGGGTGCCTGAAGGATTGCGGAGATCGCGGGCGGCACGAGTACGTGCGAAACGAGGATTGAAAAGTTCGCGATGCCCTGCCGCTTTGCCTGCCAGACGGACATCGCGTTGGCGGGCGCGGTGGTTTCGAAGCCAATCGCAAAGAAGACCACCTTTTTGTCGGGGTTTTCGCGCGCGATTTTGAGGCAATCAATCGGCGAGTAGACCACGCGCACATCTGCGCCGCGCGATTTGAGTACGAGCAGGTCTGCTGAAGATCCGGGCACGCGTAGCATATCGCCGAACGAGCAGAAGATGACGTCCGGACGCATTGCGATTGCGTGTGCCTTGTCTATAGTTTCGAGCGCCGTCACACAGACGGGACAGCCGGGGCCGTGCACGAGTTCGATTTCTTTCGGCAGCAGGCGGTCAATGCCATACTTCACGATGCTGTGCGTCTGCCCGCCGCAGACTTCCATCAGCACCCACGGGCGCGTGGTGATTCGCTTGATTTCGGCGACGATCCGCTGCGCGCGTTTTTCATCGCGATATTCGTCCATGAACCTCACGACGGCTGCTCCGTGGGGTGGGGCGGGTCTGCCTCGACAAGCTCATCGAGCTGGTTCAGTTCTTCGAGGAGTTTGAATGTGCGCTCCGCCTCTTCCTCATCCACGCGACTCAGCGCGAAGCCGACGTGGACGAGGACATAATCGCCGACTGCGGCTTCCGGCGTATATTCGAGGCACGCCTTTTTGATGATGCCGCCGAAATTGACCTTCGCCATCTTCACGCCGTTCGCATCGGTCTCAACGGCGACGACTTTACCGGGAATCGCCAGGCACATGCGCCATCGCCTCCTTCACTTTTTCAATCGCCACGCCGTTGCAGATCAGTACGACATCGCCCACTCCGGCATCGGGCACGAGGTCCAGCGGGACGGCCTTCTTTGCGCCGCCGACGCGAACGCGTGCCATGCGCAACCCGTCCTCTTCAAAGACCTCTGCAACTGTTCCGTAGAGCAAGTTCATCTCTGTCATTAAGCCTACGTTTTCAGAGAGTCGCAGGAAAAGACCAACTCCCGCCGCGCATGGATGAAAGATGTATCGGGGAAACCCCGATGTCGGCCCGTGCGCCATTGCGCGCGATCAGCGCGCAGCGGCGTATCAAGAGCGATGACGGGCGATTATGGATTTACGATGCGATAGGCACCAGCGAGGCGGTGGGCCACGCCGGTATCAGAAATCGTGTACGAGCCACCGATGAGATTCGTCGCAATCAGCCGTGTCCACGCGCCGCTTTCCAGATTGGTGGTGACCTCGAATGCGATAAAAATACCGGGAGTTCCTGTCACCATGCAGGATGCGGCGCCCGAGTCGAAGGAGACGTCCGCCGTTGTCGGATTCCATAGATACGTGGATTGTTGGCTATATGTCGCCTGCCAGCCAGACGAGCCGGGCAGATAATTTACGCGCGTGAATGTTCCTAAGAATATCTGTCCGCCATCTTTGGGTGGATCGCCTTGAAAGTAGGCGTCGGTAAGGTACGTACATTGCTGAAATACGCCCTTTCCGAGATTTGTGACACTGGCCGGAATGACGACTTGCTGCAGACTGAGACACTGCTGGAACGCAAACTGTCCGATGCTGACCAGCGAAGTCGGAAATGTACAAGACGTTACGAAATTTTGCCTCCAGAACGCCATGTTTCCAACCACTCTGACCGGCAAGCCGCTGATGGTGGAGGGGATCAGCACATCTCCTCCGCTACCGGTATAGCCGGTTATGATGATCTGAGAGACCTCTGCCGTATACACGAGATCGCCCCATTGCGCGGCGAACGTTGGACACCCCAACAGCAGACCAAGAACAACCCCCAACGCACGTTTCATGACTAGCCCCCCTATCCAGAAACTTGCACTGCCCCAACTGTCGGAACAGCTACTCCCTCATAGTTGGTTTGTAAAGCGGAAAAGTGTTCCGAAAAATAAGTAGGGAATGCAGGGTTTCCAAGGCTTGGAAATGGGGCGGATTTGGACTTCCAAGGATTGGAAATATGCCTGGCTTCGTCCCGCCCCGACTCTTGGAGGTCGGGGCGGAACTGCAGTGGACAAAAAGCCGCCCTTGACGAGCGCGGCTCAAGAGGTAGGGCTGCCTGTCCGCCTCAGGCGGAACCTCTCCGAGGGAGCCGAACAACCGGACCGGCTCGCTAGGGACAGCTTCCACCTTTGCCCCGACTCGAAGACGGTCGGGGCTACGGCGGACAGGCTGCCCCACCGCTGGTCGGAGGTTGGCGACCGGAGGGGCGGGGACGAGTACGTGTACGAGGACGGGGACGGGGCGGGCAGGTGGTTTTTTCAGAAGCGGGCTTGACGCGGGGCGTCTCGACCGTATAGTCTCCCCCGCTTGTTTCCTTGGGTTTTGAGGACCAGATCGAATGAACATTTCCTATCTTGATAAGGCTAAAGAACGCATCAACAACGTACCGCTGTTGATCAATATGGTCTCTCGCCGCGTGCGCCAGTTGATGGCGGGCCAGCGCCCGCTCGTGAAGCCGGACAGCCATAATCAGCCGCCGGTTGATATTGCGCTCAAGGAAATTGCGGAAGGCAAGTTCACGACGGAAATTGCGTTTGATGCGCCCCGGCATACGTCTTCGCCGGACAGCATGATTTCGCTCGGCTGATTCCGCCCGCGGCGAAATCCGGTACGCGCGCGTTTTGATTTGCGGGGGACGTGTTTGTTCTCTGTTTGTCCGGCGCCTCTCTGTATAGTGCAGCCCGCATGAATGCCGCAGCCAAAGAGCCTTCGGGCGTGAAGGTGATCGCCAGCAATCGAAAGGCGTTTCACAACTACCACATTCTCGAGAAAATCGAGGCGGGGATCGAACTGCGCGGCACCGAGGTCAAGTCCATCCGCGCAGGCGAGGTGAGCCTGCAGGAGGGCTACGCCATGGTCGAAGGCGGTCAGGTCATTTTGTACGGGATGCGCGTGCAGCCCTATTCGCACGGCCCCGCGGATATTCAGGAGCCGGATCGTCCAAAGCGGTTGCTGCTCCATCGAACCGAGATCGAGCGATTGATCGGACAGACCGCTATCAAGGGGCATACGCTGCTCCCGCTCGACTTGCACTTGAGGAACGGCAAGGTTAAGGTGCAGCTTGGACTGGGGCGCGGAAAACAGGCCGTTGATAAGCGGGAGACGATGAAAAAACGCGACGCGGACCTCGAAGCGCGCCGTGCAGTCGGTCGCCGTCGGTAATGAAGTGTGTTAACGAAAGAGGAGATGCCATACCATGCAGAAACGAATCGGAATCCTTGTAGCCACTGTTCTTGCGTTTGCGCTCAGCGTCAGCGCCGCCACAAAACCGGCGGAGCAGTTCAGCGCTGATCAGGTGATGACCACTGACGGTCGCGTTATCAATGCGCGAATTTTTGTGGATAACGGAAATGCGCGCAGCGAGATGGTGATTCCGGATGCGAACATGCCGACTGTCAGCATCGTGAACAAGTCGAAGCGCGTCCTCTACATCATCATGCCCAACAACATGTATATGGAGAAGACGCTCGATCAGGACAACGACCTCGCCCGCACCGCCTGGTCCAACCCTGACTACCTCAAGCCGGTCGGCTCGGAATCCGTGGACGGCGTGGCGTGCGAGAAATACCGCATGGATAGCGACGGGAAGGCGTACTTCTTCTACGTCAACGCCAAGAACGGGGCTCCCGTGCGCATGGTGGGCAGTGACGGCAGAATGCGGATTGACTGGAAGAACGTGAAACTCGGCCCTCAGCCTGCGAGCCTGTTTGAGCCGCCTGCGGGCTACACGAAGTTCGGCATGCAGGGGCTGATGAAGGGACTCTTTGGACGCTGAAACTTCCAACGATTGGAAATCAGTGCCGCGCGGGCTTCCAATGATTGGAAATGTGCGCGTGGAGGACGGGCCATGACGCCAAAATGGACTGCGCCGCGCATTCGCGCGCAAAAAGGCAAGCAGCGCATTGCGATGCTGACCGCGTATGATTTCACGATGGCGCGGTTGATGGACGAGGCGGGTGTGCCGATGATTCTCGTCGGCGACTCGCTCGGCATGGCGGTGCTCGGCTACGAAAATACGCTGCCGGTTACGCTCGAACAGATTCTGCACCACAGCGCGGCAGTGCGTCGCGGCGCGAAACAGGCGATGGTCATTGCCGATCTTCCGTTCCTGACCTATCAGGTGTCCATTTCTGATGCGATTCTCAACGCCGGTCGCTGCATCAAAGAGGCCGGTGTGGACGGGGTGAAACTGGAGGGCGGCGAAGTGCGCGTCCCGCACGTTCGCGCGTTGGTCGAGAACGGCATTCCGGTGCTCGGCCACATTGGGCTTCTGCCGCAAAGCGTTCACGCGATGGGCGGGTTCCGCGTGCAGGGCAAGACAGAGTCCGACGTGGAGCGGCTGATTCGCGATGCGCAGGCGCTGGAAGACGCGGGCATATTTGCGTTGGTGTTGGAGGGAATGCCGTCCGACGCCGCGCGCCGGATCACAGAGGCGATCCACGTGCCGACCATTGGCATCGGCGCGGGCCCGCACTGCGACGGACAGGTGCTGGTGGTGAACGATTTGCTGGGCCTCACCGAGCGTCCGCCGAAATTTGCGAAAAAATACGTGGATATGCGCGCGGCGATGCAGCAGGCATTTGGCGCGTTCAAAGTGGACGTGGAAAGCGGGACATTCCCCGCGCCGGAAAACGAATATTAAAATCGCGGCTTTCGCTAATCTCCCGCTGCGCGTTTTTCCAAAACTGCCGTGCTGTCGGCGAGTCCGCCGGGGCGATTTCGCGCGAGCCATTGCGTTCGGTAATCGGAAAGAAAACTCTGCCATTCTGCGCGCCGGTCTTCCTTCAATCCGCGCACAATGCCGAGGTCAATGAGGCGCATCGCCGTTTCGAATTCGCGTTGAATCGTCGCAGCGTCATCGCGCAGGGATTTTGCCGTCGCGAGCCGATCGCGCAGTGCGTGCAGATGCGCGCGAATGGTGCGCAGCTTTTCGGGTGCGATGATGTCTTGCAGGTTTTTGATGTCGCGCTGAGAGAGCAGCCGGAAGAGCGCGCTGGCGTTGTGAATGGTGTGTCCGGTCTCGCGATGGAGCGCGCCGAGCTCGAGTGTGAGCGCGCCGAGCGTGCGCGCGCTGTCGCGGAAGACGTGCGTGTCGAGCTGTGCCGCGATATCTGCATCGCGATTGGCGGCGAAAGACCACGCGCGCGCTGCACCTGCGGCGAGCGGTGGCAGATCCACGGCGTAGGGCTGCCAATGCCCGTTATCGCCCCAGGCGGTGATGAGATAGCCCGTTGCGCCGTGAGCCAGGGCGTTTTGCGCGGCGTTGTCGAGGTTGGCGAGGGCGGTGTCGGTGCGCCCGATAACGCTGTTCCACGTTGACGTGCCCGGGCAGACGAAGAACGGGAGGCCCGCCCTGGCGAATTGCTCGCATTGCGAGGTGAATGGATGATCTGCCTCGTAACCCCAGACAAGCGGAACGATGTCGCGCGGGAGATCGGGGATAAGTTCGGGGTGATTCAGAATGATGTCGCCCCAGAAGTGCATGGTGTGCCCGTGCGCCTTCACTGCGGCGTGAATCTTGAGAAGGAAGTCGAGATACACCCGGCCTTTGCCGAGTTGTTCGCATGCGGCTTTCGATTTGCCCTGGCCGAGATCGAAGGTTTCGTCGCATCCGACATTTACGTTCCGGCTGGCGAAGTTCGGGAGTAGTTCTGCGAGGAGCTCTTCGACGAGCGCGATGCTTTTCGGATCGAGCGGATTCAGGCTGAACGGGCCGTCGCGCCGCTCGCCCCACGGGGTGTCGAATCCATCGGGCGCTTCGGCGAGCGCTTTGTAGGGTTCGTATTTGAGCCAGCGGGTGAGGTGGCCGAAGCAGTTTTGATTCGGAACGAGCTCGATGTGGCGCTCTGCGCAGAAGGCGTCGAGTTCACGAATTTCCTCTGCGGTCATTGGCGAGGCGTGTTCCCAGACTGCGCGGTGGTTTTTATAGGCAAAGGTGTGTTCGGTATAGAGTTCGAGGTGGTTGATTTTCCAGTTGGCAAGCTCCTCCGCGAGGCGGAAGAGCGTTTCCATGGTCGGGACTTTGTCGCGGCTGATGTCGAGCATAACGCCGCGCGTCGGGAAGTCGGGCGCGTCGGCGATGAGGCAGGCGGGAATTGCGTCGCGGTATTGGCGGACGAGTTGGAGGAGGGTGCGGCTAGCGTAGAAGAGGCCGGCAGAGTCTGCGCCGGTAAGTGTGATTTGGCGCGGTGTGACGTGGAGTGTGTAGCCTTGCGCGGGCAGATCGGGATTGAGGCTCAGCAGAATCGTTGCGGTGCGGGGCTTGTCAGAGTGTTCCAGAATTCGCGCGTGGAGGTGCAGCTCGTTGCGGAGGTCTTGTCGGATCCGGCGCGCGAGCGCGGTGTGCGTGCGTGTCGTGTCGGCAATGTTGCATCGGCGGTCGTGCAGCGCGTGGGCCCCCTGTTCGGCGGTGTAGTGGCGGGGAACCGGAAGCAGCGTGGGCGCGTTGTGCGACATTCCGACAGTATGTCTGCTTTGCGGGGCGCGGATCAATCCTTCTCGCGGTGTGGAGTTGCCATTGCGTGGTTTGGAGTTAGACTGACTTCACTATGACAACGCGGCGGCCGGAGGACCGGCCATACTTTTTTGATGGCGGGCTGAATTTTGACAACGATGTGTGCGCATCGTGCGGACGCTGCTGCACGGGGGAGCCGGGGACGGTGTTCATGAATCGAGAGACTTCGGAGCGCATTGCGAAGTTTCTGAATATGGGGCACGCGGCGTTTCTGGCGGAATACGCGTATCCGTTCCGCACGGGGCACAGTCTGAAAGAAAAAGAGAACGGCGATTGCATCCTCTACAAAGACGGGCGCTGTACGATTTATCCGGTGCGCCCGACGCAATGCCGGACGTATCCGTTTTGGCCGGAAAATGTGCGCAGTGAAGCCGCATGGCAACGCACTGCGAAGGCGTGTCCCGGAATCGGGAAGGGCAAGCTGTACAGCCGCGATGAAATACTCAAGCTCGTCGGCGAGACGATTGAGGACGACAAATAGCGCATCGCGCGGCAGGTCGGTGGCGGGAGGCAGTTCCTACCCGAGCTCGTCCTACAAAAAACTCGTCTCACCAAAAAAATCGCCCTGCCAGATTGTGACTGGCAGGGCGACGGCGCTGATTATTTACGCGCGACTTTTGCGGCCTTCAGGCGGCCCATTTTGGGAAGGGGGCCGACGATGGGGGCAGCGTAGGCGATGAACGCCTTTGTCACGTCATTGTTGGTCTTCGCGATCCACTCGTCGGGCATGTGGCGCGTTTCCTTGGCGACGTTCTTCAATTCCGTGCGCTCGATCCAGGTCATGTATTTCTTGCCCGGTGCGCGCTGAATCGCGGTGGAGCCGTTTTCGTATTTGCCGCTGGTGGCAAACTTCACTGCTGCGGTCCCCGCAGCGCGCGCTTCTTTCTGGTCAACCACCGAGGCGACGCCTGCGAACGAGCGCTGGAGATAGCCGAACGTATCCGCACGGACGCGGGAAATGTTCGCCTTGTCTTTCAGTTCCTTCGCAAGAAGATCGCCGAGTGCGCCGGAGCCGGAGAGTTGGACGTTGCCGTGGCTGTCCACTTCTTTGATGAACTTGCTGGCGATGGCGACGCCGTTTTCGTCGCCGATGCCTTCGGAAACCGCGATGACGCAACGGCCGAGCTTCTTGTAGACGCCCTTGACGTCTTCAACAAACTTCTCGAGGGAGAAGGGGCGTTCGGGGAGATAGATCAGGTGCGGGCCGTCGTCCGGATATTGACGCGCGAGGGCGGCGGCGGCGGTGAGGAAGCCTGCGTGGCGGCCCATGATGACGTTGATTTTCACGCCGGGGAGGGCGCGGTTGTCGAGGTTGTCGCCCATGAACGCCTGTGCGACGAACTTGGCGGCGCTGCCGAAGCCGGGGGTGTGATCGTTTTCGCGCAGATCGTTATCAATGGTCTTGCAGATGTGGAAGCACTTCATCTGGTAGCCTTCCGCAATGGCGGCTTCATTGATGATGTGCGTGGTTTCGGCGCTGTCGTTGCCGCCGATATAGAAGAAGTAGCGGATGTTGTATTTCTGGAGGACTTTGAATACGCGCTGGCAATCTTCCGGCGTGGGCTTTTTGCGAACGGAGCCGAGGGCGGAGGAGGGGGTCTGGGCAACCAGTTCGAGGTTCGCCTTGGTCTCCTTGCCGAGGTCGCAGAAGTTTTCGTCGAGGATGCCTTGCAGGCCGTGCAGGGATCCGTAGATTTTTTTGATCTCTTTGTGCTTCTTGGCCTCGAGGACTGCGCCGACGAGGCTCTGATTGATGACAACCGTGGGACCACCGCTCTGGGCGATGATCATGTTGCCGGTGAGTTTGGTTTTCTTCGCTGCCATGTGCGTTCTCCGCGGGGGTTAAAAGTTCCGCGACTGTACAGAATACAGTCCGCCTTGCAAGCGCGAGAAACGTCAAAATAGCCGCTGCGCCCGCTGCGGGGCGGCGCGGGTTATTCGGCGTCGGCTGTGCGCTGGTTGGCGCGTTTGCGCTGCGTCGCGTTGAGTATCTTTTTGCGAAGCCGCAGGCTGGTGGGGGTGGCTTCGACAAACTCGTCCTGCGCGATGTATTCGATCGCGGCTTCCAGCGAGAAAATACGCGGCGGTTCGAGCATAATCCCTTTGCCTTCGCCCTGGCTGCGCATGTTGGTGAGATGTTTCTCTTTCGTCGGATTGACGGGGATGTCCTCGGCGCGCGGGTTCTCGCCCACGATCATGCCTTCATAGACCTCGTCGCCGGGTTTAATGAAGAGCTTGCCGCGCTCCTGCAGCGTATCGAGCGCGAATGCG
The DNA here is from genome assembly GCA_039807095.1 of Kiritimatiellia bacterium. GTDB lineage: Bacteria > Verrucomicrobiota > Kiritimatiellia > CAIVKH01 > CAIVKH01 > JAMLJG01. Next base: position 18,521 of record JBDHQM010000022.1, read on the forward strand.
GTCGCGACGCCCTTGTCCATGGAAACGAGTGTGCCGGAGAGGCGGCTGGTGACGGGGCCGCAGTGCGGGCCGTATTCCTTAAAGATGTGGCTCATCACGGCGCGCCCGCTGGTGAGGTTGACCATGTCGGTCTCAAAACCGATGAGTCCGCGTGTGGGGATGACGGCTTGTAGGTGAACGCGGCTGCCGGAAGGCGAGTTCGGGTCACCGTGGTGCTGCATATCGGTGATTTGCGCTTTGCGGCCGGCGAGGTTTTGCATCAGGTCGCCGAGGCGATCCTGCGGGGTATCCACCCAGAGGGTTTCAAACGGTTCCAGTTTCTGGCCGTTGTCGCGCTTCATGATGACTTCAGGTCGGGAGACGAGCATCTCGAAGCCCTCGCGGCGCATTTGTTCAACAAGGATGGCGATTTGCAGTTCGCCGCGCGCGCTGACGAGGAAGATGTTCGGGACGTCGGTGTCCTGCACGGAGAGCGAGATATTGGTACGGGTCTCTTTGTAGAGGCGCTCGCGGAGCTGGCGCGAGGTGAGAAATTTTCCTTCGCGGCCGGCGAGGGGTCCGTCATTCACGCAAAACTGCATTTGAATGGTCGGCGGATCGAGGTCCACGAAGGGAACCGGTTCGCGCGATTCGTTGTCGCACAGCGTCTCGCCGATATCGAGGTCTTCAAAACCAGAGATGCCCACGATATTGCCCGCTTCGCCCGCGACGGATTCCTCTGTTCGCATTCCGCTGAATGCGAACACCTTTGTCACCTTTGCGCGCGCGCGGCTGCCGTCTTTATGAATGCAGACGACGGAATCGCCTGTGTTCACGCGGCCGGCGGTGATGCGACCGATTGCGATGCGGCCGACGAAGTCGCTCCAATCGAGGTTGCTCACGAGCATTTGGAACGGCGCCTCGACATCGCCGACGGGGGGCGGGATGACCTCGGCGATCAGATCGAGGAGGGGGCCCATGCCCTCGCGCTTGTCGTCCAGATTGCGGATGGCGAATCCATCGCGCGCGCTGGCGAAGATGAAGGGGCAGTTGAACTGCTCTTCCGTTGCGTGAAGGTCGAGAAGAAGCTCCAGAACCTGATCGTGTACGCGGTCGGGATCGGCGTGTTCGCGGTCAATCTTGTTGATGACGACGATCGGTTTGAGTCCGTTCTGCAGCGCCTTTTGGAGAACGAAGCGCGTTTGCGCCTGCGGGCCATCCACGGCGTCCACCACGAGCAGTACGCCGTCCACCATCTTCATGATGCGCTCGACCTCGCCGCCGAAATCCGCGTGGCCCGGCGTGTCCACGATGTTGATCGTCAGATCCTTCCAGTGGATGGAGGCATTCTTTGCTTTGATCGTGATGCCCTTTTCGCGCTCGAGATCCATGGAGTCCATGGCGCGTTCCGCCACTTCCTCGCGCTCCATAAACGCGCCGCCCTCGCGGAGCATTTTGTCAACAAGCGTGGTTTTGCCGTGGTCTACGTGCGCGATGATGGCGACGTTGCGATATTTCTCGGTACTCATAAAGGGGCGCGAGTATAGACCTCGTTTGTCCGCCAGCAATGACGATCTACAAAAATATTCAGAGCCGAATCGCGGGCAGAAATACGCGGATGGGATTCGCGGAACAGCGCGTACGCCCCCTGGCGTGCGCGAGATTTTCGCGATTGGGGGAGAGTGTGCTATTTTAAGGGCGACTGTGAGGTGCGGCATGGAAATGACATTGGCGGGAGCGTTGCGGCGGGAGCATGTGGACATTGATGCGGGGATTGAGGCGTTTCGCGCTGGATTGCCTGCGGGGAGTCCGCCGGTGGACGCGATGGGGCGCGCCCTGGCGGCGCATCGGCGCCATATTTATTTAGAGGAGGCGCTGCTTTTCCCGCCGCTACGGAAGACGCGTCTCTTCGCAGCGATCGTGGTGATGCTGCGAGAACATGGCCAGATGTGGCGGCTGCTGGATGAGTTGGAGCCGCTGGTGCTCGCTGGCGGTACGGATCCGCGAGTCCCCGGGTTGTGCACATCGCTGGTCGCGCTGCTGGAGGCGCATAACGCGAAGGAAGAGGGGACGATCTACGCGCAGGCGGAGCCGTTGCTGAATGCACCCGCGAGCGCAGAGTTGCGGGAGTTTCTTTTGTCCGGCGCAATGCCTGCCGGGTGGCGTTGTGCGATGGCGGGCCCCTGAATATTTAAGGAGCGCCCCGTTTTTTTCGCGGCCAGCTCCCTTTGCTCTGGACGGTTGCCGTCTCTCTGGCACAATCTGCCGCTTACTCATGAAATGTGGAGCGACAGTACGAACTGCCGTCTTTTGCGGCGTCTTGCTTGCGGGTGTGCTGACCGGGTGCGGGCGCGCGTCCGGGCCTGCGGAGGATCCTCGCGCGGCGTTGGTCGAGGGCTGGCAAAACTTCCGTCTGGCTGAGTACGACCTGGCGATGCAGGATTTCAATGCGGCGTTGGCGGGTGCGGCGAAGGGCTCGGACGAGTATCTTCAGGCGACATTCGGCCTGGCGAACGTCTGGAATTTGCGGCGTCCGGGAGAAGACCCCCATCGTGCGAAGAAGCTGTATGAGCAAATAATCGCGGAAGCGCCGGAACACGATTTGGCCGCCTGGAGTTCGCTGGCGTTGGTTCGATTGCAGCACGTAGTGCCGGTGGGCCAGGACCCGGACTATCCGGCCGTGCGCGCGGCCTATCGCGCCCTGATCGAGAAATACCCGAACCATCTCGCGGCGAAAGAGGCGACGATTTATCTCAATGCGCTGCTGATCTCGACGCTGGAGACCAATCAGATATTGGAGGCCATCGCGAATCTGAAGGCCTATATTGATAGCGGAGCCGCGGAGTTCCGCGCGCCTGCGCTGTCGCTTATGGCTGTGAGCTACAACACGCTTGGGCGGCAGCGGGAACGGCTTGAAGCGGAAATTGAGTCGTTCAAGAATGTGGAGATTGATCCGGCCAATCCCTTTAATGAATACGCGTGGGCGTATTGGAATATCGCGACGATTGCCGAGTTCGAGGTGGGCGATTTCGAGTTGGCCCGTCAGTATTATCAGCAATTGATCCGCGAATATCCGGCCGACATCCGCGTGTTTCCATCGAAGGAAGCGCTGGCGCGAATGGATCGGGTTGAAGCGGAATTGCGCGACGGGAAGAAGGTGACGCGATGATTCGCGCGGCGTTTGCTTTTCTGAAGAGCTATTTCGCGCTGCTCATGGTTGCCGCGACGTTCGCGTGGTCTGCGGTCGCGATCGTTTCCTATCGCTCGCGCGGGGTGCCGCCGGGCGCGATCACCATACGGCTGGGCCACTGGCAGCTCGAAGCGAGCGTGCGCGAGGCGATTGACAAGATGGCGGAGGAATATCGCCGCACGATCAATCCGAATGTGTATCTGATTCAGGACGCGATCCCCGAGGGGACGTATGGCCAGTGGGTCAGCACGCAGCTCATGGGCGGAACGGCGCCGGATATTTTGCAAGTCGGCGCGATGCTGCCGGGCAACATCTGGCTTTCCTATTATCAACGCTTTTTTGTTCCGCTGACGCGCAACGTGGAGCGCCCGAATCCGCACAACGTCGGGACCGAGCACGAGGGCGTGCCCCTGCGAAAGACCTACAAAGACGGCATGAAAACCGCCTATGTGGACGAAATGCAGGAATACATGAGCATCCCGCTCGCGCAATTCGGTTCCCGCATGTTCTACAACAAAGATTTGTTGAAAGAGCTTACGGGACTCGATGAACCGCCGGATGAATACCGCGCATTCCTGGAAGTCTGCGAAAAGATTCGCGCGCAGAAGGGCGAGGACGGGCGGAACTTCATTCCCATCGCCTGCTCGGGCTATCACTTCGGGATGATGGGCGGTTTGATGTGGGAGCCGCTGACGTATCGCGCGATCGAGAAGGCGGATTTCAACCGCGACGGCAGCGTCGGCAACGATGAACAATTCGTCGCATTCCGCACGGGCCGGCTCGATTTCGATTTCCTGCCGTATCGCGCGCGCTTCAAGATGATCGAAGAGATGACGCGCTATTTTCAGTCCGGCTACACCGGGCTGACGCGCGACGAAGCCGTATTTCTTTTTGCGCAGCAGAAAGCCGTGTTCATGGCGACCGGAACGTGGGATGCGCGCTCGCTGCAGGAGCAGGCAAAGGGGCAGTTTGAAGTCGGCGTCATGCGCTATCCCTTCCCGACTCCGGACGACCCGTTTTATGGTCCCGTCGCCCCGGCGCGTCCGCGCGAACAGGTGGGCACCGGCTTTCAGTTCGGCATCACGCGCACCAGTGCGCATCCCGATGTGGCGCTGGATTTCCTCCTGTTCCTCGCATCGCGATTGGGGAATCAGGAGTTGAACCACATCATCGGCTGGATCCCGTCCATTCAGGGAACGGAAACCGACCCGCTGTTGCGCGCGTTTGAGCCGAACATCATCGGCATCTATGGCGCAATGAACTTCACGCTCGGCGGCGAAACCGTGGTGCGCTGGAACCAGTTGCAGGCGCTCTATCAAGTCAACCAGATCACCTACAAACAGTTTGCCGACACCTACAAGCCGTTCTATCTGGAGCGCGGCCTTTTGGACTATATGGAGCAGAGCCGCGACTGGCGGCGCGGAATGCAGCGCAACGAACTGTTCCTCGCTGGCATTCGCGCGCGCGCGCTGTTCAGCGAAGGCGCGGACGCCAACACCGAGTGGATTCGCTACCGCGCGCTGACCGCGAGTCGGCAGGTGTGGGAAGAATTGAACCGCAGTCGCCAGTTGAAGTTGATGGAAAAGGGAATCGCGACGAATGCCGTGGGTCCCTATGAATACAAGCCCGAGGTACTCGAGGTTGTGAAAAAGCACCTCAAAGAAAAGGCGGATTGACGATGAATCGGATTATTCTGACCCCCAACGCAGCACAGCCGATCGGCCCGTATAATCAGGCCGTTGTCTCGGGCGATCTCATCTATACATCCGGCCAGATTCCGGTGGATCCCGCCACGGGGCAGATGGTGACCGGCGATGTGAAGGAGCAGACCGAGATGGTGCTGCGCAACCTGAAGGCTATTTTGGAAGCCGCCGGTTCCGGCATTGATCGCGTGGTGAAGACCACGGTGTTTTTGCAGGACATGAACGACTTTGCCGCGATGAACGAGGTCTATGGAAAAGTGTTTTCCGACAAGGCCACAGCGCCCTCGCGCAGTACGATTCAGGTCGCGCGGCTGCCCAAAGACTCCAAGGTTGAAATCGAGGCCGTCGCCAGCCTGTAGCGAAACACGAGCGCACAACACACGAAGCTGATTTATACCGATGACGCCGAAGAAAATACGCTGGGATCAGATCAAGCATCACTGGGAGATTTATCTCTTCATCATCCCGACGCTGATCCTGATCGCGCTGTTTCAGTACTATCCCGCGGCGAGCGGTATATTCCACAGCTTCTACCGCTGGAACGGGTCGGATATTTCAGAGCCCGTCGGCTTCCTGAACTACCTCGACCTGGTGAAGAACCCTGAGTTTTGGAACTCGTTCCGCCTCGCCTTCATCCTCGGTGGCTGGAATGTGGTGAAGATGATTCCCGCGCTGCTCGTCGCGGTGGCGATCCATCGCTGTCGCAGCGAAAAGATGAATTTCTTCTACCGCACACTCTTCGTGGTGCCGATGGTGATCCCCGGGTTGATCGTGGTGCTGATCTGGCGCTCGTTCTTCTTTGAAGCCACTTCGGGCTATCTCAATAAGTTTCTGCTCGGCAGCGGACTCTTCGACCTCCTCGTGCATTTCGACAAAGCCTTTAACTGGGGCGGCGTTTTCGTCCCCGGTCAAATGCCCGCATGGCTGGGCGATCCGCGCCTGATCGTCACCGCGTGTATCGTGTGGGGCTTCCCGTGGGTCGGCTCGTTCGCCGTACTCACACACCTCGCGAAACTGCAGGGCATCAGCAAGGATGTGTACGAGGCCGCAGAAATTGATGGAGTGAGCTGGTTCACCAAGTTCTCCAAGATCGAGCTGCCTCTCATCATGGGCTCGATCTATCTGCTGCTGGTTTTTGTCATCATTGATACGGTCAAAGATGCAGGCATGATCCTCGCCCTCGCGGGTCTCGAAGGCGGACCCGGTGGCAAAGCGACCGTCCCTGCGCTCTTCATGCTTCGCAAGGCGTTCTTGACGCAGGAAATGGGCGCCGCCTGCGCCATCGGTATTGTGCTGACCCTCGTCGTCCTCGGCCTGCAGAAGTTGAGCACCCTCCTCGTGGGCTGGACCGCTCTGACGCCGAAACAGAAAATTGCGGTGCGCTGCACGACGGGACTCGTCGGTCTCGGCATTCTCGCGTGGTCCTATCAACAGCACTCAACGCGACTGATTGGGCTGGGCCTGATTTTTGCCATTGCCTCGATTCCCTTCCCGCAGATTATTGCCGCGATCGCGCGCCTCTTCCCCGAGAAACAGCGCGATGAAAACTGGGTGCGCCCGGAAGATCGCGCCTTTGCGCTTGCGGCCAACCCGCTCTATCGCGCATCCCGCACAGTGGGCGAATTGGGTCTGCGCAGCTTCAAGCACATCTTCATCTGGTTCGTGCTCGTGTTCGCGTTTCTGCCCCTCTATCTGATGATCATCGTCAGCGTGAAGGACAACCAGCAGTTCTACCTCGCCCCCGCAACCCTCACCGCCCCCATGCACTGGGACAACTGGCGCACCGCGTGGGAATCCGTCACCCCGACGGTTGCCAACAGCCTATTCATCTCGACCAGTTCAACTGTGTTGACGCTGTTTTTCGCCCTCTGCGGCGCCTACTTCTTCGCCCGGCTTCGCGTACCGCTTTCCAACGCGATGTGGAACGCGATTTTGCTCCTCATGATGATGCCCGCCATTGCGAACCTCGTGCCGCTGTTCATTCTGCTGCGCGACATGAATCTGCTGAACACCCTCTCCGCGCTCATCATTGTCGGCGCCTCGGGTGGGCAGATATTCGGCATCTTTATGCTGCGCGGATTTATATCTGATATTCCGCAGGATCTATTTGAGGCCGCCGAAATTGACGGCGCCTCGCACTTCCAGCAGATGCGCCACGTCGTGCTTCCGCTGTCCGGACCCATCCTCGGCACCGTCGGCGTCATGCACTTCATCGGCGCGTGGAATGATTTCGTATTGCCGCTGATTGTGATGCGCGATCACGCGCGCCTGCCCGTCATGGTGCAATTGCTCCGTATGGCGGGTGAATACATCAAACTCTGGGGCCCGCTCATGGCCGGTTACGCCATCGCCTCCATCCCGATCATCATCCTCTTCGTCTTCGCCCAGCGCCTCTTCATCAAAGGCATGACCGAAGGCGCGGTAAAAGGCTAGCCACCCGCCCCGTCCTCGTCCTCGTAATCGTACTCGTTCTCGTACACGTACACGGACTCGTACACGGACTCACCCCTCCCGGAGGTTTTTGTGGAGGGCCACGTTTTACCTGCCCGCAATGCTACGCATAGGCGTTGCAGGCGGGTCGTGGCCGGAAATAATTCAGAGACGAAGCGCAGCCCTCCAGAGGGACTCTACGCGTTCTACTGTAGCCGCCTTCGTTGAAGGCGGGGTTCTTTTTCGCTGCAGCGCGGGTTTTGGAGGGAAAGAGTCGCGATTCGCGATCGCGATCGCGATCGGGATTGGGGTGAAACAATGTGCTGTAGCCCGGAGGTGAGGATTGAGTGTTGGTGGGGCGAGTTGTTCTCGGCGAGCTGCGTCCAATCTGTACGACTCTCCGGCGACTTGCAGCTTTATGCAGATGTTCGCTCAAGACGGTACGCGAGGGCGCGTACCGCCGCATGCGAGGCGCATGCGCTCCCCGGAAGCGCATCAATTTTTTGGAGGGCCACGTTTTACCTGCCCGCAATGCTACGCATAGGCGTTGCAGGCGGGTCGTGGCCGGAAATAATCCAGAATATCCGGAACGCCGGCCGCGCCGAAGCGCAGCCCTCCAGAGGGACTCTACGCGTTCTACTGTAGCCGCCTTCGTTGAAGGCGGGGTTCTTTTTCGCTGCATCGCGGGTTGGAGGGGAAGAGTCGCGATTCGCGATCGCGATGGAGATTGGGTGGGTGGGTATCGAGAGAAAATTGCCTTTTGGGCTGGATCAAAAGTTGCGTTGGCCGGTAGAGTAGAAAAAAGAAGTTATTCCGTTATTTAGTAAAACGTTTTAGCTTTACATAAATAGCGGGTTTGTGTATGCGTTTAGATTCGGTTGCTGTGCTGTGCGGCTATTGGATTTGCGCGAGGATGAGAGCTTTTTCGTTGGGAGCCACAATGAGAGTTTTTTTGAATTTCATTAAGTTGCGAGCGCTTGCAGTTGTGGCGTTGGTCACGCTCTGTGTTTCTTCGGTTCAGGCGGAGGTGATGCTCCAGCTTTTCAACACGAGTTGGCGCGATTTGGCGGAGAAAATGCCGGAGCTGGCGGAGGCGGGATATGGGTCGCTCTGGATTCCACCGCCGACGAAGGGCAGCGGTGCGCTGTCGGTGGGTTACGATTTGTGGGATCCGTTTGATCTGGGCGGCAAGGATCAACGGGGCACAGTTCGCACGCGTTACGGAACTGAGGCGGAGCTGCTGCGTATGGTCGAGGTGGCGCACCGCTTCGGCATTCGCATCTATATTGACAACATCATGAACCACCGGGCGTTCGATATCCCGGGGTATAACGAGACGACGCCGATTGATCTGTATCCGGGGATGGTGCCGGAGGATTTCCATCTCCGCAAGACGGAGGACGGGTTCTATCGCAAGTGGGACAACGTGAGTGATTGGCAAGATGCCTGGCAGGTCCAGAACCGCAACTTTTCAGACCTGATTGATATTTCGCAGGAAAATCCGAACGCAAACTTTGGCTCGTTTGAGGGGCAGACCTATCCGAAGGTCGCGTTTGTACGCCAGCCGAATAACCCGGAGTTTTATGATTTTCACCCGACGCTGGGGTATGTGGGATTCGGGACAACAAATATTACGGCGCAGACGATAGCAGAAAACCCGGGGTACTACACGGAGGATGTGGGCGGCTATCTCGTGCGTGCGGCGCGGTGGTTGATGGAGACAACGAAGGCGGATGGCCTGCGTTTGGATGCGGTGAAGCACGTGCCGGATTATTTCTTCGGACAGCAGACGGGCGTGGATAAGGATGAGAGCGACGCGGGCTATGTGGGGCAGGCGCAGGTGGCGTTCAATCGCGCGCGCGGGTTCAACGGCGACGGGATGGACAACAACCATCGCAACTCGGTGTTTGATACGGATGCGCCACGCGATGATGCGATGATGTTTGGCGAACATCTCGGTTCGCCGCCGGGGTTCGGCGGATATATTGATGCGGGGATGCGCTTGAAGGATGCGCCGCTGCGCGACCATTTGAACGGGATGCTGGGCGAGTCGTGGGGGTCGCTGGCGGGGTTGGAAGTTGCGGGCGGCGGGAGTCCGTTCGGATCGGGTCAGGGTGTGCAATTCGCGCACAGTCACGACAGCGACTATGCGAAGGCGCGCGAGTTGCAGTATGCCTTCTACATGACGCGCGCGGGGTTGCCGAACGTGTATTCGGACGGCAACTTTCAGTCGGAAACACTGGCGCAGTCGGGCGGCGCATTTCCGCGTCACGCCAACACGGCGTTTCTGGGGCAGTTCGGCGACAACCGCCTGCCGAATCTCGCCTACATCCACAACCACTTCGCGCGCGGCGCGCAGGTGGGGGTGTGGGGCGATAACGATTACCTGGCCTATCACCGGATTGATAAGCGTGAGAACTGGAGCATGAGCGATGCAGACGGCGCGACGCTGCTGTTCATGATGAACGACAACTATGAGAACGGCGCGTCCCGATCCATCGGCAGTAGTGTGAAGTTTGGAAAGACGCCGTTCACGGACGATGTATATCTGTACAACTATTCGGTGTATGGCGGCGGATTCTTTGTATATGCCTCGCAGTTGGGTTCCGTGGTGGTTCCGCCGGGCGGCTATTTCGCATTTGCTCCGCGCACACCGGAGGAGACGGAAGTCTGGCGCGGGATCGGCGGCAAGCCGGTGGAGATTTATCAGAACGGCGTCCGCACGCCTACGGTGTCGTATGTCCGCAGAGACGGGCCGAATGGCGATCCGAATTTCAACCCGTATGGTGTGGCGGGCGATACGCCGGGTGATTATGCCTATACATGGACGGTGCCGCGGGTGACGTCGGGTACGAACTTGCGTTTTGTCGCGCGCGTAGATGGTTCGGCGGGCCACGTGATGATGAAGCTCGACGGCGGGATTGACCTCAACTCGCAGATGGGGATGGGTGAGACGAATACGGCGGACTGGGCGCTGAATCGCGAGAACCGGCCGGGCAAGGCGACAGATGTCTTCCTCGGATATGAAGACCTGCGTTTTGTGCAGCGCACGCACGGGCGCGAGAAGTTCGCAGCCAAGGATTCGGCGCGCGCGCAATATACTTCGCCGGGCGCGGAGAGCTACCAGGTGGTGATTGGGACGGCCGGGGTGACGAACTATGCGGGCTACGGCGCGAACGACTGGTCAAACAGCGAGTCGGTCGTGTGGGCCTATCACGATGCGGACGGCACGATCAATCTCGCGACGAATTCCTCGATGAAGCAGTTGGTTCCTGCGCCGCAGAGCGCGGCGAACCAGCCGGTCACCATCTGGGTGAAGACGGGCGACAAGTTTGATGCGAGCAAGGGATTTGTCTATTACACGACGGATGGCGCCACTTTCCCTGAGGGCGCGGTTGGACTCGGCGTGGGCGCAACGAAGGTTGCAGAACTTGGCTGGGCGGGCGAGGACAAGGACAACAGCCAGCACGATTGGTGGAAGGCCGTGTTGCCCGCGATGCCGGGCGGGACGACGCTTCGCTACAAGATCGGCTTCTGGCGCCAACAGAACGGCGACACGAACCGCTCGCCGTGGTACATCGTTCAGCCGCAGAGCGGTGCCGAGCTGGCGAAGAAGATGCAGATGGTCAGCGAGTGGGAAGCGGCGGACTTCAACGCGACGACGGTGAAGTACAAACCCCATGTGGACTATGGTCGCACGGAGACGGGCCTGGCGGAAGGCTTCCACATCCTGCGCGCGCGCGCGTTCCTGGATCGCCCGAACAAGGCGTCGCTTTTCAACACGTTTGATCAGACGTTCTACTACGACACGACTCCGCCGACAGGACACATCGTCTTTGCTTCGACGAACGGCGCCGTGCTGGGTTCGCAGGAATATGGTTTTGTTGTGCGGGTGGATCCCACCGTGCGCGCGGTGTATTTCAACGTGCAAGACGGCGCGACGAATAATGACGACCGCGTGACGGGGGCTCTGAACGGCAACGGGCTGGGGACGAACAACCTCACCTCCTGGGTCGCTGCCAGCCGCGTGACGCCGAGCCTCGAAATCAACAGTCCCTATCCGGACGAATACCGTTTCACCTATCGCAATATCCCGGCGACGGGCATAGCGACGGTGCAGGTGCGCCTGGTCGAAATTTCGTCGTCCACAAATCTTGCCCTCAACGATTCGGCGGGCTGGTTCACAACCCTGCAGCGCGTGGTGCAAACGCAGGGCCCGACGCAGTCGCTGTTTGTGGCGTATCCCGAAAACGACGGGATGCTGATCAACGATCAGTGGAACTACAATATGAAGGTTTGGTTCAGCAAGTCGCTGGCGGACAACATCAGCGAAGAGACCTTGAAGAGCCGCTTCCTGATCCGCATTGATGGTTCCGCGCAGGCAAAGAACTACTCGATCAACTGGAACGTGGATGGCGGGCACCACGAGCTGGTATTCCCGCTGCCTGCGCTGGCAACGGGCGACACGAACTTCCTGCACAGCATTGAGGTTACGCACGACAAGAACGGCATCATTCTTTCCGCGTTCCGCTATATCCGGGCCTATTCCGAGAATGCGGGGCCGTACGTTTCGATTGTGAACCCGCCGGAGGTGGATTCGGTCGGCAAGCCGTTTGTGATTATCTTGCCGGACGTCGCGTCCCCGACGCCGGAACAGCGGAGCTATCCGATTCAAGTTTCGACGGATCTTTCGGCGAAGGATGTTTGGATCGAGTTTGCGAACAACGCGGGGCAGGCCGGCAAACTGGCATCCGTGGAGACGGCCGTGGCGGGATTGGTGGATGTGAAAAACGCCAATGCCTCCGTCACCGCGCGGAGCAAGCCGCTGATGGGCACCGTCTCTGTGACGACGAACAGCACCACGGTCACGGGAGTGGGCACGCTCTTTGCCACCGAGGTGGTGGTGGGCAACACGGTCATGATTGGAACCAACTGGCTGACCGTCACGCAGATCGTCAATAATACCTCGCTGCGGATTGCGGCGGGCTATCCCGGTGCAACGCAGTCCGGATTGAGCGCGTATCTGTTGCCGCGCTTCGATGTGGACTTTTCTGCGGGTGATACGATCCGGCTGGGTACAAATCTGCTGGGCGTGGCCGCAGTTGTAAACGGCACCAACCTGACCTTGACGGCAGCGTATCCAGGTGCGAACCAAAACGGGCTGACTGCCTATCGCGTGGATCCCAATCCGCAACTGCTCGGCAGTCGCCTGATGTGGAACTTCCTGTGGACGAACATCGCGTCGCCGGGCGCCTATACTTTCTTTGCGCGCGTGGACACCAATGGCGTGACGAACACCGTCGAAGCCAGCGCGACGCGGAATACCCGGATACGCTTCCTCCAGACGGTTCAGAACAATCCGTCGGATGAGGACGACGACGATGACGGATTGCCCGATGTGAACGAGCAGAATCCGACGAATTTCCCTGCGACAAATCCGGAGCAGTGGAACAACGGCGACGTGCACATCGTCTATGCCTTCGGCAAGACCGATCCGCTCATGCCGGACACCGACGGCGACGGATTGCCCGATGCGCTTGAGTTGGGGTGGCGCTCGCCGTCGAGCGGAACGGATACGAATATGGATACGAACGGAGACGGCTGGCCGAACTTCCTGCCGGACCTCGATCCTCCGTTCTTCAATACGTTGGACAACTACGGGAATGTGCCCGGCGTGAACAGCCAGAACGAAGGCGGCGATCGCGCCCGTCTTGTGCGCGGAAGCATGACCGATCCGAACAACCCCGATACGGACGGCGACGGCATTCCGGACGGCATTGAAGATGCGAACCGCAACGGCTGGGTGGATGGAGACGGCGAGGCGCTGTCGCCGAATCAATCGCCGTCGCTGGCGCGTCAGTGGCCGAATAACGTGATGGACGCGGGTGAGACGTGGAAGGAGACCAGCCCGACCCTGGCGGATTCGGATGGAGACGGGCTGAGTGACGGATACGGTGAAGATAAGAACTTCAACGGTTATGTGGACATCGGATTGGCGCACCCGGTGACCGGCGTGGTAACGGCAAATCTGCCGAACGCGAGTGTGCCGAAGCTCGGTGGGCAGTATTCGCGTTATATCAACCGCCCGGCGCTGTTCAGCAATTTCCCGAATGCGGTCTATCTCGAAACGGATCCGCTCCTGTGGGATACGGATGGCGACGGACTTCCGGACGGCTGGGAAGTGCAGTATGGCCTCGATCCGCTGGATTCAGGAATCATCGGACAGCGCAGTCTGCGCACCGGACTGATCATCACGAACACGCTCAACGGCGCGTTTGGAAACCCGGACGGCGATTTCATCTGCAACACGACGAATGCGTACTACAATCTGCTCGAATTCCAGAATGGTACAAACCCGCGCCAGGCGGAAAACTGCGGGCCGATTCCGGAGGGCTCCATCGTCATTGGACGCGGCACCAATGTGCTCGGCGTAATCAACGGTGTGACGAACTATTCCGAGTTCATTGACTGGACGTGGGACGATCTCATCGCGCTCGATGAGTACGAAGGTGACGGTCCGAACAACCAGGGCGGCGACATCTATCCCGCGTGGGATGGCTACGACTCCTCGCGCGACATCGTCGCGTTCTACGCACGCGACGGCGGTCCTGACACGGGTGAATTCTACTTCCGTGTGGACCTGCACGATCTGCAGCCGCTGGCGGAAGACGGCTATCTGAATCTCTATGTGATCATTGATACGGGCAACCCGGCATCGGGCGAAATGGCGCTGCCGGACGATGTGGACCTGATCACCAGCAGCCGCTGGGAAGTCGTGGTCGCGGCATACAAGTCGGGCGATGGCGCGGTGTTTGTGGACACGAACCCGAGCAACAACTCCACCGTCGTGACCGATGGTGGCAACCTCGCTGCGTTCGGCGTGGAGAAGCGCGATCAGACACACCCTAACGGCTTCCGTGCGTCGTACTACAACTCTGAGCTCGACGCGGTCGAATTTTCGATCAGTCGCCAAGTGCTGCTCGACGCGGGCTGGAACGGCAACTTCAACTCGTTGAACTTCCAGGTCTTCAGCACGAAGGATGGCACGTGCAACTCCTGCGGCCCGGGCAACACGCCGGGCGCAGGCGACATCGGCGGCCGCAACGACGTGCGCGACACGATCTATGACGACCACGTCGCGGAGGACTACTGGCAGGCGCAGGGCAGCATCCAGAATGCGCTTGTGCACTACTTCAACAAGGCCACGTTCTCCGGTCGCGCAAAAGTTGCGTTTGTTGTGCACGGCAACCAGGCCATTCAGCCGGGCAGCGTGATGCAGGATATGATCAACGACGGCAACGGCGCGGGATATCACCGCCTGCTCGCCATCCACGAGATGTATAAGAAACCCGTGAACCTGCACATCACGCCGACGCTCGCCTCTGCAATTCAGTGGGCATCGGTGGATCCCGCGCTGGGCCAGCCGTGGCGCGACGGACCGGCGTTCAATGCCCAGATCGCCTCGCTGGTTGAAACGGGCGTCGTGCGCCTGCTCGCGAGCACGTTCTCGGATCACATCCCGTCGTATTACACCACAGAATACAACAACGACAACGCCGCGCTGGCGGAAGAATTCCTCGGCCACATCTATGGCGCGAATTTCACGATCAATTCCGTGTTCTGGCCGCCGGAGCGCGTGCTGGATGCGGATGTGTTCAACAAGATCGGGCAGATGGGCTATCAGGCGACGCTCGTGGATCAGGATACGCACCTGTTCTACTGGCTCGGTCGCACAGAATCGCTTTCGCAGAGCGGCTATCAGGTGAACCAGATCAATGGAATCAAGACCTTCATCCTGAATAACGACGCATCGAACTACCGGTTCCAGAATAACGATAAGGGATTGAACATGCCGCTGCGCGGCATCTTCAACCGGCGCGCGCGCGCGGGATCGCAGGATCAGGTGCTCGTGATCTTTAGCAACTGGGAAGACTTCCGCTCGAAGGAAAATGCCGATGCGTATGATCGCAACCTGCGCTGGATCGCGAACCATCCGTGGATCGAAATCGTCGCCCTCGACGATATCTTGGCCAACCGCGTGGACCTCAATCGCGATGGCAGCGGAGACAGTTGGTACATCGTGGATCGCGGCAATATCGCGACCAACAAGCTGAGCCACAACTATATTCAGCACGCAACTCGCGGCGATTATGACAACTGGTATAACGGCCTCTCCGGCGCCGAGCAGGGGCTCGCGACGAACCGGTTTGAAATCCGCCCCGGCACACTGCTTCCCAGCGCGTATGGAATGCTCTACACCGGCGGAATCGTCTCGCAGGCGTGGGACTCCGTGCTGAGCGTCGCCGACACAAACCTGAGCAAGCTCGCGCGCGGTGTCATGCATGCTTCCGGCTTTGAAACGGCGTTCCACAACGAGGACAACAACAACCTCGAGCGGTTCAGCATCGGTACATACGTCTCGCCGGATACAACCTTCGACACCCTCGCGGACTTCTCGAAACAGGCGCAGGCACAGACGCGCTTCGCCAGCATCTATCAAGCGGTTGATTCCTGGGCCGCCATTGCCGCAACCATCACGACGCCGCAAGTGCTGATGGCCGATGTGGACCTGGATGGCGAACAGGAATACATCCTCTATAACGATCGCGTCTTCGCGCTATTCGAGCGCATCGGCGGGCGTATGGTCGCGGCGTGGACGCGCGACTTGATGAGCGGACGCGTCTTCCAGGCAATCGGCAATCACGTCAGTGCTGCCGCATCCGACACGGAGGAAGAGGGCGACTATAACGCCTACACGAATCGCGCGGTGCGCGCACACCGCACCTCCGCCCTGAAGGATTGGTGGGCCACCAAGGGGGCGGGCACCAGTGAGTATGTGAACAAGCTGTATACCTTCACCAACTGGACCAACGGATGGCGCATGATCTCGTCGGACGGCGACATCACCAAGATTGTCACCTTGCAGCCGAAGAGCTGGCGCTTCGAGGTTCAGTACACCCTGTCCGGTGCGATGGCGGGCAAGACGCTCTACGTCCGCAACGGATTGTCGCCCAATCTCTACGATCTTCTGCTCAACGGGCAGCGCACACTTGGCGATCTCGCCGTCGGCGGAGGAGTCTTGAGTTTGGCGAACACCAACTATTCCTTCACCGTGAAAACCGAAATTGGCTATGCCGACTCCGGACACAATGCCGCACACAGCGCCGCAGCGGTGGATAGCCTCTCCGTGAGCAATCGTTACTCCACCCGCGTCATGCGCAATCAGGCGCAAACGCAGCAGACCGAAATCTACGGCAGCGGAACCTTCTCCTTCAGCATCGCCCTGAACGCATTCCCGTCCGATTGGGATGGCGACGGAATCCCGAACTACATCGAAGACAGCTACGGCTTCCTCGATCCCGCAGACCCCGCCGATGCCGATGAAGACGAAGACGGCGACCGGATGAGCAATCTGGCGGAATGGATCTCAAATACCGATCCGAACAACAGCAGCGACTTCCTGCATTGGACCGCGCAGGCGATGACCAACGGAAATGGCATCGCTGTTCGCTTCCCGAGCAAACCTTTCCGCGAGTACGACATCTGGTACGCCAACAGCGGCCCGTACGGCGCGACATGGTTGCCCGCGACAACGAATTCCCTGCCCGGCACCGGCAACATCATCACGTGGATTGACGACGGTACGTTGACCACGCCCGCCCCCGCGCAGAGCACTAACCGGACCTACCAAATCCGCGTCGGCCTGCCTCGGTGAAATAGACCGTAGACCATAGACCGTAGACTGTAGACCTGCAGCCGGTAGAGCGACCTCTGAATGGACCGTACCCGTTCGCGTCCCCGTCCCCGTCCCCGCCTCAATCGCGATCCCGATCGCGAATCGCGACTCCTCGGGGGAGCGCACGCGCCCTCGCGTGCTGCGGTGCGCGCCCCGCGCACCGATCTTCCCGAATGCTACCCCCCGGAGGGGCAGGCGATGCCCGCCTGCCTTCGGCAGGTCGTGTCCGCATGTACACGTACTCGTCCACGTCCTCGCCCTCCAACCTCCGGAGGGGCAGGCTCCGTCCTGCCCGTATTCGGCCGGTCCTGCCCGCCTCCGACCGACCGCGATCCAATTTAACTCATTCTCTGGAGGGCCACGTTTCATCGTGGCCGAAACAACAGACGGCCGCGACCCGCCTGCAACGCTATGCGTAGCATTGCGGGCAGGCGAAGCGCAGCCCTCCAGTGGGGGGACGCTCATGAACTTGATGAATGCCGCAGCCGCCGACCGCAGAAAAATGAAAACCGCCCTCAACGAGGGCGGTTTTCATTTGCACGTAAACCTACAGATCGCTCACTCAATCGCGATTGCGATGAACGGACCGCCGCCGCCTGCGCGAAGCGCGCCTGCGGGCATTACGTCCGTTTTGTTTCCGCCCACTCCGGGCGCGGTGTTGTCGCCGAAAAGAAATGCGCCGACTTTATCGCCCGCAATTGGAAAGAGGGTGGGGGATAACACGAAACTCGCCCAGTCCCCGGCAACTTCATACGGCACGCTGCCGACCTGCTCCCAGGCCCAATCGGTTCCATTGCCCGTGTAGCGAAACAGAAGGATGCCCTGCAAAAGATAATCGGCGCCAACCGGAAACTCATCGCCACCCCCGCGAAAACCGGTTGTGCGGCTGTTGTCGGCATCGAGATAGACGCAGTATGCCGCGCCGCGATTGAAATCAATCGGGTTCGCGCTGCGATACGCAATCCGGAGCGCCCCATCCACCTGCTTCGCGTGGAACTCGACCCAACTGCACGGCTGCGCATCATTGGCTCCAGCCGTTTCCAGTGCCTCGCCAATCCATGCAGGCTGCGCAAATCCGATAGAAGCGCCGAGCGCAAATCCCGCCGCAGCCGCGATAAACCAACGTGTCCCAAAACTCGAGGATTTCATGTTCAACTCTCCCGATGTCCGCTCATCTCCGGCGCGGCGCCATGCCGCACACATCATTAGTTTGATATATCATATCAATAGCCCCGTCAACCGTAAACGCGCCGATATTCGCGCGGGGGAGGGGGGCGGCCGGTTCCAGTCCGCACTCGGAATCTTACAGCGTCGGGCGCTTGTTCTTCAGATATTCCACCGCATTCACGAAGATCGCCAGGCCCTGTCCGTGTTCCGGCAGCTTCCCGCGCACATCCTGAAAATCCCACTGCGGATGATTCTCCGGATGCAGATACGCCTCGGGATGCGGCATCAAACCAAACACGCGCCCCGTTTCATCGCAGAGTCCCGCGATCGCTTTCACGGACCCGTTCGGATTGTGCGGAAACTTTTGCGTCGCCTTGCCCGTCGCCGGGTCCGCGTAGCGGCACGGAACCAGATGCTTTCGTTGAATCTGATTCAACACCGCGTTATCCGCCGTGAAGAGGCGCCCCTCACCGTGGCGGATCGGCAACTCCATCGTTGTCAGCCCGCGCGTGAAAATGCACGGACTCTTCTCCTCAAAACGCAGCGTGATCCAGAAGTTCTGAAAACTTCCGCACTCATTCTGCTGCAACGCGACCGTCGGCGAAAAATAATCGCCCTTCAGCCCCGGCAACATCCCGAGCTGCGTGAGAATCTGAAACCCGTTGCACACGCCCAGAACGATGTTCCCGCGTTCGATAAACGACTGCAGCTCCGCGCGCAACTTCGTGCGAAGCCGGTTCGCAAAGACCAAGCCGGACCCCAGGTGATCGCCATACGAAAACCCGCCCATCAGCATCAGCCCCTGCGCATCCTGCAGCAGCGCGGGATTCTCGATCACATCGTTCAAATGCGCCAACACCGGCTCCGCCCCCGCCAGTCGCCACGCATATGCCGACTCCGCCTCGCAGTTCAGCCCATAGCCCGTGAGAATAAGAATTTTTGGATTCATAAGTTGTAGAGGAGATAGGAGTTGGGAGTTAGGAGATAGTAGAAGGCACAAAGGTCCAAAGGCACAGAGGCATCCGGCTTCGCCCCGCAGGCGGGGCTACGCCGTGACAAGCATAGGCACAAAGTTTTTTGTTTAGGAGATGGGAGTTGGGAGATAGGAGTTAGGAGAAAAAATTCAAACTTCTCTTACCTCATCAACTCATCAACCCATCAACTCCCTCCCGTCCATCCGGTCAATCCCGTTATCCGGTCTCTTTTTCTTCTATTCGTGAAATTTCGTGCCTGCTCGCCGTATTGCGCGCAACGCTGTAGGCGGGTCAATTCGTGGTTGATCTTCTTCGTGTCCTTCGTGCTCTTCGTGGTTAATTAAATCCGAAATTCGCCATTCGAAATCCGAAATTTCTTAGCCTCTCACTCCTCTCTTGAACTCCTTCCTCATTCTGTCCAGCTTCGCCTTTACTACCGTTCTATTCGCCAGCGTGATGTGCAGCTCTGGGTCCGGCGTCACCTCGCCGACGCGCGAGCAGGGGAGGCCGCGGAATACCGCCTCAAGTTCCGCTGCGCGTTCCGGTGCGCAGCTCACCACAAAGCGACTGTTGCTCTCCGCAAACAGCAGCGCGTCCAGTCCCGCGCCCGACTCCGGCACATTCGCCAGCTCAACTCGCGCGCCCAACCCGCCGCCGAGCGATGCCAGCGCAAAGGCGACTGCCAACCCGCCCAATGTCGGCGTGTGACACGAGCGCACCAGACCGCGCACCTGCGCCTCGTTCATCGCGTGATAGAGCGACTTCGCCGCTTCAACATCCAGCCCCGGCACCGTGCCGCCCATCCGCTCCGGCTTCTTCATCGCCAGCGCGCGCTGGCGATGATATTCCGATGCGCCCAGCTCGTCCTTCGTCAAACCGACCACATAAATCGCGTCGCCCGCCTGCTTGAACGGCATCGTCACGGCCTGCCGCACATCGTCAATCTTGCCGATCGTCGAGAAGAGCAGGGTGGGGGGAATCGAGATTTTGCGGCCGCCGCGCACCGAATCGTTCTTCATGCTGTCCTTGCCGCTGATCAGCGGCACGCCATACGCCACGCACACATCGTAGAGCGCCTGATTCGCCCGCACCAACTGCGCCATCTTGTACGGCCCGTCCGGCGTCTTCTCCGACAGCACCGGATCCGGCCAGCAGAAATTATCCAGCCCCGCAATCCGGTCCCAACGCCCGCCCACACTCACAATCCGACGCACGCCCTCATCCACAACCGATGCTGCCATCGCGTAGGTGTCCAAATCCGAAAGAAACGGATTCACGCCCTCCGCCAGCACCACGCCCTCGCGCCCGCCATATTCCAGGCGCATCACCGTCGCGTCGCTCGGCATATCACTCCGCACGCCCACAAACGGCTTCACCACACTCAGCCCCTTCACCTCGCCGTCATAGCTCCGGCTCTTCGCCTCTTTCGACGCCACATTCAGCGCGCCCAGCACCTTCAACAGCCAGCCCGTGCGATCCCCCGCGCGCAGCGCGCGCGGCGCCGCCACCTTCGGCGGCTGCCAGACCGCGGGAATCTCCATCCGTGGGCAGCCGTCATGCAGAAACTCCAAATCCAACGCCCCGCACAATACGCCTCTGTGCCACACCCGCAGCGCGCCTGAATCCGAGAACGTCCCGATCCGCGCCACCTCCACATCGCGCCGCTTCGCCAGCGAGGCAAACGCTTCCCACTTCTCCGGCGGCACCGCCAGCGTCATCCGCTCCTGCGCCTCTGAGAGGAAAATCTCCCACGGCTGCAACCCTTCATACTTCAGCGGCGCATCCGTCAAATCCACTTCCGCACCGCCGCTCAACCGGCACATCTCACCGATCGAACTGCTCAACCCGCCCGCGCCGTTGTCCGTCACCGCGCGGAACAGCGCCGCATCGCGCGCCTCGATCAAAAATTCGTACATCTTCCGCTGCGTGATCGGGTCGCCGATCTGCACCGCCTGCGCGGGCGACTCCTGCCGCAGCTCTTCCGATGAAAACGTCGCGCCGTGAATCCCGTCCTTCCCCACGCGCCCGCCCGCCTGCACGATGAAATCGCCCGGCTCCACTTCCTTCCGCTCCGACGGCGCACCGCCCACCAACACCGGCAGCTTGCCCACCGTTCCGCAGAACACCAGCGGCTTGCCCAGAAAACGTTCGTCGAACCGCTCCCACCCGCGCGCCCACGGAATCCCGCTCTGATTCCCGCCGTCAATCACCCCGTGATGCACCCCGTCGCGAATGCGCCGCGGATGCATCAGCCCCTTCGGTAGCTCTCCGTCAAACTCCGGCGGCCCGAAACAATACCCCCACACATTGCACACCATCTCCCCGCCCACGCCCGTCCCCAGCGCATCGCGATTCACCCCCACAATCCCCGTAATCGCCCCGCCATACGGATCCAGCGCCGACGGACTGTTGTGCGTCTCCACTTTGAACAGCACATTCCAACGCTCATTGAACTTCACCACACCCGCGTTGTCGCTGAACACCGACACCAGCCAGTCAATCCGCTTCCCGACTTCCTCCGTCGCCGCCTTGATGAACGACTTGAACAGACCATTGATCTCGCGCGTCGCCCCCGTCTCATCCGTGTACTGCACGCGCGCCGCGAAAATCTTGTGCTTACAATGCTCGCTCCACGTCTGCGCGATGCACTCGAGCTCCAAATCCGTCGGCCGTTCCGGCAGCCCCGCCGCCGCCCGCGCCGCCCGCACATCGCTCCGCCGGTAATACTCGCGAATCGCCCGCATCTCCTCCAGCGACAGCGACAAAATCCCCTCGCGGCTGATCCGCATCAACTCCTCATCGCTCACCTCGAGATCGAACGTCCGCACCTCCGGCACGCTCGCATCCCGCATCGCAGGCGCCTCGCGATTGATCTCCGCCGCCGCCCACTCCGCCGGTGAAAACACGCGGATATTCTGAATCAGCACATTCGCCAGCAACTCACTCGCGATCCGCTCCGCCCCCGCGCGATCCAGCGTACCCGACAGAAAATACTGCGCCGCCGTGAACACCTCCTCATACGCCCCCAACTCGCGCCCCAGCACATCCTGAATCACCACCCGCGCCGTGCGCCCGACGTTGTCTGTCACCCCCGGCTTAAACCCGATCTCCACCAGCCACGCAAAATCCTGCGGCGGCGCCAACCGGTCCCGCGCCACCACCTGCGTCACCGGATTCGCGAACGACGCCGCAACCCGTGCCGCCTCATCATCCCCCAGCCGCGCATCCACGAGATACACATCCCGCACCGCGCAACCCGACAGAGGAACCTTCAGATACGATCCCGCCCGCGCCACCACCCCCGCACCCCGCGCATCCGGAACCCCATCCCGCAAACCAATCTCAAAACGAATCGCCATAGCCCGCTGTTGTGACTCACCGCCCCCCGAACGTCAAGCGGCGTACGGCCCCGATTTCGCCCGCTCCGCCCCCGTCCTCGTACACGTTCTCGTTCCCGTACCCGCGCCCGTCCTCACCAACCTCCGGAGGGGCAAGCTCCGTCTTGCCCGGTCTTTTCTCCACCCCCGTCAACAAGGTCATTACGGTCATTCAGGTCAAACCATTGTTCGAGTAGATCGAATTGAGCGACATTATCGAGTGGTTCGAGTTCTTTCTGTCTTCATCATGTTTCTCTTCCTCCATCCTTTGCGCCCGCCCGCCTGCAACGCTATGTGTAGCATTGCGGGCAGGCCCGCCGCACTGCGCGCAGCGCTGTGGGCGGGTTCATTCGTGGTTAAATTCTTCTTCCATCTGTGAACATCCGTGTTGGGTATGTGTTTTGTCAGCGATGCATTGAAAATTTGGAACGGCGGGAGTATCGGTTGGACCAGTGGGTGAAA
>JBDHQM010000023.1:0-40939 GCA_039807095.1 Kiritimatiellia bacterium
GATGAGCAGCGGGTTGCGCTGGAGAGCGCGCGCGAGACGGAAGCGGCGGAGGCGGCGGAGCGGGTTCGCGCATTGGAGTCTGCGCTGGCAACGGCGCAACAGAGCGCGGAACAGCGCGTGACGGAATTGGAGCACAAGATTGCGGCGCTGTCGCACGCGCGCGATACGGATTTGGGACAAGCGGCCGATCGCATTCGCGAGTTGGAGTCGGCATTGGCTGAAGCGCGTCGCGCTGCGGACGAGCAGCGGGTTGCGTTGGAGAGTGCGCGCGAGACGGAAGCGGCGGAGGCCGCGGAGCGTGTACGCGCATTGGAGTCCGCGCTGGCAACGGCGCAACAGAGCGCGGAACAGCGCGTGACGGAATTAGAACACAAGATCGCGGCGCTGTCGCACGCGCGCGATACGGATTTGGGTCAGGCGGCCGATCGCATTCGCGAGTTGGAGTCGGCCTTGGTTGAAGCACGTCGCGCTGCGGACGAGCAGCGGGTTGCGCTGGAGAGCGCGCGTGAGACGGAAGCGGCGGAGGCTGCGGAGCGTGTACGCGCATTGGAGTCCGCGCTGGCAACGGCGCAGCAGAACGCGGAACAACGCGCGACGGAATTGGAAGGCAAGATCGCGGCGCTGTCGCATGCGCGCGATACGGATTTGGGCCAGGCGGCGGATCGCATTCGCGAGTTGGAATCGGCATTGGCTGAAGCGCGTCGCGCTGCGGACGAGCAGCGGGTTGCGCTGGAGAGTGCGCGCGAGACGGAAGCGGCGGAGGCCGCGGAGCGTGTACGCGCATTGGAGTCCGCGCTGGCAACGGCGCAGAACAATGCGGAACAGCGTGCCGCGCAGGCGCAGCAGCGCATTGGCGAATTGGAAGAGGCGCGTCGCGCTGAGGGTGTGCAGGCAGGAGAGCGCATTCAGTCGCTGGAGACAGCGTTGACGCAATCGCGGCGGGATGCGGAGCGCCAGCAGGGCGATGACGCACAGAAGATTTCCCGACTTGAGGGCGATGTTGAAGCGGCGCGGGCCGAACTCGCGCGGATTCAGGATGCGCTGGAGAACGAGCGTACGCTGGCGGTGACGACGGCGGATGAGAATGCGGCTGCGATTCGTCAGTTGGAGCAGCAGGTCGAGTTGCTGCAGGCGGAACATCAGTCGGCATTGGCGCGCGGCGTAGAGTTGGAGAAGAATTGGACTGCGGCGCGGGGTACGGCGGAGCGTCAGGCGATTGTACTGGGCGAGCGTATTGAGGATTTGAATCGGGCGCGCCAAGCGGCACTCCAGGAGTTGGAGTCTATTCGCGCAGCGCTGGATGCTGAGAAGGCGACGGCATCGGCGGATCGCGATGCGGCGCAGGCGCATCAGCAGGAGTTGGAGCAGCGCATTGCGGAGTTGGTGCAGGCGGAAGCTGCGGCAGCGGAGCAGGCGCTGGCGGTTGAGTCGTCGCTGGAGGTGGAGCGGAGCGCGCATGGCCACACGCGTACGGAGTTGGAAGAAGCGCGTCAGTCGCAGGCGGAATTGTCTGCGCAGGTGGAGTCGTTGCAAGGCGAATTGGAGTCTGCGCGCGAGGCGGCGGCTGCGGCGGAGGCCGCATCGCAAGAGAAGGAGTTGCAGCTTCAGTCGCAGATTGCCGATTTGGAGCAACGGCGCGGCGAGATTGAGCAGGCATTGGAGGCGGAGCGCGCGGAGCATGCGCAGACGCGGACTGACTCTGATGCGCGTATTTCGGATTTGGATGCGCGGCTCACGGCGATTACGGAGCGCGCGGCGGAAACAGTTGCGCAGCTATCGCAGGCGCAGGTTGAACTCTCGCAGTCGCGCGTGATGGCCGATGCGGCGAGTGAGGAGCATCGCCAGACATTGAGCGCATTGAATGAGCAGCTCGATGGTGTGCGCAAGCACCTGGAGGAAACCTCTGCGGCGCTGGATCAAACGCGTCGCGATCTCGATGCGGAGAAGCAACGTACGGCGAGTTTGCAGCGGGCGCGCGATGCGGCGGAGCAGCAGCGCCAGCAGCAGGTTGAGCTGGTTCGCGACCTGCTTTTGAGTGAGTCGGGCAAGGTTGAGCAGGAAATGGCGCAGGAGCGCGAGTTTCTTAATTCCGTGCGCGAATCGGTTCAGAACAAGGAGCGGTTCGGGCGCGAGCGCATCAAATCCATTCAAGAGTTGCTGGGCAGCGATTTGCAGAGCCACGTGGAGCACTACGAGCGCCGTCGCGCGGCCGTCGCGCGGGTTGCGGAGCTTGAGGCCGCACTGGAGGCGGAGAAGGCGCGTCACGCGGAGGCGCTGCAGACCCGGAAGCAGAGCGAGCAGGCTCTGGCGCAGCAGTTGCAGAAGACGCAGTCGGAAACGACGGCGTCGCGCTCGCGGTTGCTATCTGTGGAGAGCGAACTGGAGCGGAGCCGGCAGGCATTGGAAGAGATTCGCGAGCGCGGGCGCAAGTCCGACGAGGAATGGAACGCGCGACTGGATCAGGCGCAGGACGAGCAGCGCGCGACAGTGAAGCGGATGGGCGAATTGCAGTTGCAGTTGGACGAGATGACGAAGCTGCGCGACGACGCCATGGAAGATTTGCGTCAGCGCGAAGAAGAGTTGCGGCAGCATCAATCGTCGCTGGGCCAGACGTCAGAGCACGCGCGTATTCTGGAGCAGGAGCTGGGCACACGGATCGCGCAATTGCAGGAATCGCTTGCAGCGGCGACGACGCATGTCGAGCAGTTGGAGTGGGAGGCACGGGAGCGCGAGGCGACGTATGCCTCGGATATCGAGGCCTGGCAGGCGGAGAAGACGCTGCTGGAACAGCAGATGGAAGATGCGCGACAGCGCAGTGAGGAATCGCTGCAGGCGTACGAGGCGCTGCAGGCGGAGATGAATCGCATCACGGGTGTTTTGGACGATGCGACGGTGACGGCGCAGGAGCGGGAAGAGTCGTTGCGCAGCGAGATTGCCGAATGGGAACGGCGCCATGCGGAGACGCTGGCGGATGTATCGCATTTGCGCGCGTCTATTGACGAGGAGAAGACGTTGCGCGTGTCGGTGGAGTCCGGCTCACGCGAGCGCGAGCAGACACTGGCCGAGCGGGTTGAGGCGCTCACGCGCGATCTCGACGACCGCGCGACCGCGCTGCAGCAGACCGCGCAGGAGCTGGCGGCTCAGCGGGTGGAGGCAGAAACGTTGAAGAAGCAATTGGACGACGCGCTCGGCCTGCAGAAAGAGGCGCAGGAGAATCAGGCGCGGAGTATCCAGGAAATTCAGCAGCGTCTTGACGAGGTTGCGGCGCAGCGGGAAGGGGCATTGGCGGAATTGCAGCAGCGCGATCTGGCGCTGCGCGAGTTGCGCGAGCTGCATGAGACCACGCGTCAGGCAGCGGAGACCCGCGAGGGCGAGTTGAAGAAGACGCTTGCTGAATTGCAGGATCAGCACCGCGAGGCGATGAGTCAGTTCCAGCAGACTCAACGTCAGACCGGGGCCGAAATTTCGCGGGCTCAGGCGAAGCTGGAGGAGATGGAGCGAATCCGCAAGGCATTGGCGGACGAGCAGAAGGCGCGCCGTCAGCGCGAGCAGGAAGCGGCGCAGATGCAGACCGCGTTGGACGATTTGCGGAAGCAGTTCACTGATCGCGAGACCGAGCTTGCGAGCCAGCGCTCGCAGATTACGCATGAACAGGCGATGCGCAAGCAGTTGGAAGATACGCTGGAACGGCAGGAGAAGCGGCTGCAGGATGCGGAAGAGCGCGTGCGCGTGGTTTCCGAAGAGACGATGCAGGAGAAGCTGGTATATGAGGAGACCGAGAATCGCCTGCAACAGGAGCGCGAGGACCTTCTGCTCCGTGTAGATCAGTTGCAGGAGGCGCAATTGCAGCTCACGCTGCGGTTGGAGCAGACTGTGCAGGACCTTGAGCAGCATCAGTTGACGTTGGATGAAGAGCGGAAGCGCGCGCAGGAGCGGGAGGAAGATTTCCGTCAGCAGCATGAGGTGTTGCGCCGCGAATATGAGCAGCTTCGTGCGGAATCTGAGAAGGAGACCCAGGAGTTTGATCAATTGCGTCTGGAGAAGGAAGACACGGAAGAGCGCGCCCGCCTGAAGATTGAAGACTTGCAGCAGCGGGTGGAGCAGATTCGCCAGGAGAACGAAGCGCTGGGTGTTCGTCTGCAACAGCAGAAGAAGTTCTATGATGAAGAGCGCGAGCAGCGCCGTCAGAAAGAGTTGGAGATTCTCCAGCTCAAGAAGACGATTCAAGACGATCAAAATGCGATTCGCCAGCGCGACCAGCAGCTTGCACATGAGAAGAAGTTGTCGGAAGACAAGGCATCCCGCTGGCGGAGCAAGGAGCAGGTGCTCACGCGGCGGATCGAGCAGTTGCAGCAGGATTGGCGGGCTCTCTCTTCGAAGCTGGAGCAGAATCAGCGCGAATTGACGATGCGCAAGAGCGGCGGTGGACTGACTGCGCCGGTGCCGCCGGCCGCTGTTCCGGCGCCCCGTGCGGATCGGACAGTTCGGCGTGTGGTGACCCCGGGCGCAGTGGATGCGCCCGTGCCGGCGGAGCCGCGGCGCTCTGTTGTGACGAACGAGACTCCTGCGGCTGAACCGAGGCCAGTGGCTCCAACGCCTGCACCCCGCATTCACGTGCGTCCGGCGAGCAGTACGCCGCCGCCCGGTGTGCGTTCGACCGTGACGCCGCGGCTTGCGGATATTGAGGCGCAGGCGCAGAGTGAGCTGCAGATGTGGAAAGAGTCGCGCGATGCCGAAGGCGATGGTTCCGGTGGCGATGCGAAGGGGAAGGACGATCCGAAGGGCGGGCGCGGCGGCCCTTCGATGCCGTGGTTGAAGCGCAAATAGACGATGGAAGCTGAGCCGGTCAAACTGCCTCCGCAGGTCTTGAAGCAGCAGGTGCGAAGCATTGCTGCAAATCAGGATATGAATTCGCTGCGCGACGGCGCCGCGCTTCAGGCGTTTGGCAACCGGCTTCCTGTTTTACAGGCGTTTCAGGAATTCCTTGAAATTGAGCGCCGGCAGACGCGGCGGCGAATGCGCGCGATGGCGCTGACGTTTCTGGGCGTGCTGGTGGCGATTATTCTGATCGGGGTTGGGCTGTTCTTTGCGTTCGCCGGGCGGATGAATGCTGATATGCGACGCCTTGAAACTGCGCTGGCGGTTGCGCGGGATGAGTCTGGCGCGCTGCGGGGCGATACGCAGGCGATCCAGCGCGCACTGGATGAGGCGAGGGCGGCGTTGAGTTCGCTTCAGGCCCGGATGGAACAGAATGTTGCAAATCGGAACGCGGCACCGGCCGTGGACTTTTCAGCACTCGCGGGCGCGTTGGCGACGTTGCAGTCGCTTCAGCGAGCCGATGCAAATGTAGCGGCCTTGACCGCGCGAATGGCTGCGTTGGCGCGCGAGGTGGATCGCGTCATGGCGGAGCGAGCCCGTTTGATTCCGCGTGAAGAGCGCGTTGCGCAGGCGCACGCTGAGTTGGCGCAGGCGATTTCGGCGCTGTTCTCCGAACAGGATGCGATAGAGTCGGGCATTGGCGATTTGGCCGCTGTGGGGCAGTCCTCCACCGCGGCGCCGCTGTCGCGGCGCGGTTCTCTGAAGGGCAGTGGGGTGACGACGCCTGCTGCTTCGGCGGCGTCGGTTCCCGCGCGCGCGGTTTCATTGTTGGATGAGTTGAGCGAATTGCGTTTCAAGCAGCAGTCTCTTCTCGCGAATTTTGGCGAACTGGATTCGGAGTTGCACGCGATTGAGCAGGAGCGGGAGCAACTGGGTCGGCAAATGATTGAGTTGCGTGTGGCCGGCAGCGATCTCTTGCGCGATGCACAGCAGGCGCTGGCCCGACAGGATGTGGTGTCCGCGTACCCGGCTGAGTGACGCGTTGTGTGGTTTTAGAGCAGTTTAAACTATAGCCCGTCTCTGGCGGGTCCTGCTCCGAATAACGGTTGCGGGCAACACAGAGGTTGCTCTTCCAGATCACCAACCTTCGCCCCGCCCGTCTCAATCCCGATCGCGATCGCGATCGCGAATCGCGATTCCTCCGGAGAGCGTATGCGTCCTCGCGCACTGATCTTTCCGAACGCGACAAACCTCCGGAGGAGCAGGCGATGCCCGCCCGCCTCAGGCGGGTCCTGCCCGCGCAAACATTACCGGGCAACACGGAGGTTGCCCTTCCGGTACATCAGAACGGCTACAGTTTTGTTGAAAATGCTCTAGCGAGTGGCGGCGAGTGCGCGATCGAGGCGGGCGATGAGGTCGGCGGCCGGTTCGAGGCCGACTGAGAGACGTAGGAGCCAGCGCGAGACGCCGCACTGTTCAGCCCAATCCAGCTCGTCAAAGTGTGCGAGCAGGGTGAACGGGCAGCAGAGGCTGAATGTGGTGCCGAGGTTGGGTCCTTTTGAAATTTCGAGCGCATTGTAAAAGCGCTCGCTCGTTTGCTCCGGATTCTTAAGGAGAAATGAGAAGAGGCCGCCATAGCCGCCTTCTGCGCGGCGGAATTTGTCGTACATATCGCGTTCGCGGAACTGCGGGTAATACACAGCTTCAATTTCGGGCTGACGGCGCAGCCAGTCAGCGACGGCGGAGGCGGTTGCGGTGGATTGGCGCACGCGGTCATCTGCATCGCGCGAGAGCTCTTCCGCAAGGATCAGCGTCTCGCCCCAGGTGCAATCTTCGTATTCCGCATTCAACGCGGCGCGCAGTTCATCCGCGAATGGGCTCTTGGGATTGAGCACAGCGGATCCGGCCATGACATCGCCGCGTCCGGTGAACCATTTCGTGAGGCTCGTGACAACGACATCTGCTGCGGGGAAGAGGTCTACATTGGTCCACGTGGAAATAGTGTCGTCCACGACAATGGGAAACTGCTGGCGCAGCGAGATTTGGCGCACGGCGTTGAGGTCGGTGCTGATGAGAACGGGATTTGAAGGGAACTCGCAAAAGAGACCGGCGGCGCTGCCGCCGTTTGTCAACTTGTGCAGGAGGCTGATGTCCGCGTTGTCTGCGCGGGGCAGAAACGCGTGCGGTACGCCGAAGTCCTGCATAATTTTGAGCGTATCCACGTAGGGGAATCCGAGCTGGATGAGCGGTTTATCCGGCGCACGGCGGACGAGTGCGCGATAGAGCGTGTAGATGGCCGCCATGCCGCAACTGAAGAGATAGACGCAGTCCGGTGTGACTCCGGTGGCATCCGCAATGCGTTGCCGCAGAGCGACACGGGCCGAGTTCGCGTCGGGATCGGGGCGCCCGTCGAGAATGGCCTGCGCCTGGCGCGAAGAGATGCCGTCGCCCGAGTGGCGCCAGTACTTCATTGCCGACATCGCGGCTGTCTGTGAGAAACAGACGGCGAACACATTTGCGCGCGCCCAGTGGACCACGCGGGCGGATTCGCCGCACCAAGCGCGGATATTGGCCGCGCAGCGATCGGCGATTTTTTGTGACGGATAGAGGTGGCACTGTTCGTCGGGTGCGCAGAGGTCTTGTTGCGCCTGCGCAAACAGTCGGGCACACGCGGGCGGGAGAACGAAGCGCGGATATCCGGCGCGTAGGCGGTCCATCACGCGCGGTGCCTTCCGTTCGTAATCCACAACATCCTGCCAGGTCGGCAGGCAAACGGAATTTGCATGCGGAAGATCGGGCAGTGGCGCGCCGAGTTCTTCGGAGCGCCAGCGCGGGTGGGTCAGTAGATCGGGATGTGGTTCCATCAGACGTCCAGATGCGTGCGTTCGAGCATTTGTTTCAGATCGCGCTCAACGCGTTCTTTTTCTTTGTCGGAGAAGGCGAGGATATCTTTTATGCCCTGCGCGAGGTGCGGGATGTAGAGTTCGATATAATTGCGTTTTCGCGCGGCCTCCATGTCGCGCCGCCGCTTGTTCAGGAACGTCGAAAGGCGTCGCCCGCATTCCTGAAGAGCGAGTGTCATTTCAGTGAGGATTTCTTCATAGCTTGCGATGGCGTCTTTGCTTTCGCTCGTGAACGGGACCCAGACGCTGGCCATGTGCACCATGAGGACGAGCGGGCCGAGCGGGAGCGCGCCTTTGGGCTGGTTTAGCGAGTAGGATTTCCAATTTACGCCGATGACGGCCTTGCTGATTGCGCACGCGCCGGGCTGATAGAGGAGGGGTACGCGATTGGCGAAGCGTAGGAGGCGGATCGGCTCTTCCTGGCCGAGGTCACTTGCGCCTCGGGTTTCTTCCGGCTTGGCATAGGCGAGGCCGATTTCGATTTGAAACGGGTTGCCGCGATAGACTTCGGGGTCCCGCGTGACTGCGGTGTAGAAGTCCGCGCGAATCTCCTTCTGCAAACCCGCGATGATTTGCGCTTCGCCGATGGGCGAAAGGCAGTCGGTCGGCGGGCGCATCAGCTTCGTGTTCTGAATTGCAATGAAGAGTGCTTCTGCCTCGCGGTGTGCGACGCGGGTGGGATTTGCCTTTGGGTTCAGCCCTGCCCGCTCGCATATTTGCAGCGCGGTCTGGTCGCTCACGCGTGAGAAATCGCTGGAGAGCGCGGAGCGCAGGGTGCGCGATTCGCTGTCCTTCAGCATCTGCATCAGCATGCCCAGCTCGACTCCGTGCGGATGCGGCATGATCTCGTTCGGAATTTTCGGCATGTCCTTGAGCGCTCGTGAAAATGTGGTGCGCTGCTCCGTGTGAGTCCGGACTTCGCCGGATGGCTCACCGGTGGACTGCGCTGCCTTTGGGTCGGCCTTCGCAAGGAGGGCCAGACGATAGTGGAGGGTGAGGTGCGGGTTGACGATAGCGCACTGTTTCACGAATTCGTCCACCGACTGTTTGCCGCGCTGGAATTGCGCCTCCATCTCGATTGCGACTGTCGTGCCGTGATTGAAGACGACTGGCTCGCCGAGCGGCGCGCCCGCTTCGTCTACCGCTTGGAATGCAGGTTTCCAATCCAGCTCGGTATCGGAAAGAATGACGGGCTTATTCGTTTTCGTGTCAATCTGGACGGCGATTGCGTGTGCGGCCTTGCTGCCCTTCGTGCGCGAGGTGATGTGCGTTGCAGAGCCGGTTGTGAGTTGGCCATACATGCCTGCAGCGCTGATGCCAATACCCTGTTGGCCACGCGACATGCGAAGGCGATGGAATTTTGATCCGTAGAGGAGCTTGGCGAAGATCTTGGGAATCTGCGTTTTTACAATACCCGGCCCGTTATCCGTCACTGTCACGCGGAAGCGCGCATCGGCCGTCTGTTCAAGTTCGATCGAAATCTCGGGGACGATGCCCGCCTCTTCGCAGGCATCCATTGAGTTGTCCACCGCTTCCTTGACAGCAGTCAGCAGCGCGCGGCGCGGGGAGTCGAAGCCCAAGAGGTGGCGGTTCTTTAGAAAGAACTCCGAGACCGCGATCTCGCGTTGGCGCGCGCCCATGGACTCGGCGGTTTCAACGCGTCGGGGCTTCCGGGCGGTCCGTGCGAGGGCAGATTCTTCACGTGTATCCGGCGATGGTTTCTTCTTGCTCATGCGCGCGGTAGGGTAGGGTGTGGCCTGCTGCAGCTCCAGCAAAATTGAGGATTTATCCCGTTTTGATTGGCGCCGGTTTGGGCGTAGTTCAGAGGGGAAGAATTGCGTGGAAGGCTTGCAAATGGCGGGTCGGCTCAGTATTACAGGCCCATGAGCGGAGCGTTAGTTGTGCTGATTGTGGAGGCGTTGGCGGTATATCTGCTGGTGTTGTTCGCACACGGTCTGCGCCATCGCTTTGGCCTGGTGCACTTCTACGCGCTGATGGGCGGGATCACTGCGGTCATGTCCTGGATCACGGATGCAGGGCTGCGGGTTCACGTTTCGGAGGCTCTCACCTTTAATGTGGGCTCCACCGTTTTTTATACCGCGCTGATTCTCGGCGTGTTTGTCATTTATGTGTTCGACGGACCGCGCCCGACGCGCATCCTGATCTCGACGGTGATCGGCATTTCCATTCTGGTCCCGGTCGTCACACTCATCCTTCAATTTCAGAACACCCTGATTCAGGGGGAGCCGATTGCGGGCGTTGCCATGCCGAGTCTGCGGATCAACAGCGCGTCGGTTGTGACGACGACGCTCGATCTTATATTTTTGGCTGTCGTGTGGGAAATGCTGGGAAAGCCAGCCTTCCGCGTGCGCTTGTGGAGCCGAACATTCATTTCGCTGTTGGGCGTGATGTGGCTGGATGTGGTGCTTTTCTCCACACTCGCATTTGCAGGGACGCCGATTTTCAAGAGCGTCGTCGCCGGGTCGCTGCTCAGCCGGTTTTTCGTCTCTATTGTCGCGTTTCCGCTGCTTTATCTGTATTTGCGGATTGAGAGTCGGCGACAGGATATCGAGATCGAAAATCGCCCCGTGCTCTCTATCCTCCGGCAAATTGCCGACGTAAAAGCCGAGCTGAGTAGCGCGCAGGAAGAGATCGAGCGGCGCAAGGCGGCGGAGGCCGCACTGCAGCAGGCGTTGCAGGATGTGAAGACCCTGCGGGGCTTGATCCCCATCTGCGCGCACTGCAAGCGAATCCGCGATGATCGCGGATCGTGGCACCAGTTGGAGCTGTATATCCGCAGCCATTCCGATGCAGAGTTCAGTCACGGGATTTGTCCGAGCTGTCTGACAGACTACATCGGCGAGTTGCCGAACGATCCCACGTGACGCTGCTTGCGTGAATACTCTGCGCAACGCGGGCACATTGGCGCGGCGTTGGACAAGCGCGAGTCATTCGCTATTCTTGTCGCAAAGACCATGAACGGACAGTTCCTACAGGATTTGACGATCGTCATGCTGGTCGCGGGGCTGGTGATGTTGCTGTTCCGTTGGCTGCGTCAGCCTGTTGTGTTGGGCTATCTGCTCGCCGGTTTCATCATTGGTCCTCACACCCCGCCGTTCCCGCTGATTCAGGACGAGGTCACGATCAAGACGTTGGCGGATATCGGCGTGGTATTCCTAATGTTTTCGCTCGGGCTTGATTTCAGTTTCAAGAAACTCAAATCGGTGGGAGTCCCCGCCCTGGTGACCGCGTCATTTGAGATCATGGCCATGATCGTGGTCGGTTTCATTCTCGGCTATTTGTTTCAGTGGACGCGGATGGAGAGCGTGTTTTTGGGCATTATGATCTCGCTCACCTCGACCACGATTGTGGTGAAGAGTCTGCGCGATTCCGGCGCGCTGAAATCCGCGCACGGCGTCCTTATTTCCGGGGTGAGCATTTTCGACGACATCTTTGTCATCTTCGTGATGATTCTGCTGCCCAGCTTTGCGTTGTCGGGCGAGTTTCCTGCGAGCGCGATCGCGGTGACGCTCTTCCGGCTGCTGCTGTTCCTTGTGGCGGCGGTGGTGTTCGGGTTGTTGCTGGTTCCGCGCTTCCTCCGTTTCATCGGGCGGATCGGCAGCGACGAAATGCTGCTGATCATTGTGTTGGCGATGTGTTTTGGTGTTGCGCTGCTGACCGTGAAGGCGGGGTATAGCGTGGCGTTGGGCGCCTTCATGATCGGCGCGATGATGGCCGAATCGCGCGAGTTGGGGCGCATCGTGCGGCTGACTGCGCCGCTGCGCGATATGTTTTCCGCCGTGTTCTTTGTCGCCGTCGGCATGTTGATTGATCCGGTATTCCTGTGGGAGTATCGCATTCCGGTGCTCGTGATTACGGCGGTGTATGTCGTCACAAAGGTCTCCGCCTGTGCGATCGGCGCGATGATTGCCGGCTGCGGCGGACATACCGCAGTGCGGGTGGGAACGGGAATGGCGCAGGTGAGTGAGTTCGCATTCATTCTCGCCACGTTGGGCGTGTCGCTCGGTGTGATCGGAACGCACCTCTACCCCGTGATCGTCGCCGTGGCCACGCTGAATGCGCTGATCCGCCCCTATCTGACTGGCAATGCTGACCGGATGGCCGATGCGCTGGCGCGCAGGCTGCCGGGTTTCATGGTTGCGTCGGAGCGGTTGTATGTCGCGTGGGTGCGCCGCCTGAAGCAGGCGCGGCCCGGCAACCCTGCGATGCGCCGCGTACGCAGCGTCGTGTGGCAGATTCTGCTGAACACCGCGCTGATTGCGGCGGTGTTTATTTCGGTGGCCGTGTTGATCAGTCGTCTCCATCCGCAATGGACCTGGCTGCCATCGTGGAGTGGCGGCGCCCGGACGTTGGGCTGGCTCGCGGCGACGCTGCTCGTGCTGCCGATATTCGTCGCGACGATTCACAAGATGCAGGCCATCGCAATGATGTTGAGCGAGATCGCGTTGGCGGGAACGCGCTCGCGCGATCTCGCATTGCGCACCTTCCTCTCCACCGCTCTTTTCGTTGTGCAGTTGATCGGCCTCGCCCTCATGACCTTCATGCTCAGCCTCGCCATCATGCCTCCGCTGTATGTACTCGCCGTTCTGCTGGGCGTTGTGGCCACACTGGTCGCCGTGCGAGGACGCGCGCTCAATGCGTGGTATTCTCGCGCGAAGTTCGCGGTTGTTGAGACGTGGACCCAGCCAACGGTTGACGCGGCGGCGGACGAGCCGCCGATGCCTGCCCTCCTGCGCGAGGCGCAGATGGACACGGTTGTGCTGAATCCCGGGTGCTCCTCCGCCGGTCGCCTCATCCGCGAGCTGGGTCTCCGCGCGGAGACCGGCGCCAGCATTGTTGCACTGGAGCGGGCCGGTCGAACCATCGTGAATCCGGGACCCGATGAAGAACTTGCAGCAGGTGATGCCGTTCTTCTGCTCGGCAGCGCTCAGCAACTCGCTCGCGCCCGCGCCCACCTCAGCAAACCCCGCCAAAACCCTTCTTCTGAAGCGTGAAAGTAAATTCCGCATTCGCTTGCAGCCGCGAGGATTGTCGCTATAATCCGGAACCATTAGAATTTGGTGTATTCACGTAACGTCTTATACGCGAGGAATTTAGTGAAGCTGGCAAAGGGTTTTGGATCACATGCTTGGGTAGTTCTGCTGGTCGGCGGCGCGATTGCGGCGCCCTGTTTCTGGCTCGGATGGACGATTTTGGGCTCTCTTGCTGCGGCGCTGACATTGATCGGCCTGCTGTTCATGGTGTATTTTTTCCGCGATCCGGATCGCCCGCAGATGCCTGACTCCAGCGTGGTGGTGTCGGGTGCCGACGGGTGGGTACGGTGTGTGGAAGAGATGCCGGAGGAGAAGTTTCTCGGCGTGCAGTGCGTTCGGATCAGCACATTTTTGACCCCTTTTGATGTACACGTGAACCGCTCGCCCATCGCTGGGACAGTGAAGGCGCTGGACTATACCCCCGGCAAACATTTGTTGACTATTCAACAGGCCGCGTCTGAATATAACGAACACAGCTCGATACTGATTGAGGGGAGACGCACCCGGTGCCTGGTGAAACAGATTGTGGGGCCGATTGTGCGACGCGTGGTCTACTGGTTGAAAGTGGACCAGCAGCTCGGCACAGGAGACCGGATCGGCATGATGAAGTTTGGTTCGCGGCTGGATGTGTATCTGCCTGCGGACGATGTGACTGTGCTTGTGAAAAAAGGGGATCGGGTATTTGCGGGAATCACTGCAATTGCACGAATTAAGAAGGGGAACCCGTCATGATGTGGCGCAAAGTTATTCCGAATATGTTGACGCTGGCCGCGCTGGTTTGCGCGATGCTCAGCATTGTGAACGCGATTGAGGGCGACTTCATCGCCACGGCGCAGTTGATCATGCTCTGCCTCGTGTTCGACGGCCTCGATGGAAATGTCGCGCGTTG
The DNA here is from genome assembly GCA_039807095.1 of Kiritimatiellia bacterium. Lineage (GTDB taxonomy): Bacteria > Verrucomicrobiota > Kiritimatiellia > CAIVKH01 > CAIVKH01 > JAMLJG01. The sequence continues at coordinate 13,665 of JBDHQM010000023.1, forward strand.
GTGCCGCGGCTCCACCCAGTTTGGCGCAGAACTCGATACCTTTGTGGATATCATCGGTTATGGCGTCGCCCCGGCGATTCTCTCCTATCAACTCGTGATGAAAGATCACGGACTCTGGGGCTTGGCGTTTGTGTGCTTCACCGCCATGTCCGGTGCGATGCGCCTCGCGCGTTTCCGCGTAGCCGATCCGTTCCGCGGGCAGAAGGGCTATCTCGGATTGCCCATCACCGTGAACGCCGGATGGGTCGCCATGTTCGTGTTCATCACGCAGAGTGGACTTCTGCGCGAAGATATCTTCAATCTCTCCGCAGGCCCGCTTGCGGCGCTGGTCTGGACCATTTCCACCGTCTTCCTGGTCCTCCAGGTTTCCACCGTTCATTATGCCAAGCCGACGAAAGCGCCGCTGTTCTTCTTCGCGGGCATCGCCATGGTGTTGATGCTGTTCCTGCGCTCCGACGTTGCGCTGGTCTCCGCGCTGGCGATGTGCGGCTATGGGATTTTCTACGGATTGATCAGCCCCTTCCTCCCGCGTCACGAAGCGCTGGTTGAAGAAGCTGCCGCCGTCGTTCCCGAAGCTGACGACGAGGAAGCTGACGACCTTCACACGCTTTGATCGGCGACAGCGAGCGAATCCTGTGCTGTAGCTCCGCCTGCCGGCAATGCTACGCATAGGCGTTGCAGGCGGGGCACTCCGCTGTTGGAGATTGATTGATTCATCATTCCGCCAGCTGAGTGGCGGAACTACAGCGGGCGAAACAGTGTGCTGTAGCTCCGCCTGCTCGCAACGCTGCGTGTAGCGCTGGAGGCGGGGCGCTCCGCTGCCGGAGATTGATTGGCTCATCATTCCGCCAACTGAGTGGCCCGCCTCCGCAGGGCCTACGGCGAGCAAGCGGAACTACAGCGGGCGAAACAGTGTGCTGTAGCTCTGGCGCTCCGCTGCCGGAGGAAATTTCTGAATCGCTTTTTGCGCCTTGGCGGCTTTGGACGATCCGGCTTCGTCCTCGCAGGCTCGAACTACGCCGTGACAGGTCCGGCTTCCGCCTTCGCTCCGCGGGTGCGGGACTACGGCGGACACGTCGTCTTCGCGGACTCGAACTACGCCGTGACAGGTCCGGCTTCTGCCTTCGCTCCGCGAGTGCGGGACTACGGCGGACACGTCGTCCTCGCGGACTCGAATTTCGTCGGGGCGCGGGAAGGAGGAAGTGAACTTCTCGATTTGCTCGATCTATTCGAAAAATTCCGGCCACATGGGAGTGTGGCGTTCCAACCGACTACACCCTGCCGGAGGCAGGCGGGGATCATGAGGCGTTCCATCGGGTTGGTAGCGGGGCTCGAGTCGCGATCGCGAGAGCGATTGCGATTGGGAAGCTGTAGCTCTGACTGCTCGCAATGCTGGGTGTAGCGTTGCAGGCGGGGCACTCCGTTGCCGGAGAAAATTTCAGAATCGCTTTTTGCGTCTTGGCGTCTTTGCGCGACAATTTGATGGCTGCGCTTTGGCTTCGTTTTGATGTGCGGTCGGGACGGAGCCCGCCCCTCCGGGAAGGCGAAAAAATCCGGAGCGGCAACCTCCGTGTTGCCTGAAACGGACGCGGACATGGAGCCGGTCGGGACGGAGCCTGCCTCTCCGGGAAGGCAAAAAATCCGGAGCGGCAACCTCCGTGTTGCCCGAAACGGACGCTGACATGGAGCCGGTCGGGACGGAGCCCGCCCCTCCGGGAAGGCGAAAAAGTCCGGAGCGGCAACCTCCGTGTTGCCCGCTCGCAAGAATGCTGGAATTTGGCTGCGCGATGGCGCATCCTTAACGGCCTTCATGCCTCAACTCGACATTTATTTCGGCGACAATCTTGATGTTCTTCGCGGGATTACGGACGGATCAATTGATCTGATTTATATTGATCCTCCGTTCAACACGGGGAAGGTTCAGGCGCGCACGCAAATTGCCGTTGAGCCGGATGAGCAGGGGGATAGGCGCGGATTTCAGGGGCGAACCTATCGCACGCTTCAACTCGGCACGCGCGCGTATCCGGATCTGTTTGACGACTATCTCAAATTTCTTGAGCCGCGTCTGATCGAGGCGCAGCGCGTTTTGCGATCAAACGGCAGTTTGTTCCTGCATCTCGACTATCGCGAGGTGCACTATGCGAAAGTGTTGCTCGATCAGATTTTTGGGCGCGCTTCGTTCATCAACGAGATCATCTGGGCATACGACTACGGCGCGCGCAGCAAGAGTCGCTGGCCGGCGAAACACGACACGCTCCTCTGGTATGCGCGCGATCCGGAGAATTACGTTTTTAATCTCGATGCATGCGACCGAATTCCCTACATGGCGCCCGGATTGGTCGGCCCGGAAAAGGCCGCGCGGGGGAAGACTCCAACCGATGTCTGGTGGCATACGATCGTCAGCCCCACCGGGAAAGAGAAGACCGGCTATCCTACCCAGAAGCCGCGCGGGATTCTTGATCGCATCGTGAAGGTGCACTCCAATCCCGGTGCACAGCTCCTCGATTTTTTCGCGGGGAGTGGTACTCTGGGTGAATCCGCGTGGGAACACGGCCGGAATTGTATTCTGGTGGATAGTAACCCGCAGGCGCTGGATGTGATGCAAAAGCGATTCGCAGAAATTCCGGCGATATGGCATAACTGGCCCGTGGGAAAAAATCTCTAATCAGGAACGAATCATGAAAACTCATCGTCTCGCTTCGCTTCTCTTGGTCGCAGCACTCGCGCTGACAGGTATTGTCCACGCGCAATACGATTCGGAACTCGCGCCCGTGCTTAGCCGCCTCCAAACACTCAGTCACTCCACCCACAGCCAGACGGAATGGGATCAGGCCATGCAGGCCCTTGAGGCAGTGGATGCCAAGGCGGCTGCCGCGGGTCAGCTCGATCTCGTTGTGCAGTCGCGCGCCATCAAAGCGATGGCCCTCGCTGACATGAAGCGCGATCCGCGAGCCGCGCTGGATGTGATCGAGCGAACGAAGCAGCAGTATGGCAACCACAAACTGCCCGCCATGCGTCGCATCTTCATGCAGGAAGCGGATTACTACGGCCGTCTGGGCGACGCGGATGGCGCGCGGCGCGCCATCGCAGAATTTCAGCAGAATCCGAACTTCGATCCCGAGCAATACTCTGTTGAGCTGCTGGAGGGACGCGATACGCCGATGCGCATCACCCGTCCATTCGCCAAAGGCAGCGATTCCATATCTGTCACTGCGATGGAAGTGGCGCGCGAGCGTGCGCAGTTTGCGCCGGGCAACCTGTTCCCCGATCTCCAGTGGCGCACTGACGACGGCCGAACGCAATCCATCCGTTCACTGCAAGGCAAGGTTGTGCTGGTTGATTTCTGGCATCAGAATTGGACCCCGTGGTCTCGCGACCTTGTCAACTTGCAACGCACCTATGCGGCGTATAATGGGCTGGGTTTTGAAATCGTCGGCGTGGCGCTGGATCGCGATGCAAGCGCCGCGCGCGCATTCGCCGGGCAACACCGGATGATCTGGCCGCTCGTATATGGCGAAACCGAGCTTCCGAAACAGCTCCGTCTGTTCGGTGAATCCGCCAATTTTCTCGTGGATCAGAACGGTGTGATCATCGCCCGCAATGTGCGCGGCTCGGATTTGACTGCCCTGCTGCAGAAGGCGCTCGGCGGCCGCTGATTGATTTGCCGGCAGCCGATGCCATCGCCCGTGGCCCATAGCATGATCGGCCTATCCATCGGGATCGGCTGGCTTGTGCCGCGCGGATCGCTGCGCGAATTGTTCGCCCATGCGTGGCGACTGCGCTGGCTGCTTCTGCTTTGCGTCTTTGCTGCCAACACGCCGGATCTGGACTTTCTGCCCGGCATTGCGGTCGGCAATCTCAACGCCTTTCATCAAACGTACACGCACTCCATCGCGTTCGCGGCGCTGATGGCGCTCTTACTTCTGCCGCTGGTCCGCAGCGTGTCGCGTCGCCGAGCGGGGTGGTGGCTGTTCGCTGTCGTTTCAAGCCATCTCCTTGCCGATCTCTTCAGCGTGGATACGCGCCCGCCGATTGGCATCATGGCCGTCTGGCCATTCAGTTCGCGCTGCTTCATTTCGCCAGTCTCGCTTTTTCAACCCCTCCGCAAAGCGGAATGGGCCGACATCCTTCAGTGGCACAACGTCCAAGCCGTTCTGATTGAATCGGCCTGGTGCCTCCCGTTGTTGCTCGGCGTGCTGCTGTGGAAGACGCGTCTTCCTGCTGCGCGCGATCCGGCCTCGACACCCGCCGGTTTGCGTTGAATACTTTTCCGCCATGCACGTACTTCTCATAGGCGGAAAAGGAATGCTGGGAAATGACCTGCTTGACGCGGTCATCCGGCGCGGCGGCGTCGCAACCGTGTTGGATCTTCCCGAAGTGGATATCCTGCAAGGTGACACATTGACAGACCGGCTGCCGCACGGCGATGTCGCCATCAACTGCGCCGCCTTCACGCGCGTGGATGATGCCGAGCGCGAACGCGAGCTGTGTTGGAACATCAATGCCGTCGGCGCGCACAACGTAGCGCGCGCCTGTGCTGCTCGCGGAATCCCGCTCCTGCATCTCAGCACCGACTATGTTTTTGACGGGCAGAAAGGTTCGCCCTATGTCGAGGCGGACCCCGTCGCCCCTCTGAACTACTACGGTCAGAGTAAGCGGGAAGGGGAGCTGCGTGTGCTCGAGGCCGGAGGCCGCGCGCTTGTCGTGCGCACGCAATCGCTCTATGGACTGCGCGGACGCAACTTCGTCCGCGCCATCCTTGGTCAGCTTGAACAGAACAAAGTTCCGCTGCGCGTCGTCGCCGATCAAGTCTCTTCGCCAACCTACACGCGCCATCTTGCCGATGCGCTGCTCGACCTCGCCGCGCGCCGTCTTCCGACCGGCATCGTACACGCCGCTGCGAGCGGTGCGTGCTCGTGGTGGGAGTTTGCCAAAGCAATTGTAGACCGGGTTCGCCCCGGCATTGAAGTGCAGGCGCGCAAAACAGTCGAATTGAATTATCCCGCCCCGCGCCCTGCCTATTCCGTTCTCGATACGACGCACCTCTCGAACTTGATCGGCCGTCACCTGCCCACCTGGCAAGAAGGGCTCGCCGCCTATCTTGCCGAAGAGCCGCTCACCGCCGTTGTCCGCGGGAAAAATTGATTTTAGCTGGCGCGGCCAGTTTCGGTTTCATCCCGACTCGAAAGCAGTCGGCACTATGCCGCGACACGTCGTGGACGCGGGCAAATTCCTGCGCGTGAACGGAGTGCGCGTGCCACCCTCGCTCAGTCGTGCAGAGGTGACGCGATCATCTCCGGCCTCGTCCTGAATCCTGGAGGGCGCCCTGCCTGCGGTGATTGGAGAGAAAGGGTTTTGACGGTCAGCGCGAGATTTTTTTGAAGGCGATGCAGGGCTGGATCGCTCTCTCTGGTTTTCGAATCATATTATCCGAAATGTATTGACGGATTATGCGTCCGATTGCAGAATCAAAATCGGAGGAGCCTGCGTGTCTATATGCCTGCGATTCGTGAGGGGTGCGTCATGAGTACTGTCTTTTGCCTTGGGGGGAGGCTGGGGCGCCGCGGTCTTCAGTGGTTCTATTGTTGCGCAATCGCGCTGTTTTCATGTGGCACTGCACTGGCGGACACGACGATTAATGTGACGAATCGCTATGCGTATGGCGCAAATATCGGCTGGATGGATGCGCGTGGGGATGCGCCGTACGGGGCGAGTATCGGCCTCTTTTATTCTTCCGGCTATCTGTGGAGCGGAAATGTGGGGTGGATCAAGTTGGGTTCTGGCACGCCGACGAATGGCTACAAATACGCGAATAATTCCGCGACGGATTGGGGCATCAACATGGAAGCGGGCGGGGCACTGCGAGGCTACGCGTACGGCGCGAATATCGGGTGGGTGAATTTTGAAGCGCAGGGCAACCCGCGAGTGGATTTGGTGACGGGGGCGTTGAGCGGGTACGCATGGGGCGCGAATGTAGGGTGGATCGGGTTGAGCAATGCGTATGCGTACGTGAAGACGGACTGGCTGGACTGGGGGCCGGATACGGATAACGACGGGATTCCTGATCCATTTGAATATAAAAAGACCGGGAATCTGACAAACCTGACGCATGGCGGAGACTTTGACGGGGACGACTATTCAGATCGCGATGAATTTCTTGCGGACACGGATCCGATGGATGCGAACAGTTTATTAGAAATCACGAAAGTGGCGCGGGACTCGCAGAGCAACGCGGTGACATGGACGGTGTCGCCGACGCGGACGTATGTATTGGAGCAGGTGGACGACCTCACGAATGGCGCCGTGTGGGTGGATAGCGGGCTGGGTGTGATGTCGCCCGGGAGCGGATCGAATTTGACGGGGATTGTGAGTAGTTCAGGGATGACAACGAGAGTGTATCGAGCGCGGGCGATCATGCCGCTGGCGCCACCGTAAAAATTGGAGTTGGAGGATAGCTGAGATGAAGAAGCTGCTATGGGTTGCGGGTGCTTTGGCGGGCGGCCTGTTGATTTCGAGTTACGGGCAGGGGCCGCTGGGTCCGACGGGTGCGCCTGCGCCGGTCTACAAGACGCTGGATGAGGTGGAGCCGCGGATACCGATTCCGTCGGAAGCGCGGAGCGGAGGGCCTTATGAAATCAATAATTCAGGTTCCTATTATTTAACGGGCCCCCTGAAGCAGTTGTCGTCAGGAGTGCCGGTCATTCAAATTAATGCAGATCGCGTAACGTTGGATTTGAACGGATTCTCGGTGGAAGGGCCGGATGGCGGAAACGCGGGTAATCACGGGATTGTTGTGGAGTCCGGGCGTGCGGAGATTTTTAACGGAACGATTCGGCGAACAGCAGGTATGGCGATCAGAGCGGGCGAAGCATGGGATTCGGTTCAACTTGTTATTCGCGATGTGCGTTTTGAAAAGGTCGGACATGGTGTTGTCACCATGCCGTTTTCGCCAACACCCGCTGAGCTTGCTGAAACGTCGGCAACGGTTGTGCGGGATTGCCAATTCACCTGGATTGACGGCTGGGCGGTGCATACGGCCTCGGGTTCGACCGTTGAAAATTGCATTGGGATGCGGATTAACTATGGCGTTCGTGCCGGTAACCACGCGCACATTACGAGGAATGTATTTACGACTTGGGATCATACCGGGCATGGCATTCACGTCGGCGAGCAAGGCCGTGTGCAGGGAAACATGGTGGAAATGTTCGGCTGGGGTATTGAGGCGGGACCGGGCAGTGAAATTGCTGACAATCTGGTGACGGGATCAGAGATTGTTTCGATCACTGTTGGGGATGGAAGTGTGGTTCGAAACAATGCGGTGTTTCATGAGGATTTGGGAGTTGATGGCGGCGATGATGTGCGGATTGCCGGCAACGCTTTTTTCAGAATTCAGGATCCCGTGAAGCTGGGCACGCGTGCCACCGTTGAAAACAACGTGTTCGTTCCGAAAAAGGTCGGATCGAACGGCGTTGCCATCAGCGCCTGGAAGTACGCCACAGTCAGCGACAATCAAATCGTTTTGAGCGATAACGGAAACGGGTATGCGCGAGGCGTTGTTGCCACAAACGGACTCGTGGCGAAGAGAAACATTATTCGCGCACTGGATAGCGGTATTACGGCCGCAGGGGATGCCACTGTCCAAGGCAATTTCGTTCGTCTGGATCGTAATGTAGAGTTTGCCAGTTATACCGGCTCTGTTCTTCGTTTGGGCATAGGCTTTGAGGCCACTGAGGGTTACACCCATCTTATACAGGATAACGTGCTGGTCACCGCGCATGAGGCGGATGCACCTGCAATAGAAGTCAGCTCGTCGGGAAGAATTGGAAACAACCTCATCGTTGGGGATCAGCTGCCTATTCAGGTGGGTTATAGTTGGATAGAGATATACGGCAATCGGATCATCTCGGAAGCTTCAGCGGCGCCTGTTCTTCACGCTGGGTGGGGCGCACGCGTCTATTTTACAGAAAATGTCGTGCGATCTCAGGGAGACATACTCGACGTGGGGCCGAGTTTCTCGTCCGCTTACGCGCGCGATAACATTTTGGATTCCGCAGCGGGCTCGTTATTCACCGGCGGGGTATCAGATACATATGAGCATAGAAACAAAAGGCCATCGTTTTAAGGGGTAAGGGCATGCGACGCAGAGGAGATCGAATGATGAAGTCGAAAATGTGGCTTACTTTATTTGTGGCGGGTGGATTGGCGTGCGCCACCGCGTGGGCGCAGGGACCGTTGAATCCGTCGAGCGGTCCGACGGAGATCATGAAGACGCTGACGCAAATTGAACCTCGTTTGGCGATAACGAACGCAAGTATTAATGGATCTGCATTAGAATTGGATATCCCGGGCGGTTCTTATTATTTGACCCGCGACATTCAGCAGCAGGCTCAGGGAAATCCCGTGATCCGGGTTGTCGCTCCCGATGTGACGTTGGACTTGAACGGCTTTGAGGTGATCGGTGAGTCCTCGAGCTTTGATGGCGACGGTATTCGTGTCGAGGCTCCGAATGTGGTGATTCGAAACGGAGCCATCCGATCATGTGGCGGAAGCGGGGTGCAGTCCTCCGTGCAGACAAATCTTCTCGTTGAAAACGTGAGTTTTGTGAACTGCTACGCGGGCATTGAGAGCGTAGCTACTACCAACGGCATTTTTGCGGAAGGTATGCGTGTAAAACAGTGCACGTTTGAGAGCATCGCGTCATGGGGCATCATTGCGGCGAGAGGCTCTATTATTGAAGGGTGCACGATGAATAATGTTTCTAACGGCATCTTCGCAGCGGCCTTCACGCGCGTGCAGGGAAACCATTTGGTAGGAACCGGAGCGTCGTTTTCGGGTATCGGCATTCAATCCGGATCGGGAGCCCTCGTGTTAAATAACACGGTGAGCGAATTTCGGTGGGGAATAGAAATGTCTTCTGTCTGCATTGTGCGTGATAATACGGTTACGGTGCCCGAAGCGGCCATGATGTCTGGTGGGATTGCCTATAACAATCTGGCTGTTATTGCGAATAACGCCATTCACGGAGCACAGATCGGTATCCAACAATGGGTTAAATCGGGCGCTACCGATGGCAGCGTTGTTTATGGAAATACGATCAGCAAGGCGAATGGTGGTATTTATGCTTTGAATAGCGCGGTGGTAAAAGAAAACAGACTTGTTCCTGAACACAATAATGCAGCGGGAATATCTGTTGAGGATCAGTCGTATGTTCTCAACAACGATATCACGAATGGGGACGAGTTGAGTCAGGGCATCTCGGCTCGCGAAGCGGCAGTGGTGCGAGGGAACAGAGTTGCGGCTGTCAACGCAGGCGTTGTAATCAACTATGCGGCAACACCCGTGCTTGTTGAAAACAATGTTATTACAATGGATATTGACAGAGGCTGGTCTGGTCATGGCAGCGCGATTGATGCGGATTGGGATGCCTTCGCCATGATCCGTGAAAATACACTGACATTCCTGCAGATGACCAACGCGATATCGGTTGACGGAGTGATTCTGAAACGCGGTATTGTTGAGAACAATAAGATGTACGGCACACGAGAAAGTATTCGCGCTAAAGAGCTAACGGGCGGTTTTGTGTTGGCGCTACAAAATAACGTGGAGGTACGGGCGCCGGCTTCGGTACCGGCGGTAGATGTTGATCGAAACACGCTGTGGTTGATACGCAATGATTTTACGTTGGGTGTTTCGAATGCAGTTATTTCGGCATTTGACGCAGTAAATATTTATGCGACTGAGAATCGGTTTGAAACGTTGAATCCGCTGGTTTCAGGCAACGTTACCGGCGCGTTTGATGGCAGCGGGAATTATGTGATGCCGTGGTGATTCATCCGTAGACCGTAGACTGTAGACTGTAGACCGCGCTCCTTCGTCGCGCGATTTGATTGATCCGCCGGCTTCGTCCTCGACGACTCGAACTACGCTGGGGCGTGTGAGTTGTTGGGGCGATAGGAGAGCTGGGTTGGCGGTGCGGTAGGTTGATCTGGCGGAGTAGACGAATCGGACTGGTCGGGCGACATTTGTTTTGTTTCGAGTCGCGATAGCGATCGCGAGTCGAGAGTAGGGAGTCTGATCAACTCCACAGCTCGGCGACGCGTCAACCGATCAGGCGGGGGAAAGGGGATAGGGGGTTGACGGACGCCGGCAAGATTAACGACAATGAACCGTAGAGGCTGCTTGTCTGGGCGAGTGCCGCGAAGTGTGAATCCGTAGTGTGGAGAAGACTCAAAATGGTTTTTTCGCGCGTGATGGTTGTTGTTCTCGGGTTGCTGTTGGGTTTGAGTCGGTTGGGATTTGCGGAGGAGGCGTCGTCGTCGGCGATCCCCTGGAGTGAGATCGGGGCACGAGCGACGGCAGATTATCAGGGGGACGGGCTGTCCGTTGTGACGTCGGACGATGGCGCGATTCTGAAGTGCGTGTTTCAGCGACTGGAGGGGGAGGCGACACCGGAAGGGTTGTGGCTGACGAGTACGGCGTCGGATGAATCGCGAGACCGGTTCCGCGTGGTGGCGCGGGATGTGAATGGCGCAGCGCTTCCTGCAACGGGAAGCGTATCGGTGCATGACGGGGTCGTTCAGTTTTTGCGCGCGGGGTTGGTGGAGGAGTATTCGACGAGCATTGATGGAGTGCGCCAGGATTTTGTGGTGCTGGAGAAACCCCAAAGCGCGGATGGGTTGCGCGTAGGGTTGAAGGTGGATGGCGCAACGGTACTGGGTGCGGGAGACGGTGCGCAGATTATTTTGAACGAGTCGGGGAGGAAGCTTTCGTATTCGCGTTTGCGCGTAACGGATGCGGAGGGGAAGGAACTGTCGGCGAGGCTTGAGGTCGGAGAAAGTTTCGCGGCGAGGGCGCCGCGGCCAGCACGCGAGGCGCGTGCGCTCCCCGGAGAAGAAGACTCGAACTACGCCGTGACGGAGGAGGCGCGTGCGCTCTCCGGAATAAATTCGAAATCCGAAATTCGAGATTCGCAATTCGACATGGCGGTGGTCGTTGACGATGCGAACGCGGTGTATCCGGTGCGGATTGACCCGACGTTCAGTGATGCGAATTGGTCGGGGTTCAGTGGCGATATCGGGGCCAATGGTCGTGTGTATGCGATTGCGGCGGACCGGAAGGGGCGTGTGTATGTGGGCGGTGAATTCACGCGCGTGGGGGATGTGGAGGCGAACAGGATTGCGATGTGGGACGGGCTCGGCTGGCGGGCGTTGGGTTCGGGTGTGACGAATGCGCTCGATAACATCGCCGCGATCGCGGTTTCGGAAAACTTCGTCTATGCGGGAGGTACTTTCAAAAAAATGGGCGGGGTTGCCGCGGATCGTGTGGCGAGATGGGACGGGTCTGCGTGGAGTTCGTTGGGTGGTGCCACGCTTGAGGGGTTTGGCAATGTGACGTTGTTGGCGGTTCCGACGGGTGATCAGTTGTTTGTCGGCGGTAACTTCAATGGCGTCGCGGGGGTGACGAACACCAAGGGGTTCGCCAAATGGAACGGGACGAACTGGGTGTCGGTGGGTGGGGGTGTGCGCGGTGGCGGAGGCGTGTATGGCGTGGCGTTTGCGTCTACGAATGTTTTTTATGTCGTGGGAAGTTTTACAAATCTGGGCGGGACGACGGTATCCGGTGTTGCGAAGTGGGATGGGTCGAATTGGCTGGCGCTGGGCGACGGCGTTGATTTTGTGACGGGTGATCCGGCGCTGGGCGATTATGCGTCTACCATCACGTTTCACGGCACGAATCTTTTTATCGGCGGGGCTTTTCGGAGCGTGTCGGGTGTGGCGAAAACAGTGGGTGTGGCGGTGTGGAACGGCTCGGGATGGAGCGCCGTTGGAGAGGGGTTGACGAATAGCGGTGCCATCCGCGCGTATGTTGGGGCTCTGGTTTCGCACAACGGTGTCCTGTATGCGGGAGGCCGGTTCACGCACTCCGGCAGTGACGCGGCGCGGTACATCGCCCGGTGGGATGGCGACGTGTGGGAGGAGATTGGAGGGGGAGTCAGTAGTGGAAGTAATCCTTCTTCTGTCTCGGCGTTGGCGGTGGCGGGCGATCAACTTTGGGTGGGCGGCTCTTTTACGGTTGCCGGTGCGCGACGCGCTCGCAATCTCGCGTCGTGGGGGATTGAGGGGTGGGTGTCTGCAGCTCAAATTACGAACACGGTGTATGCGGCCGTTGTGGCGGAGGATGCGCTGTATATCGGCGGTTCTTTTACAACGATAGGGGACAAACTGTTTAACCGCGTTGCGAAGTGGGATGGCGCGAGTTGGTCGGATTTGGATGGAGGGATGAACAATCTGGTTCGCTCGCTGGCGTTTGACGGTGGGGCGCTGTATGCAGCGGGTGATTTCACGCAGGCGGGGGGAAGTGCTGCGCGGCGGATCGCGAAGTGGAATGGTACAAGCTGGAGCGAAGTTGGCGGCGGGGTGACGGGTGGCATTGCGTATGCGGTGGCGGCGTCGGCGGGAAGTGTGTATGTCGGAGGATACTTCACGAACGCGGGCGGGACGGCGGTGTTTGGCATTGCTCGATGGGATGGGGGGAGCTGGAGCACGATGGGGGGCGGGGTGGTGGGCTCCGGTGGAGTTCTGAGTCTCGTTGCCACGGGGGCGACGGTCTATGCGGGCGGTGCGTTCACGAATATGGCGGGCGTCGCGAAGACGGTGGGTATTGCGAAGTGGAATGGTTCCAGTTGGACCAATTTGAAGGGTGGCGTGGCGGGTGCGGTGTATGCGCTTGGTTTGACGGGCGGAACGAATCTCTATGTTGGTGGTGAGTTCAATGCAGTGGATAGCGCAGAGATGCACAACATTGCGCGGTGGGACGGCGCGGGTTGGTGGAATCTCGGGGATGGTGTTGACGGGCGGGTGCAGGCGATTGCGGCGGCGGGAAGTGATGTGTATGTCGGCGGTGCGTTTGAGTCGGCGGGTGGGAAGGCTGCGCGCGCAACAGCGCATTGGGATGGCGTGGCGTGGCATTCGATGGGAGCCGGTCCGAGATGGGCGGCGACTGCGTTGGCAGTTTTTGACGGGGAGGTATATGCGGGAAGCTTGTCCGGAGAGGACGCTCCGACGCTATCGAAGTGGGGCGGGAATCACTGGCGCGCGTTGAGCAGCGTCGGCCCGGACAATGGAGCGGTGGAGGCGATCGCGGTTTATGGAAACGATGTGGTGATTGGCGGGGGATTCACGAGCATTGGCGGCAGTGCGTCGTATAAATATCTCGCGCGCTGGGATGGGCAGTACTGGAATGCACTGGGAAGCGGCGTGAACGGAGACGTCACAGCGCTGGAGACGGTGGGCGATGTGCTGTATGTCGGCGGCGCCTTTGATCAGGCTGGTGGGAGTTGGAGCCCCGGAATTGCCGCATGGCGGCAGAGTTTTGGATGGGCGTCGCTAAATGGCGGCGTTCAGGGCGGCGGCCAGGTGTGGGCGCTGAAGGCTGTTGGATCTGATCTCTATGCCGGCGGCACGTTTACGAATATCGGCGGCGTAGGTGTTCGGCGTATTGCGAGATGGGATGGAACGGCATGGCACGCGCTGGGCGGCGGAGTGACGGGTATCAGTGGCGGGTATGACGTAGCGATGGTGTATGCGCTGCTGGCTGCGGGATCCGATCTCTATGTCGGCGGGTCTTTCACCGCTGCGGGCGGAAATGCGGCAACAAACGTTGCGCTGTGGGACGGCGCGGCGTGGCATGCGTTGGATAAGGGTGTGAAAGGCGGGCCTGTGCACGCGCTGCAGATGTGGCAGGGCAACTTGTATGCGGGTGGTGAGTTCAAAGCGAGCAACGGGGCCCCTGCAAATTTCTTGGTCCAGTGGGATGGTTCGACGTGGAAAGCTGTGGGATTTCCGAGTGATTTGATATCGGCACTGGGCGGTGTGTTCGTTCTGGCGGCGAGTGAGCATGCGCTCTACGTCGGAGGCGATTTCAGTGTGAACGGGCTCTATGGCGCGAAGAACATTGTGCGGTGGGATGGCCGGAATTGGGCGGCTGCGAAGGGGAACGCCAACGGCGGAGTATATGCGCTGCATGCTGCGGAGAATACAGTGTATGCGGGCGGCGATTTTGAGCGAATCGGTCAGGCATCGGCGAAGCGCGCTGCAAAGCTGGGCATGGATGACTGGATCGTGGCGGGTGGCGGTGCGGATGCCGCGGTCAAATCGGTCGCATTAGGCAACGGCGCCGTTTATATCGGCGGCGACTTCACGCGCGTCGGGAGTGTAACTGCAAAACGCGTTGCGCAGTGGACGGGCACGAATTGGGCGGCGATGGCCGACGGGTTCAATGCCCCGGCGCTCGCGTTGGCGATATTCCAGGGCGACCTCTATGCGGGGGGGCTGTTCAACATGTCGGGCGCGCTACCGGTGAATTATATCGCGCGCTGGGACGGCAATGTGTGGCAGGCGATGGGCAGTGGAGCGAATGCCGCGGTGGATGCGTTGGCAGCGTCGGACAATTGGCTTATTGCCGGAGGTCGTTTCACCACAATGGATCAAATTGGCGCCATGAATTATATCGCGCGCTGGGATGGAAGTAGCTGGGCAAAAATGCTGCCCGGATTTGACGATGCTGTGTACACCGTCGCTATTACAGCGGGAGATGTCGTGTATGCGGGCGGCAAGTTTATCACCGTAGCCGGGTCGCCTACGCCGGTATTGAATCGCATCGCCAAATGGGACGGCAGCGTGTGGAGCGCTTTGGGGACAGGCGTCAACAGTTCTGTCTTTGCGGTGATTGCGCGCAGCAATGAAGTCTTTGTTGGTGGAGATTTTATTTCCGCTGACGGTATGACTGCGAATCGCATCGCGCGCTGGGATGGTGGCGCATGGCATACGCTGGGGGATGGATTGAATGCGCCGGTGCGGGCATTAGCATTTGCGGGGAAAGACGTGGTTGCCGGAGGTGACTTCACAATGGCAGGGCGGCAGCCCGCGAGTTTTATTGCACGTTGGAACGGGCAGGGCTGGAGCGCATTGGGTTCCGGTCTGGATGATCGCGCACTGGCTTTGGCGTCATCCGGCCGAAGCGTGTTTGTTGGTGGCGATTTTACGAAGGCCGGCGGACAGCCGTTCGCGCATATCGCGCGCGCCTATATTCCGCTCGAACTTTATCTCACGGGTTTCATGCAGGGGAACAATCTCGTGCTGGAGTGGGATGAACCGTCCGGTATCCTGCAGGTCGCGCCAGAAGTGACGGGGCCGTACAGCGATGTGTCGGGTGCGGTCTCTCCGTTCACGACAAATAAACCGGGCAAAGCGCGCGAGTTCTATCGGCTGCACGACTAGCGGGCTTTTTTGTCACTCCGCTCCCTGAAGCCGCGCCTTCAGGCGGAGAGGTATGCGGCCCTCAGTGGGTATGAATTGCGGGATGGAATCATTTTGTCAGCCGGGTGCGGCATGATTATGCTGTTTTTAGGCGAGAGAGGGACGTGTCATGAGAGGTGTATTTATTCTGTCGGTTGTGTTCGCCCTGCTGGGTGCTTTTTCGTCGGCATCGGCTGATTCCTACATCCTGAAGGCATCCAATAGTGGGCGACTTTATAAATGGGATGGCCAGTATTTGATGAATGCGTCAAATGGTCAGCGTCTCTACAAGTTCGACGGCCAGTACATCATGCTCGCCTCCAACAGCCAGCGCCTCTTCAAGTGGGATGGCGAGTATCTCATGCGCGCGGCAAACAGTTCGCGAGTGATCAAATGGGACGGCACCTACGTGATGAAGGCTTCGAATAGCGAGCGATTGTTCAAATATGACGGGGAATACCTCTTAAAACATTCCAACAGCGCCCGGATATTTAAAATTGATGGGCATATTCCGGTCGCAATCCTGATCGCAATCGCGACTGTTCTCTAGCCCGGCTGTGAGTGTTTGAAGTTGACCGAAAGCGGAGATTTTTATCATAATAGCCGCGAGGGTGCCGCTGAAGCGTGTGCTTCTGGATTGGCGTTTCTACGTAGGGAGGAGTGCGAACATGAACACGCTGAAGCGTTTTGTGTGTGTTGCGTCAATTTGGACCGCCATTTTGTCGTCCATCGTTTCTTCGTCAGCCGAATCGCCATCAACGGGCTCGGCAATTCCTTGGAGCGAGATCGGGGCGCGGGCGACAGCGGATTATCAGGGGGACGGCCTGGCGGTTGTGGCGTCGGATAATGGCGCGTTGCTGAAGTGCGTGTTTCAGCGGCTTGAAGGCGAAGCGACGCCGGAAGGGTTGTGGCTGACGAGTACGGCGTCGGATGAAACGCGGGATCGGTTTCGCGTGGTGGCGCGGGATGTGAATGGCGCGATGCTTCCTGCAACGGGAAGCGTGTCGGTGAACGAGGGTGTCGTTCAGTTTTTGCGTGCAGGGCTGGTTGAAGAGTATTCGACGAGTATTGATGGCGTGCGTCAGGATTTTGTGGTGCTGACGAAGCCCGTTGGCGCGGACGGGTTGCGCGTGGGATTGTCCGTGGATGGTGCACAGGTACGAGGTGCCGGAGATGGCGCGCAGCTCATTCTAAACGAATCGGGGCGGAAACTTTCGTATTCGCGATTGCGTGTGACGGATGCGGAGGGGAGGGAGTTGGCGGCGAGGATTGAGGTTGGAGGGAGTTCCGCGGCGGGGGCGCCGCGGCCAGCACGCTCCGGCTTCGTCCACGTCCCGACTCTTGGAGGTCGGGACTCGAACTACGCCGTGACGGAGGAGGCGCGTGCGCTCCCCGGAGAAGAAGACTCGAACTACGCCGTGACGGGGGAGGCGCGTGCGCTCCCCGGAGTAAATTCGAAATCCGAAATCCGCAATTCGACATTTGAGATGGCGGTGGTGGTAGATGATCGTGACGCGGTGTATCCGGTACGGATTGATCCGACGTTCAGTGATGAGCGCTGGATCAGCATGGGGGCGATCAATGGTGTCGCGATTGATATGTATTACATCACTATCAATGCGGCCGCGGTGGATGATTCCGGAGCGTTGTATCTGGGCGGCCGATTTCAGTGGATTGGGGATATTGCTGCGGTAAACATCGCGAAGTGGGATGGGACAGGGTGGGATTCATTAGGAACCGGTGTTTATAACACGAACGGATTTTCCGAAGTGTTTGCATTGGCCGTGTCGGGCAGCAACGTCTATATGGGCGGCAATTTTACGACTGTTGATGATGTGCCGGCAAACAGCATCGCCCGCTGGGATGGCACCGCGTGGCATCCGTTGGGGGCAGGCATTCGGGGCCAATATTCTCAGACAGTTCGGGCGCTCGCCGCGACGGGGAGCACGGTGTATGCCGCGGGATCGTTTACTACGGCTGGCGATGTTGCCACGACGAACGTTGCGAAATGGGACGGCAGTGCGTGGAGCAGTATGAATATAAAGCTTGGCGGGAGTGGAACCATTTATGCCATGGCGCTTTTTAACGGCGATATTTATGTCGGAGGGAGCTTCAGTACGGCAGATACCAAGCGCGTGAACAGTGTTGCAAAATGGGGAGGGTCCGGATGGGATGCAGTCGGTACAGGCGTTGTCGTGGGGGTTACCGGTGCGTTTAGTACAGTTTATGCTATGGAGGCGATGGAAGATGCGTTGTATGTGGCCGGGTCTTTTACCGCTGCCGGTGGAGCACCGGCGCGCAATATCGCGGCATGGGACGGAACGGATTGGCGCGCTCCGGGTACAACGGGCGTCGCGGGTGCAAATGCAAAGGCCTTGTGGGTAGAGGGGACCAATTTGTACGTCGGAGGTTCGTTTACAAACGCGGGTGGCGTCGCGGTTGAAAATATTGCGCGCTGGAATAAGAGCGGATGGAGCGCATTGGGTGCGGGTTTGACGTATCCGCCGACCATGTTGGCGTCAGCAGACGGGACATTGTATGCCGCCGGCGATGTCCGGCCGGGGACGTACGATCCTCTTATGTACCTC
Source organism: Kiritimatiellia bacterium (assembly GCA_039807095.1). Lineage (GTDB taxonomy): Bacteria > Verrucomicrobiota > Kiritimatiellia > CAIVKH01 > CAIVKH01 > JAMLJG01. The sequence goes on from JBDHQM010000023.1 coordinate 31,549, forward strand.
AAGAAACTGGAGGGCGGCGAGTGGGTATCGCTTCAGCCGGCAGGGTTGGAAGACCCGGTCACTGCGCTTGCGGCTTCGAGTGACGATCTTTATGTGGGCGGCGCCTTTCTGAATGTGAACGATATTCGTGTGAATCATATCGCGAAATGGAATGCCGCAACGAAGACCTGGAGTGCTCTGGGTGATGGCCTGCCTGTGGTTGCTGCGGTCAGCGCCATCGCTGTGTCCGGTTCCAACGTATATGTCGGCGGAAGCTTCACCAATGTAAACGCCGGCATGGTTCGTAATCTTGTGAGATGGGACGGCAGTAGTTGGAGCGCAATGGGCGACGCGGTAAGCGGGTCTGTGTATGCGATTGTCGTTTCCGGCAGCGATGTATTTGTGGGCGGCAACTTCGCGAAAATCGGGGCTACGACGGTCAATAATATTGCGCGCTGGGATGGGGCGTCATGGCACGCGCTGGGCAGCGGGATGGATTTTTATGTATCTGCACTGGCCGTGAGGGGCACGGACCTCTATGCCGGAGGTATGTTCACTACAGCCGGTGGTGTTTCGGCAAATCGTGTTGCGAAATGGAATGGCAGCTCGTGGAGCGCGTTGGGTGATGGGGTTAACTCGGTTGTGTACGGCCTCAAGGCCACGGACGATGCGCTCTATGCTGTCGGCTCGTTTTACTCGTCCGGAACCAATGTTTTAAAGAATGTCGGAAAATGGGACGGCAGCCGATGGAATGCTATGGGTGAAGGGTTTGATTCGATCGCACGTAGCGTCGAGATCGTGGATGGCGATGTTTACGCCGTTGGCGGCTTCAAATATTCGGGAACGAATATGGTGAATTATGTCGCGAAGTGGGATGGCACTCAATGGATTGCGCTGGCTTCAGGGCTTAATCGTTACGCGAACGCGTCGGTTGCGGTGGGCGACTCGCTGTTCGTAGGCGGAAACTTCACGATGGCGGGCGGCAAGGTGTCGGCCTATCTGGCCCGCGCGATGTTCGGTGTCGTACCCGTTCCTCTGGCAGGAGTGAGTGTGGGAAATACTTTGGTCCTAAGTTGGGACGAAGCGGATGCGTTGCTGCAGAGTGCTGACGAAGTTGCCGGGACGTATACGGATATCCCGGATGCAACGAGTCCGTACACCCACACGATGGACAAATCGCGGCAATTCTTCCGTTTGGTTGCGCCGTAAGCCTGAGCGGGGGATATTTCCGAGTTGCATGGCGCCATGGATTCTCAGTCAGGAACTGTGAGGCGGCCGAGAGATGTGACGAGAGAGGGATAGGGGGTTGACGGCGGGAGGGGGATTGAGCAGGCTTATGCAGGATGGAGAATCGGAGGTGTGCCGTGGTGCGTCGTTTTGTACTTGCCGTAGTTGTAGCCGGGCTAACGGGGATTGGGTTTGCGAAGGCGGAGGAGGCGTCGTCGTCGGCGATTCCGTGGAGTGAGATTGGGGCGCGGGCGACGGCGGATTATCAGGGGGACGGGTTGTCCGTTGGGGCATCGGGCGATGGCGCGATACTGAAATGTGTGTTTCAGCGGTTGGAGGGAGAGGCGACGCCGGAAGGACTGTGGCTGACGAGTACAGCATCGGATGAAACGCGCGACAGGTTTCGCGTGGTAGCGCGGGATGTGAATGGCATGATGCTTCCTGCAACGGGACGCGTGGCGGTAAACGGGGGCGTCGTTCAGTTTTTGCGCGATGGGTTGGTTGAAGAGTATTCGACGAGTATTGATGGCGTGCGTCAGGATTTTGTGGTGCTGACGAAGCCCGTTGGCGCGGACGGGTTGCGCGTGGGATTGTCCGTGGATGGTGCACAGGTACGAGGTGCCGGAGATGGCGCGCAGCTCATTCTAAACGAATCGGGGCGGAAACTTTCGTATTCGCGATTGCGTGTGACGGATGCGGAGGGGAGGGAGTTGGCGGCGAGGATTGAGGTTGGAGAAAATTCCGCGGCGAGGGCGCCGCGGCAAGCACGCGAGGCGCGTGCGCTCCCCGAAGACGAAGACTCGAACTACGCCGTGACGGAGGAGGCGCGTGCGCTCCCCGGAGAAGAAGACTCGAACTACGCCGTGATGAGGGAGGCGCACGCGGTCCCCAGAGGAAATTCGAAATTCGAAGTCCGAAATTCGACATTCGAGATGGCGGTGGTGGTGGATGATACCGACGCCGTCTATCCGGTGCGGATTGATCCGACGTTCAGTGATGATAATTGGATTGGGATCGGCGGCCATTCGGGTGCATCGCTCTATGTTTATGCGGTGCATGCCGGAGACGATGGCCATTTGTATGTAGGTGGTATTTTTAGGTCTATTGGCGGGGTCATAGCGAGGAATGTTGCGATGTGGAATGGCACGTCGTGGCAGGCCTTGGGGGATGGGCTCGATCTTGATGTTCTTGCCTTCGCGTCTGCTGGACCGACCAACCTCTATGTAGGTGGGGCGTTTACGGGTAGTTCAGGGACGAATATGATGCGAAGAGTTGCGCGATGGGACGGACAGCGTTGGCATGGGCTGAAGGATGGGATGACTAAGGCTGCATCTGGTGTGCCTTATGTACGTGCGTTGGCGGTACAGGGAAATGATCTCTATGTCGGAGGAGACTTCACCGAGGTGGATCATATTGCGATTACAAATATTGCCCGTTGGGATGGCGCGAACTGGCATCCGGTGGGGGCCGGATTTGATAATACTGTTTATGCTCTGTGTGCGCCACCGGGGCGATCGAATGAGTTATATGCTGCAGGTTCTTTTAATCATGCGGGATCGAGTGCTGTTTCTAAGGTGGCTCGCTGGGACGGAAGTTCCTGGAATGACATGGGGGGTGGGTTGGACGAGCGTGGCTCTACCCTTCTTTTCGAGGAGCCGGATTCCCTTTATGTGGGAGGTTATTTTTCGGAAGCGGGAGGGAGCGTGGCTGGGCCGCTTGTCCGGTGGGATGGGAGTGCGTGGCATTCTGTCGGACTGAATGGAACGGGCGTCATTAAGGCGTTGACCTCTCGCAACGGAGATATCTTTGCCGCAGGTAAGTTTAGTGTCGGTACGACCTCCGTTATTGTTGCCCGGTGGGACGGGTCGGCATGGCAAGCGATAGGAAGCGGTGACGCCCATGCAACGAGTATAGCTTTTTATGGGGATGATCTCTTTGCGGGAGGAGAGTTCTTCAAGGTTAATGGCCTTGATGTGAAGTTTATTGCCAAATGGAGCGGGGTGCGCTGGGAGCAGCCCGAAGCGTTACCGATGGGTGTGTCTGACGAAATTCGGGCCATGACAGTGTTTCGCGATGAACTTTACATTGGTGGTTGGTTTCAAAATGAGGGTAAAGACAACAATGTGTCGTATCTCGCGCGCTGGCGGGATGGCAACTGGCAGGCGCTCGGAACGGGCGTGAATGCTCCGGTCTCTTCGTTGTTGGTGTGGAAAGATGCGTTGTACGTCGGAGGGCAGTTCACATCGGCGGGGAGCGATACCAATGGCAAAGCTATTGCGCGGTGGAATGGAGCGAGCTGGAGCCCGTTGAAATCAGGCATAAATGGTTCCGTTGCCGCACTATCGGCAAGCGATTCGGAACTCTACGCGGGTGGCAACTTCACGAGTGCGGGGAGTATGCCTGCGAATTATGTCGCGCGTTGGGATGGGAGCACTTGGAATGCGCTCGGATCGGGAGTGGACAATCGGGTGCATGCCCTGCTTGCCGGTGCTGGGGGCGGTGTTACGGTGGGCGGCGCGTTTAACAATGCGGGAGGGAGCCCTGCCTCGCGCATTGCGTTTTGGAGTGGATCGAGTTGGAACGGATATTCCGCCGGGCTGTCGGGTGGCGATGTTTTATCGCTATCGCGAACTGCATCGCTCTACGCGGGTGGATCTTTCACGAGTTCGGGTGGCTCTAATATTTATGGCCTTGCCCGCTGGACAGGCAGTGGTTGGGTTGCCGTCGGGTCGGGGTTGAGTTCGGGCGCAGTGGTTCGGACTCTTTTGGCGCGTGAGCATACGGGTTCCCTTTTCGTCGGCGGGGAATTCACTTCTGCCGGCGGTGTTGCGACAACCAATATTGCTGAGTGGGCACAAAATTCGTGGAAACCGGTTGGAGGCGGAGCTGCAGGTACAGCTTTTCTCCCGCCCAGCGTGGGGGCGATGGCATTCAAGAACGGTGCTCTTTTTGTCGGTGGCATTTTCACCAATGCCGGTGGTTTTCCGGCGAGAAATATAGCGCGCTGGGATGGATTACACTGGTTTGGAAGTTATCTCGATTTTGCGGGAGTGAATGGTGGTGTTGTGGCCATTGCTCTCGATGGAACCAATGTTTATATCGGCGGAGATTTTACCTATGTGGGAGGACTGTCGGCACACCGTGTTGCCAAGTGGGATGGCACGCATTGGAGTGCACTCGGGAGTGGCGCAGACGGCGATGTCTCGGCGCTGGCTATACAGCCTCAGAGCGGATTGCTGTATGTGGGTGGTAATTTTTTTGAGGTTGGTGGTAATACCAATGCTGAGCGCATCGCGGCTTGGAATGGAACAGAATGGAAAGCATTGCACCGTGGTTTGAACGCTTCTGTAGAGGCCATTGTCCCGGACCCTGCCAGTTCTAATGTGTATGTAGGCGGGCACTTTCTCAGTGCAATTGGCCAGGGTTATGTGAAACAGCTGGCATTGTGGGATGGTTCTACATGGAGCACGGTGGGCGGAGGTATTGATCAGCTTGGTTCCAGTGTTTTTGCTCTTCTTTATACAAACGGCGTTCTTTATGTCGGCGGGAATTTTACGAATGTGGGTGCTTCAACATCTGCCCGATCCATCGCGAGCTGGGATGGATCGTCGTGGACGGCTTATGGAGGAGGAGCGAGCGGCACCGTTCGCTCTTTGGCCAAGAAAGGGAGCGACCTCTTTATCGGCGGAAGTTTCAGTAGCGTGGATGGCAAAGAAATTCGTAACGTAGCGCGTTGGGATGGGAGTGTGTGGAGCCCCTTGGGGTCGAACGGAATATCCGGAACGGTGAACGCCATGGTTTTGGACGAAGATGGGAATCTTTACGTAACAGGGCAGAATCTTAATGTCTGGCCGGGCGGATTTTGGGGACATGCTGTTTGGGAGCCTGGTAGTGACACATGGTCCGGTCTGGGCTCAGGTTTGGGGCCGGGATTTGGCTCTGGCTACGCTCTGGCGCTTGGGGACGAGAAGCTCTATATCGGCGGTCATTTTGGAACGGCAGGCGGAAAAATCTCGGCAAATTTTGCGTTAGCAAAACTCTATGCGGAGGAACTTCCGTTTTTGGATTTGAGCATACGTCCTTCGGGAGGAAATTTGATTGTGTCGTGGCCGAGTGCAGGGTCGTCGAACTATGTTTTGCAACAAACCGCAAATCTGGCGACGCAGCAGACTTGGACCGGTTTTTTTGGATCGCCGAGCGATGATGGGACAAACAAATATTGGACGATTACGCCAGCGAATTGGGAGACGCAGAAGTTTTATCGGCTTTATAAGAAGCTGGATTGAAATTAATTTCGAATTGCGGATGTCGAATTTCGGATTTTTTAACAGAAGGCGCCAAGGCGCAAAGGTCCGAGGAAGTTGATGGGTGGGGTTGATCTAACGGATTGGACGGATCGGACTGATCTTTTTTTGAGTCGCGGGGCGTGGGCGACGGCGGATTATCAGGGGGACGGGTTGTCGGTTGTAGCGTCAGAAGATGGTGTGCTGCCGCAAAATTATTCTGCACCGGGGCGGCAACCGGGTTGCGCGTGCCTGCCGCATCTTGTATCTTAATTCTGTCCGTGAGTGGCGGGGTGCCTCGGGATTGCTTGATGTCCGCGTATATTGATTTTCAGGAAATAGCGGCGGAGCTATTTGCGCCGAGTCTCAACCTGTTGTCTTTCGTCACACGTGCGGGCGCTATTCTCCAACGCAACGTTGGTTGCCATCAGCTTTCGCTGGTGACGTTCAATCCGCGCACGCGCAAGCTCGACGTAGAGTTCGACCCTTATTTTCCTGAAATGGCGCCCGCTTTGGAGGGGTTTGGGCGACACATGGCGAAATATCCCTGTTTCAACTGTGATCCCAGCGTCAATGGGGGAAAGCCGTTTTTGCGCGGCGACTTTTTGAGCGATGAGGAATTCTATTCTTCTGCGATATATCTCGAGGGATTCAAAGTCGCCGGCATCTCGGATCACGCCGCCATGCTGTTGCCGACTACGGACGACACGGTTTTCTTTTTGGGACTCGAGCGGCGCGATGGCACAACCTACTGTGCGCAGCACCGCGAGCGCATGGCTCTGCTTCAGCCGCATTTTGCCAACGCCCGTCTTCTTGCTCAGGCGCTCTCAACGCCGGAGCGTGCGCTGACTGACCCGTCAGCGCTTTTTCGCGCGGGGCTGACGCAGAAAGAAACCGCGGTTCTCTCGCTGCTTGTGGCGGGAAAATCGAATCCGGAAATCAGCATCATCCAGGGCATCTGCGTGCAAACGGTGAAGGGCCATGTCTCCTCCATCTTCGACAAGCTTGGGGTCGGAAACCGGCATGCCGCCGCCTTGCGCGCGATCGAATTGACGCGTCCGCCCCTCGACACACCGGGCGCCGATCTCCGATCGGCATCCACCATCGCCGCACCCCTGCAGGGATGATTTGAGGGAGGGGGGGGGGCATGGGACAAGGGGGACGGGTGGGACGAATGGTGCGGGAACGTGAACGTTACAAAATCGAGTGACCCCCTACCAAAGTAGGGGTCGAGATGCGGCCGAAATGATTCCACCAAGTGAATGAGAGGATTATTTTACTAGCGTCGTGCTAGTGCCGCATGGAGGAGAAGGCTCGTGAAAAAGTTCTGTGCAATTGTCGGAATTGTGTCGGTCTTGTTTGCAACGGGGAGTGTGGTTCGGGGTGATCTTGCGGGATATCTCACCACAACGCTGACCGTGAATGATATTGGCGATTTTGGCGGAATGATGGGCGGCGTGAATCCGTCGTTTATCGCCATCGGGGACCAGTTCGATTTGACCCTTGGCATTGATGGAAGCGCTGTAGCGACGATTTTGTTGGACCATGGACGCGGCTACGGTGGCATTTTTGAAAATGCGATTATCTCGGCTTCGCTGACTGCGCACGCGGGGAATGCCGGAAGCTATAACCCATCGGGAGTCACCCTCGATTGGGGTGGAAATCGGTACATCACCACGGATATACCTCTCGATACTTATTCCGGGTTCAACTTGGGTGCAGATCTCTCTGGGGGCGATGAGGTGGAGTACACGTGGTTTGATATGATGGGGGGGTTCCAGACTGTGTTGGCTAGAGGCCCCGTGCATAGTATTTCCCTGCGGTTTGATATCCCTTTTACGACCGTTTCGTACGTGGGGCAACCGCTGATGGATATTTTCCCGACAGGCGGGGGGAGTAACGGTTATGCCAATTTGGAGTTCCTGGACCCGAACGCCGATGAATATGAAGGAACCGCGCGGGTGTCGTTCGGGGTCTCGGATTTCAACTATCAAGCGGTGCCGGAGCCGGGGACAGCCGGTCTTATTTTGTTGGGCGTCGCCATGACCGGAATGGCCATGCGCCGCACGTCGAAGAAGAGTTGACCGGTGAAACGGCGACTTGCGGTATGGATGGTGGCGGCGTTGGCATGGGCGCATGCGGCGTTTGCGATGCAGATATTTGTTGAGCTTCCCGGGCAATGGACAAATGTGTTCGAGGTTGAGGGGAACGACACGGTTGCCGTCGTTCAAGATCAGATTGAGACGGAAAAGGGAATCCCGCCTGAGGACCAGCGCCTGTTCTTCAATGGCGTGGAATTGGAGAGCCAGCAAACTCTGGCCGCCTACAATATTCAGAAGGAAGCCGTCATCCTTCTCCGACTCGATCTGAAAATCATGCCGAAGACGCTGCCCGTTGCGACTAATGGCTATGCTTATAGTGTGACGCTGCAAGCGCTGTATGGATCGGGAACGTATGTGTGGGGCGCGCCGAGGGTTGTTGTTTGGGGGGATAATAGAAACGGACAGGGTAATGTGCCGACGAACCTGACGGATGTGGTGGATGTATCGGGCGGATACCATCATTGCCTTGCATTGAAGTCCGACGGCACTGTCGCGGCATGGGGAGACAATGGCTCTGGACAGTTAACCGTTCCGGGCGGGCTATCGAACGTGACACAAATTTCCGCCGGCTATGCGCACAACCTTGCCTTGCAGTCGGACGGCACGATTGCGGGTTGGGGTAATGCAGGCGCAGAACAATTTGCGAATGTCTCTGCTGTTTCGGCCGGTGCGGCGTATGGACTTGCGCTGATATCGGACGGAACGGTCGAGGCATGGAGCGATGCACCGACACTGCCGGGTGGACTGTCGAATGTGACGGCGATTTCTGCGAGCTACGAGTTTGCCGTGGCGCTGAAATCGGATGGCACGGTGACGGCGTGGGGCAAAGGCTGGTCTGGAGAAACCAACGTTCCACCGGATTTGGAGGACGTGACCAAGGTTTCTGCGGGAGCCTCTTTTTCTCTGGCGCTGCTGTCTGATCGCACCGTTCGCGGATGGGGAGATAATTTTTACGGCCAGATCAGCGCGTTGCCGAGTCTATCCGATATCGTGGCGGTGTCTGCCGGATCGTTTCATGGCCTGGCGCTGAGGGCGGATGGCACGGTGACTTCGTGGGGCAATAATACTTTTCAGCAGAATACGATTCCCTCGGGGCTGTCGAATGTCGTTCGTATTGCCGCGGGCGCATTCTTCAATATGGCGATTGCGTTGCAGGGCGATTTGCCTGCGGGGCTGACGATTTCGCCGGACGGCGAGATCAGCGGAACGCCGACGGAGGCGGGCACGTTCCCGATCACGATCTGGCTGCGGGACAGCGATGGGAATGTGGTGTATGAGCGGTTTGAACTCCAAATATATGGGGCACCCGAAATCACGACAAAATCACCGGCACGAGAGAGGATTACGCGTAGCGAAAACGAGAGCGTCATTTTTGGGGTCGCCGCGTCAACTCTGAATGGCGGGACGCTGTCGTATGCATGGACGTGGGACGGGGTTTCGGTGGGAGGCGACACGGCGGGCTTCACGAATGACCTGCACGCGAGCGACATCGGCATACACACGGTAGCAGTCGAGGTGGCGGATGGCCTTTGGCCCGGTTCAACGAGGGTGGTTTGGGTGGTGAGCGTGAAGCCCCTGTCGCCGGTGATTGCGACGACGAATCTGGCGCCCGGCGTGATAGGATCGGCTTATAGCGCGACACTTACAGGCACTGGCGGCGCAGGAGGGTATGTGTGGGGCGCGCCGAGGGTTGTTGTTTGGGGGGATAATCGAGACGGGCAGAGTAATGTGCCGACGAACCTGACGGATGTGGTGGATGTATCGGGCGGATACCATCATTGCCTTGCATTGAAGTCCGAC
>JBDHQM010000024.1:0-40476 GCA_039807095.1 Kiritimatiellia bacterium
TTTCCTGTTGCCTACGAGGTGATGCCGGGCAACACCTCGGACAAGACTACCTTGCCGGACTTTCTGCGGAAGATTGAGGCGCAGTATGGGAAGAAGAACCGGCTGTGGATCATGGATCGGGGTATTCCGACCGAAGCATCGCTTGAACAGATGCGCCGGGAAGGCGCGAGTTATCTGGTGGGTACGCCGCGCGGACGCCTTGACCAACTGGATGCACAACTCATCGATCAGCCTTGGCAACAGGTTCAATCCCGGATTTCCGTTAAGCTCGCCCGCGATGGAGAAGACCTCTATGCGCTGACTCGAAGCAATAGCCGCCGCGACAAAGAACAAGCGATGCGACGCCGCGCGCTCAAGAAACTTTGGAAACGTTTGCGCCATCTACAGGGGATGAAGAACCTCAAACGCGATGCGTTGCTGCTGAAGCTCGGCGCAGCCAAGCAGGATGCCGGGAGGGCCTGGGATCTTGTGGAGGTAGTACTGCCGGAAGCTCGACAGGCGGTTTCCCCCGAGACCTTTCAGTTTCGTCTCAACCGGGAGGCGTTGCGGCAGGCCCGACGTGGAGAGGGAACGTATCTGCTGCGCACGAATCTTACCGACGGGCGGCCGGAAGACCTTTGGAAACAATACATCGTACTGACGGAAATCGAACAGGCATTCAAAGAGATCAAACAGGACTTGAGTATTCGCCCGATCTATCACCAGAAAGACGAACGCATCGAGGCGCACATCTTTGTAAGTTTTTTGGCGTACTGTCTGCACGTCACGCTCAAACAGAAGGCCAAGGGCAACGCTCCCGGGCTGACGCCTCGCGCCATCTTCGACAGATTCAAAACGATGCAGATGATCGATGTGCATCTACCGACCACGGACGGGCGCAATTTGGTACTGCCTCGCTACACCCAGCCGGAGAAAGACCTGCAACTACTTTTGCATCAGCTCCACCTGACGCTGCCCGAACAACCTCCGCCGCATCTGGAAGAGCTGAAGAAAAAATGTGGGGCAGACCTGTGAGCGAAAATATAGGAAATACGACTCATTTAGCCTCGAATAGCGAAAGTCGGGCTAACGTCCGTGCCACCACGCAGCAGTGCATGGGCTCAAGAAGCCTTGGCCTTACCTCCTGGCAATAAAGCAACTTTCGTCCAAGAAGTTCTCGTCCCACGCGGGACAATGCTTGAGCGATCACGGGCAATTCCGGTTCCTGAATGGGGTCGCTTTAGAGGTGGAGCTGAACAGTTTCAGCTTTTGGAAAAAATTCCCGACGCAAACTTTAGTCAAGGAGTTCCATTGAGATGAATATTTCATATACAGGTTCAAAGTTGATGATTGGCGATCAAGTAGTAGAAACACCGTGGCACATACGCGAGGCGTTCGAAATCAATGGAAAAATTATTGCTCTATTGGACCAGCACGCTTATTTGAAAGGTCCGATACGCGACATTCGAGAAATGCGTGAATCACCGAAAGGTAGAAATCTATTTTGCTATTCGGACAAAGGAAGTCTGTTGTGGAAAGCCGAATTTCCTGATGGGGACAATAGTGAAGATTACTATTACAAGATCAGTTCCCGGATTCCGCTTCAGGCAAACACCTTTTCTTCCTTCCGGTGCGAAATAGACCCAGACACTGGCAGAATTAAATCAAAAATCTTTCTAAAGTGATGAATTAAATGGCAATTATTTTTACCCGTTTTCTGGCGTTCCACCAATGCGATAAACAATGATCCGCTGGTTTCAGAAAATAGCGTTTTCATTTTTCCTCTTTTGGGCGTGTACGAATGTGTTCGCGCATGTGCCGAACGCCCTCGGGTTCAAAACGCAGGAGCAGATTGATGCCGGACTGGAAGCGCAGACGGCTTTTGAGGAGGCGCAGTATCTGTACAACCATTGTCGTCCGCACACCAGCTTGGGATATCGGAAGCCTGCAGAGGTGTACGCGGCAGCAGGCTGAAAAATTTTCCTTCCCCCCTCGGGGGGAAGGAAGCAAACAGGGAACACAACAATAAATGTGTCAACTTGAAGTCAGGACGTGACACCGCGTAATCAGGGACCATTCCGGCGATAGCTGTGTTGCGAATTGACGGCGCACGATGAGTTTTGACTGAATCCAGAACTCGGGGCGCGAGGTCAAAGTTCCAATCGTTGGAAGTCGTTTCGATGCGAACTTCCAAGCGTTGGAAGTTTTGGGGGATTGCGTGGTGGCGCGTGCGGCGTTTCGCTTTTTATTGTGCAAATGAGGAAAATGGGCGATACTCGGTGATTGTGCGTTGATCATTTTTGAGGTGGCGCTTTTATGAAGTTGGCTGAGTTTAATGCGTTGAGCACCGATGAGGCGGTGAAGGATTTGATGCGGTGCTGCGGGGCGCGGCGCTGGGCGACGCAGATGGCGGCGCGGCGTCCATACAACACGGTCGAGTCGGTGATGAAGATGGCGGACGATTTGTGGGCGCGGATGGATCGCACAGATGTGTTGGAGGCGTTTCGGCATCACCCGAAGATCGGCGATGTGGCGAGTTTGCGGACGCGATTCGCTTCGACGAGTCAGTGGGCGTCGGGTGAGCAATCGGGCGTTCAGAGCGCAGGAGAGGATGTCCTGCAGCGACTGGCGAACGGGAACGCGGAGTACGAGGAGAAGTTCGGCTATATCTTTATTGTGTGCGCAACAGGGAAGACCGCGCCGGAAATGTTGGAATTGCTGGAGCAGCGGTTGGGGAATCGCCCTGCCGATGAGTTGCGTATTGCAGCAGGTGAGCAGGCAAAGATTACGCAGATTCGATTGGGGAAACTTTTCCACGAGGAAGTGCTGGGAGATGCGAAATGAAGATGACGTTGACTGCGAATGAATTGAATTCGATTGATGCGGATTTGTCGAAGGCGCTGGCGCGCTTCAATAAACAGTTTCCGGGCGAGTCGCCCGCGCGGCAGCCGATTCAGACGCTGTATGGCGGCGCACAGATTTTTAAGGCGGACACGGCGTCAAAGCTGGGCGCGGTGGCGCTGCGGATTATGGAGGAAAATGCGCCGGATGCTACGACGTTTGCGAAGGCGCTGGGGTGGAAGGGGTCGGCGAAGTTGAACAAGCTGGTCTATTCGCGCGTGATCGAAAAGTTGAAGCGCGAGCCGGTGGAAGATTTCCGCATTGATTTTGAAGATGGCTATGGCAACCGGCCGGATGCAGAAGAGGATTATCACGCGGAATTTACTGCCAAAGAAACTGCGCGCGGGATGAAAGAGGGCACGCTGCCTCCGTTCATCGGGATTCGCACCAAGCCGCTTTCGCAGGAGCTGAAGGCGCGCACTATCCGCACGCTGGATCTCTACATTTCCGCACTGGTGAAGGAGACGGGCGGTGTGTTGCCGGACAACTTTATTGTGACGCTGCCGAAGCCGGTACTGGCGGAGCAGGTTCGGGCGATGGCGCGTTTGCTGGCGGCGCTGGAGAAAAAACTGGGGTTGCCGGAGAAGGCGCTTTTGCTCGAGTTGATGGTTGAGATGCCGCAGTCCATCATCGGGCCGGACGGCGCATCGAATCTGTCGCACTTTGTCGAGGCAGCGGAGGGGCGTTGTCGCGGGGCGCATTTCGGTGTGTATGACTACACGGCGTCGAACAACATTACGGCGGCGTATCAGAGCATGACGCATCCGGTGTGCGATTTCGCGCGCGAGATGCAGCGCGTTTCGCTGATGGGGACGGGGATTTGGCTGTCGGACGGCGCGACGAATATTATGCCGGTCGGCCCGCATCGCGCGGCGCCGGGCAAGAAACTGTCGCCGAAGCAGAAGAAGGAGAATCGCGATGTGGTGCATCGCGCGTGGAAGCTGATGCACGAGCATGTGCAGCACTCGCTATACACGGGCTATTATCAAGGTTGGGATCTGCACCCGGCGCAGTTCCCGGTGCGCTACGCGACGGTGTACAAATTCTTCCTTGAAGGGCTGGAGGCGGCGTCGGTGCGCCTGAAGACGTTTGTGGAGAAGGCGGCACAGGCGACGTTGATCGGCGATGTGTTTGATGACGCGGCGACGGGGCAGGGCTTGCTCAATTACTTTTTGCGCGGGATCAACTGCGGCGCGATCACGGAGAAGGAAGCGCAGGCGACGGGACTGACGATTGAGGAATTGCGCGGGCGTTCGTTTGTGAAGATTCTGGATGCGCGTCGCCAGAAATAAGAGAGGGAATGTGCGATGAGAAGTCCGATTACGACGCACGTGCTCGATACTGCGCTGGGGAAACCGGCGGCGGGCGTGCACGTGCGCTTGCAGGTGTGGAATGCAGCGGCGAAGGAGTGGCAGAAGCTCGCGGAGGGAGAGACGAACGCGGACGGGCGTATCACCGATTGGCTTCCGGCGGACAAACCGGTTTCGGCGGGAGTGTACCGCGTGCGGTTTGATGTAGCGGATTATTACCAGCGATCGGGACAGACCACGTTTTTTCCGCATGTTCCGATTGTTTTTGAAATTCGCGACCCGAATCAGCATTATCACGTACCACTTTTGCTGTCTCCGTTTGGATACTCGACGTATCGGGGCAGTTAGAAACTAAAAGGAAGGGAACGAATGAAGAAGACGACATGGATGATGGCGGCGGCTCTGGTAGCTGGCGCGTTGGCAATGACGGGCTGCGGTCAACAGCAGCAGGGCGGAGCCACCTCGGCGCTGCAGGAAAAGGCGGCGACTGCGGTGGAGAAGGCCAAGGAAGCCTCAGCGGCTGCAGTTGACGCGGCCAAGCAGGCGGTTGATTCCGGCATCGAGGCAGCCAGCGATGCGGCGGCCAAGGCTGGCGAAGCTGCAAGTGCAGCTGTTGATGCAGCGAATGAAGCTGCGGCAGCGGGTGTTGAGAAGGCCAAAGAAGCCGCTGCGTCTGTCCAGGAAGCAGTGAGCAGCGCGGCTGCGGCTGCGTCTGAGAAGCTCAGCGCGGCAGCGAGCGCGACAGCGGATACGGCGGAAGACGCTGTTGATGCTGCGGAACATGCTGGTCACGATGCAGCCGAAGCGGTTGCAGATGCTGCGGAACACGCTGGCCACGATGCAGCCGAAGTGGTTGAAGAAGCAGCGGACGCAGCGAAGGCCGATGCAGAAGCTGCCGTGGAAGACGTGAAGGAAGAAATCGCGCCGGCAGCCGAATAAGTTACCGGTACAGATTCATCTGAAGACTGGCGCTCTTTTCGGGCGCCCGTCTTGTTTAAGAAGTGCGAATTCCTTTCTGAAGCGCGTTTCTGACCTTGGGGCTTCTTATGGAGTGCCGTCGTAGGAGGCGCCTGCGGTGCAGGTTTCGCGGACGACGACCCGGCAGAGGAGGGGGAGGGTGGGTTTCAACCGATCCCAAATCCAGCGCGCGATATTTTCGCTCGTCGGATTTTCAAGGCCGGGAATCTCGTTGAGATAGTGATGGTCGGCCATTTATTTCTGATCAGCTCGTTTGTGCATGGCTCGGGCTCTGGTCTTGGCTCTGGCTGAGGAGACTTGCGGCGGGTGTTTCTGGCTCAAAAAAACTGACGGTCGGGAGGAGGAGTGGAGCGTATGGACCGTTGCTCATGGCGTTGCGCAAGATTTGGCGGGCGGCGCTATACAGGACAGATTTGCCGTTGATTTCTACGAGGCGTTTTGCACTGTCGGCGGGATATGCAGGTTGGACTTGGAATGCGCCGATGAGGGTGATGTCGAAGGCGTATGGTGTGTTATTTTCCTCTGTAATCCCCTGCTGGATGCGCAAGGAGACACGCCAAAACGGCGCTTTTGTCTCCGCCTTTTCGGCCACAACCTCCGCTTCGATTACAAGTTCGCTAAGCTTAAGCCGGACTTCTCTTTGCGGATCGTGCTTCGGATTTGCCTGAATGGATTGATCCGCAACAAAGTATTCGCGGCAATTAAGCGGTGAGGACTTGGGCTTGAGTTTGGGCATCGCATGGACTCCATGAAGACTGTTCGGGTTGTTCGTAATGCGTCGCCGCGGTCTTTATGGTCGGCTTCCACCGGATGAGTTTCGAACGAGGCCCGGGCGTAGCGAGTTCCCGCAGATAGTTAATATCTACTTTTCCGTCAAAGATCGCAGTGAGCAAGACATTCATGGATCGAGAAGGGCGCTCGCTCCCGGTTTCCCAGCGGGTCCATGTTTTTTCGCCGAGTTGGAGGATGCCTGCCATTTCTTTTTGAGTGATACCGATTTCTGTGCGCAAGTTGCAGAGTTGGTCCGGCGTCAGGATGCCCAGATAGCGAGCTTTGGCGGCGTCGAGCTTTTCAATTGCGTCATTGTCCAAAAAAATTTCGTCGGATTCCGGGTCGCGCCAAGCATCCACCTCTACCCAGCGCGTTTCCGCGATGGCGGAACCGTCAGGCGTGGGAATATAGATCGGCTCTCGAGTTCTTATGTGGACCCAACCTTCAACCGGTGGCGTTTTCACAGAACATCTCCTTTTAATGGTCTATGGCTTGAAAAAATGATGATTACAGTGTTGTCTGGGAAAAGTCCGATTTTCCCATACATGCGTGTGTTTGAGAATGAGAAGAAGAATTCATACGCATCGCATGGCGGTTTCATATCGGACACTTGGCTCCCGCAGATTTGGTCATTTGAGAGCGCGTCTATCATTGCGCTATCACAATCTTGTAGCCATGCATCTGGAAATGTTGCTGCCCAGTCGTTTTTTGCTCGCTGTGTTCTCACTACCCGATGTTGTGACCCTGATCGCAACGCTTCGATTACGGACGTCCTCCATTTGCGAGGGATCAGAGAGGGTTGTTTTCTATTTCCAGCCATAAGGTATCAATTGATACTTCATTTGCAAGTTTTTGTTTTAAGCCGATAAAAAAGTATTTTATGAAAGCTCTTGGCACAGTCTCAAGTGTTTTGCTTGTAAATTAGCAAAACACTTGTATACAGCGAGTTATGCTGTGCGGGAATGATCCCTATCCCTTGCGTTTAAACGAATCTTCGCATCGGCATTCGCGTCGTCGCGACCTATCCCGTCTGATTACGGCATTCCGTCGTAGGAGGCGCCTGCGGTACAGGTTTCGCGGACGACGACCCGGCAGAGGAGGGGGAGGGAGGGTTTCAACCGATCCCAAATCCAGCGCGCGATATTTTCGCTCGTCGGATTTTCAAGGCCGGGAATTTCGTTGAGATAGTGGTGGTCAAGCTGCGCGTAGAGTGGCGCGAATGCTTTTTTGACGTCCGCGAAGTCCATCACCCAACCCGCGTGTGGATCCACCGGTCCGCGCAAATACAGCTCGGCGACGAAGGAGTGGCCGTGCAGCCGCGCGCATTTGTGATCGGGCGGACAGTTCGGCAGGCGGTGAGCAGCCTCAAATTGGATTTTCTTGAAAATTTCCATTGTCGCAATTCTCAGTGCGCCGCGCCGGTTTCCGCCTTCAGGCGGGCGCGCAGTAGATCGTACCACGCGGTGAGCCCTGCACCGCTGCGCGCGGATACTTCGAGAATAATCGCGCCCGGCGCGGCGTTGCGGATGAATTCCATCGCGCGTGCGCGGTCAAACCCGACGGCTTCCGCGATATCAATCTTATTCACCAGGACGACATCCGCGTTTTGGAAAATGGACGGATATTTCTGCGGCTTGTCCTCGCCCTCTGTCACCGAGGTGACGACGACACGCAGGTCTTCACCGAGATCGAATCCGGCGGGGCAGACGAGGTTGCCGACGTTTTCAATAAAAAGCAGATCGAGCGGCGCGCGGCCGAGATCTTCCAGCGCGTGCTGAATCATGTGCGCGTCGAGATGACAAACGGTGCCGGTCGTGATTTGGATCGAAGGCGCGCCGCTGGCGCGCAAGCGCGCGGCATCGTTGTCTGTCGCGAGATCGCCGACGATGGTCGCCATCTTGAACTCATTTTTCAGATCGCGCAGCGTCGCTTCGAGGATCGCGGTTTTGCCGGAGCCGGGCGAGGAGACGATGTTCAGCGCGAGCGTACCGCGCCCTTTGAAATAGCCGCGATTCTGCTCCGCGAGCCGGTCGTTCTTCGCCATCAGCGACTGGTGCAACTCGATCGTACGCCGCTCTTCGTCGTGGTCGTGATGGTGGTGGTGATGTCCGTGCCCGTGGTCGTGTCCATGAGCGTGGTCGTGCGCGTGGGTGTGCGCATGCGTATGGGGTTTTGAAGGAGTGGAGCAGCCGCAATGATCGCACATATCAGGACACCTCAATTGAAATCAGTTGCAATTCGCGCCCGCTTTTCACTGTTCGACTCGGAGTCTGACAGGCAGGGCAGCGATAGCTGCCGCGCGGCGGGGTGAATGTTGTCAAACATTTCTCACAATAGCACGTCACAGGGACCGGTTCAATGACCAGGCGCGCGCCCTGTGCGGGTGTGTCTTCAGAGAGCGCCTCGAATGCAAAGGTGAGCGCCTCTTCCACCACGCCGGAGAGCGCGCCAATGCGCAGGTTGATCTGCTCGACCTTTGCCGCCTCCGCGCGCGCAGCCGTGGCAAGCGCGGTTTCGAGGAGGCTTTCTGCTATACCGAATTCGTGCATTGAACGAGGCCGCTATTTGGCAAGAAGCTGGGCGAGCGCCTTGCAGGCATCTTGGAGACAGCCGCGTGTGAGCGGGGAAAAATCTGTGCAGAGATCAAAGCAGCGCGCGGGGATTGTGTATACGAACGCGTGCGGCTGCCGGGCATACAACTCGCGCACCATCCGCATCAGGCTTCCCGGGCTGCATCGGTGCGCCATCAGGCGGTCGGATGCTTCCGTCACGGGTTGCAACCCGATGGCATCTACCGTGGCGGCCGCCGCATCCACGAAGATGACGCGCTCATAGAGGGCGATTTCCTCCGCCATTTCCGGAAAGAGTTGCTGCGCGCTGATGGTAGTGACATCCGGCCAGTTCTGCTGTTCGACCCACTCGACGATGCACGGTCCGGCCCCGTCGTCGCCGCGAAGTGAATTGCCGTAGCCGATGACCAGCGTTCCGTGCGGCGCTTTTTCAGATATTTTTGACTCGCTCATCCAAGACTGTCCCATCCGGGCCGATCAATCGCAGCGACATCGGCATTTCGCCGAAGGCGTGCGTCGAGCAGCTCAAGCACGGATCGTAGCAGCGGATGACTGCCTCGACGCGATTGAGTGCCCCCTCCTTGATCTTGTCCCCCTTTACGTAGTGTTTTGCTGCCTGCGTGATCCCACGATTCATCGCGAGATTATTGTGCCCGGTCGCGATAATCAAGTTTGCCCATGTGATCAATCCGTTGCGGTCCACTTTGTAGTGGTGGAGCAGCATCCCGCGCGGCGCTTCCGAGATGCCGACGCCTTCGCCCGCATTCGGCCCCGCGTGTGCGCGGACGTGTTCGCTCAAAATGTCCGGCTCGTTCAATAGCTGCTCGATGCGCTCGAAGCCGAAGAGAATCTCGATCAATCGAGCGTAGTGATAGTGGAATGAACTCAGCACCGCGCCTTTGCTCAGTTTGCGGAATGCGAACAGTTCGACGGCGGAAAGGGGGGCGCCCGTGCGTTCGGCGCAATTCAGGCGCGCGAGCGGGCCGACGCGGTAGATTCCCTCGGGATAGCCCATCAATTTGTAGTACGGCGATTTCAGGTAGCTGTCCGGCTCGACGTATTCCGCGATGTAATCCTGGTACTCAGCGGAGCGGATCCCGTCTGCGATGATTCTTCTGCGATCGTCCACCACGCGCAGCGCGCCGTCGTAGTGTTCCAGCGAATCATCTTCGTTCACCAGCCCCATGAAGAGGCTCGGGAAATTCGCGAAATATTCGATTTCGTCGGCAAACTGGCCGTACGCCGATTTGTACCAGTCGAGTACGCGCTGGATGATCCGGATGCCCTCGGGAATTTGCGAAAGAATCCACTCGCGCACGTCGGGTGCAAGTGGCGCGTTGACGCCGCCGGGGACGGTCCACGCAGGGTGGATTCGCTTGCCCGCAATTTTCTCGATGATCTGCTGCCCGAATTTGCGCAGCCAGATTCCGTCGCGCGCCATGTCGGGGTGCGAGGCGGCGAGGCCGAGGATGTTGCGCTGCTCCACGGGCGCATCCATCCCGAGGAGAAGGTCGGGCGAGGAGAGATGGAAAAAACTCAGCGCGTGCGATTGGATAATCTGTGCAAGATTCACGATTTTGCGCAGCTTGACCGCCGTGTCCGGGATTTTCACCGCGAGAATCGCATCGCACGCCTTTGAGGCCGCCATCAGGTGGCTGATCGGGCAGATGCCGCACGTGCGGGCGGTGAGTGCGGGCATTTCCGTGTAGGGGCGGCCCTCGCAGAATTTCTCGAAGCCGCGGTATTGCGTGACATGAAAGCGCGCGTCGCGCACCTCGCCGTCGCCGTTTAGATAAATCGTGATTTTGGCGTGGCCTTCGATCCGGGTCACGGGGTCTATGACAATCGTGCGGCTCATGGTGTGGTCCTCAACCGAATTTCACCCGTTCATTCAAATCGGGCAGACGCCCTTCCAGTAATTCGCTCACGACAAAGAAGATGTTGTCCGCCGACGGCGGGCAGCCCGGCACGAAGACATCCACCTTCACCACCTCGTGAATCGGGCGTACGCGCTTGAGCAGCGGTGGAATGACTTCGATAGGGATGTGCTGATTTTCCTGCGCGTTCTCCAGATACGCGCGCGCCAGCACCGCCTGCGTATCGAACGGGTTGCGCATCCCCGGCACGTTGCTTGTCACCGCGCAGTCGCCGAGCGCGACGAGGATTTTGGTCCGCGCGCGGATTTTCTGAATTTTATGCAGATCTTCTTCGCTGCTGACCGCGCCCTCGACAATCGTGACATCCACGTCTTCGGGAAATTCCTTGTTGTCCACGAGCGGACTGTAGACCAGCTCGATTTTCGGCGCGAGCTCAAGGATGCGCTCGTCCATATCGAGGAAGGACATGTGGCAGCCGGAGCAGCCGTCCAGCCACACGGTAGCGATGCGCGCCTTTTTCACGACGGCTCCTCCTTCAGCGTCCAATACTGCGCGAGGAAGTGTTTCTTTTTCTTCATCTCGCCCGCGGCCATTCCTTTGATGGAAAGCGCGCCTGTCGGGCAGACTTGTACGCACTTGCTGCAGCTCGTGCACGTCGTGGATGAGCCCCACGGTTGATTGAGGTCCGTAATGACCCGCGCATCAATTCCGCGCCCCATCACGTCCCACGTGTGCGCGCCCTCGATTTCTGCGCAGACGCGAACGCAGCGTTGGCAGAGGATGCAGCGGTTGTCGTCCTGCACGAAGCGTTCGTGCGAGGCGTCCACGCGCAGCTTCGGATAGCGATACGGCTCGGTCAGGTGCGACATTCCGGTATAGATCGCCATATCCTGCAGCTCGCAGTGGTTATTCGAGACGCACACCGCGCAGATGTGATTGCCGGAGGAGAAGAGGAACTCGACGATCCGGCGACGATAGCGGGCGAGACGTTCCGATTGCGTGATGACGCGCATGCCCTCCGTCACCTTTGTTGCGCACGCGGGCAGCAGTTTGTTCGACCCCGCCACTTCGACGAGACAGATGCGGCACGCGCCGATCGGGAGCAAGCCCTCGAGGTGGCAGAGCGTCGGGATGACAATCCCGTTCTCGCGCGCCACTTCGAGAATGGACTGATCGGTGTGTGCGCCGACCTCGCGATCGTCAATAGTCAGCGTGATGACGCGGGACGGCGTGCTCATGTGTGGACCTCCTGAAGCGCGTGCATGGCGCAGACGCCCGCCGGACAGCGCTTCTCTTCGATGTGCGCGAGATATTCGTCGCGGAAAAAGCGGAGCGTGCTGAGCACTGGATTCGGCGCGGTCTGGCCGAGACCGCAGAGGCTCGTGTGCTTCACCGTGTCGCACAAATCTTCGAGCAGCGCGAGGTCGTCCAGCGTCGCGCGGCCCGAACTGATTTTGCAGAGCAGATCGTACATCTGCGCCGTACCCACACGGCAAGGGACGCACTTGCCGCACGATTCCGATTTACAGAACTCCATGAAGAACTTGGCGACATCCACCATGCACGACGTCTCATCCATCACGATCATGCCGCCCGATCCCATAATCGAGCCAACCTTCGCCAGCGACTCATATTCCACCGGCATATCGAGAAATTGTTCGGGGATGCAACCGCCCGACGGGCCGCCCGTCTGCACGGCCTTGAATTTGCGGCCTTCGGGAATACCGCCGCCGATATCGAAGATGATCTCGCGCAGCGTGATGCCCATCGGCACTTCGATCAGGCCCGTGTTGTTGATGCGACCCGCGAGCGCGAAGACTTTGGTGCCGCGACTCTTTTCCGTTCCGATCCCCGCATACCAATCGCCGCCGTTGCGAATGATGGATGCGATATTTCCGAATGTCTCGACGTTGTTGATCAGCGTCGGCTTGCCCCAGAGCCCTTCTTCGGCGGGATATGGCGGGCGCGGGCGCGGCGTGCCGCGCTTGCCTTCGATGGACGCGATCAACGCGGTTTCCTCACCGCAGACAAAAGCGCCCGCGCCAAGGCGCACTTCGATGGCGAAGTTGAACGAGCTGCCGCCGATTCCGTTCCCGAGGAGCTGCATTTTCTCCGCCTGATTGATCGCCAGCTTCAGCCGCTTCACCGCAATCGGGTATTCCGCGCGGACGTAGATGTAGCCGCGTTGCGCGCCGATGGCGTAGCCCGCAAGCGCCATGCCTTCGAGGATTCGATGCGGGTCGCTTTCGAGGACACTGCGATCCATGAACGCGCCGGGGTCGCCTTCGTCCGCGTTGCAGATGACGTATTTCTCCGCGCCTGCTGCCTTCGCCACGGTGGACCATTTCAATCCAGTGGGATAGCCGCCGCCGCCGCGGCCGCGCAGTCCGCTCTTGATGAGTTCTTCAATCACCTGCGCCGGTGAGCGCGTACTCAGCGTGGTCAGCAGCGCGAGATAACCGTCCGCGGCGATGTAGTCCTCGATTTTTTCGGGGTCAATGCGGTCGAAGTTCTCTGTGACAATTCGTTTCTGCCGCGTGTAGAACGCCTGATTCGCGGGTGCGGCGAGTCGCTCGACCGTGCTTGTTCCGGCAGCGGCGAGGAGTTCTTCCGCGTCTTCCGGGCGCACGTGGCGATAGAGCGTATTGTCGGGCGACGACACGACGAGCGGGCCTTGCGCGCAGAGGCCGAGGCAGCCGACGCCTTTCACTTTGCACGTTTTGTCCGCACCGCTCTTTTTTGCTGCCGCATCGAGCGCCTTCTTGACCTGATCGCTCTGGCACGAGACGCAGCCTGCGGCGACGCAGACTTTCAGTGTACTCGTGAACGGCTTCTGCGCCGCACGGTGTTCCTCTGCAATTTTCCGCAATGCTTCAAGCATCATGGCGGGTCTTCTCCTCGATCCGGTTAACCAGTTCGTCAGGACTCAACTTGCCCAGCACATCGCCGTCGAGCGATGCAGCGGGAGCGATGCCGCACGCGCCGACGCAGCGCGCGGTGACGAGTGAGAGTTTTTGGTCGTCCGTGGTCTGGCCCGATACGATTCCATAACGCGCCTTCAGCGCGTCGAGCAGCGCTTGCGCGCCTTTGATGTAGCAGGCGGTGCCAAGGCAGACCGCACAGGTGTGGCGACCCTGCGGTTTGAGCGTGAAGAAGTGGTAGAACGTCGCAACACCATAGATTTTGCTGAGCGGGACGCGGAGGGAGGCGGCGACGTATCGGAGCGCGTCTTCTTCCAGATAGCCAAACGATTCCTGCACCGTGTGCAGCGTTTCGATCAGCGCTGCCGGTTTGTTTCCGTGCCTGCGCATCGTGGCATCCACGAGGCGCCAGCGTTTGTCGTCAGTCGGTGGGGCTATTGGTCGTATGGTCATGACTGCCATCTCCCGAAGCGGGTTCAGCGGGTTTCGAGGGCAAATCTGAAGGCGGCGGCGCGGCAGGCGTAGGCGGTTTGGGCTTCGGCTGCGGCGGCGTGAAAGGGACGGGGACCACGTCAATGCGTTTCATCTGCATCGGCGTGGTGTAGGAGTTTTCCATCGCGAGGCATTTGCGCGGGCAGACATCCACGCAGTGGTTGCACTGGATGCAGCGCAGGCGGTCAATCGCCCACGTCTTGCCCGTGCGATCCACGCGGATTGCGCCGGTCGGGCAGCGCTTGTCGCAGATCAAACAGAGATTGCACTTTTCCTCTTCGATCGAAATATGGCCGCGCGTTGCGATATAGACGGGCTTGCGCTCGGCAGGATAGGGCACCGTCGCAGGCCGCCGGAGTAGGCTCCCCAGCGCAACTCTCGTCATGGTTAGCGGTTTCTGTTTCATCGTTCGGCGCAACTGATGCACGGGTCAATGGTCAGGACAATCACGGGGACATCGGCGAGCTGGCAGCCCTGCAGCATTTTCAGGAGCGGCGGGATGTTCGCGAACGTCGGCGTACGCACGCGGAAGCGATCGAGAAACTTCGTGCCGTTTCCTTTGACGTAGTAGATCACTTCGCCGCGCGGCTGCTCGAGGCGCGCGAAAAATTCGCCCTTCGGCGAGCCGGTGATTTTCATATCCACCGGGCCGGGCGGCACATTCGGGATGACCTGGCGGAGAATCTCGAACGATTGATAAATCTCGCGAATCCGCACCATCGTGCGCGCCCAGCAATCGCCCGCGGTTTCGACGATCGGCTCGACCTGAATCTTGTCGTACGCCGCGTAGCCGTCGAGGCGCGAGTCGAGCGCGACGCCGCTGGCGCGGAGCATCGGGCCGACTGCGCCGAGATCGTATGCGTCCTGCTTGGAGAGCTGCCCGACTCCGCAGAGGCGCTGGCGCACGGAGAAATCGTCGCGGAAGACGTTGGTGACCGCGCGCAATTCGTCTTCGACCGCCTTCAACTGCGCGGGGATACGCGCGAGCAGATCGTCGGGCACATCGCGGCGACAACCGCCGACTTTCGCCGCGCCGAAAATGACGCGGCCGCCAGAGGTCTCCTCAATCACGTCGAGAATGCCTTCGCGCAGACGCCAGCACGCCATGAAGAGGTTCTCGAAGCCGAACGCGTCGGCGAGCAGGCCGAGCCACATCATGTGGCTGTGGATTCGCGAGAGCTCGCTCCACATCGTGCGCAGCCATTTCGCGCGCTCGGGAATCTCAATGCCCATCACGGTCTCGACCGCCTGGCAATAGCCCATTCCGTGGATGTAAGAGCAAATGCCGCAGATGCGTTCGGCGATGAAGGCGAATTCGGTGAAGTCTTTTTTCTCCACGAGCTTTTCGAGTCCGCGGTGGATGAAGCCGAACGAGGGGATCGCCTCGACGACGTGCTCGTCCTCAATCACCAGATCGAGGTGGATCGGCTCCGGGAGCACCGGATGCTGCGGGCCGAACGGGATGACGGTTCTATTCGCCATGGCGCTCCTGCAAAAAGTTCCAACGCTTGGAAAAAGGCGCGGCGCGGACTTCCAAGGCTTGGAAAAAACGGCGCGAAAACTTCCAAGGGTTGGAAGTATTGCGCAGTGAGATTTCCAAGGGTTGGAACATTACGGATTCTCCTTCGGGGGTTGCGGTTTCGCGGGCGGTTTTGCGCCCGGCACGGCGGGCGGCGCGGCGGGGACGGCCATCGGCGCGGGGATGGTGGTACGGAAGAAGTGGCCCTGATAGTCCACGTTGAGGCCGGTGAAGGTGAGTCCGTAGAGGTCGTGGATTTCGTTTTCGTAGGCGAAGGAGCCGCCGTAGATGAGGCTGATGCTGGGGAGTGGCGTCGTGTTGTCGGGTAGGCAGATGCGGAGGTGTTCGATGACGCCGGGGCGCGAGAAGCTGTAGAGGACTTCGAAGTGGGCAAGGCGCGAGCAGCAGATTTGGACGAGGCGCGAGCCTGCGAGCTGCTGGCTGCGCACGGCTTCGAGGAGCTGGTCGGGCGTGATTTCGAAATAGGTTTGGGTGGGCGCGTTCATGAGGGGGCGACCTCCGCGGCGGGGGCGGTGACGGGGGCGGGGGCTTTCGCGCGGCGGCGCGCTTTCATTTCGGCGCGCTTGCGTTCGAGGATGTCGAGCGCCTGCACGACGCCGTCAATGATGGACTCGGGGCGCGCGGCGCAGCCGGGAACGTACACATCAACAGGGATGGTGGAATCCACGCCGCCTTTCGTGTTGTAGCAGTCGCGGAAGATGCCGCCGGACGAGGCGCAGATGCCGACAGCGACGACGACTTTGGGGTCGGGCATTTGTTCGTAGATGGTGCGGACGACGGGCTGGCTCTGTTCGTTGATGTAGCCGGTGATGAGGAGGATGTCGGCGTGTTTCGGGTTGCCGGTGTTGATGATGCCGAGTCGCTCGACGTCGTAACGCGGAGTGAGGCAGGCGAGGACTTCGATGTCGCACCCGTTGCAGCTCGCGCCGTCGTAGTGGATGATCCAGGGCGATTTGCGGAAGAGTTTCACGGTGTGCCTCCGCGGTTGATGTAGTGGAGGATGATGAGGTTGCCCGCGCCGACGATGGCGGTGAAGGTCCACGATGCGCGGAGGACCCACTGCCAGTAGAGGCGCGCGTTGGTGTTGTCCGCGAGGATTTCGAGGAAATAGACGACGATCAGCGCGGCGATGGCGAGGAGTGGCCACGGGGCGAAGAAGAGGTAGAGGAGGCCGAGGAGGAGGACGGTTTCGTACCAGTGCGCGAGTTCGATGATCGCGAGGTAGGGGCCCGCGAATTCGGTGGTGATGCCTTTGACGATTTCTTGGTGCGCGTGGTGTGAGGTGGAGAGGTCGAACGGCGATTTGCGGAGCTTGATCGTGAGGATGTAGATCAGGCCAAGGAACATACCGGGCAGCGTGGCGATGAGTGGGGTGGGTTGCGCGTAGATCGCGCCGATCTGGAACGAGCCGGTCGCGACGTAAAAGCCCATCGCGACCATCAGGAGCATCGGCTCGCTCGCCATGATCTGGATCAACTCGCGCTCTGCGCCGATGTGGCTGTAGGGCGAGCCTGCGGCGAACGCGCCGAGGACGAAGAACACGCTCGCGAGGGCGAGCGCGAAGATCGTGATGAGCAAGTCGCCACCGGTGAAAAACTCGACGCCCGCGATGATGGTGAAAAGGAGGTAGCCGAGCAGAAAGAAGTGGCCCGAGCGGTTGACTGCGATCCGCTCTTTCTGGAAGAGCTTGAAGAGATCGTAGAACGGCTGGAGGAGAGGCGGGCCGATGCGACCCTGCATACGCGCGCTGACGATGCGGTCAAGTCCGGCGAGGAGCCCCGCAAGAATCGGCGCGAGCGCGATGAAGAGGAATCCGGCGAGAATGCGGTGTGTGAGGTTCATGTGCTCACCACCACGGTTAGAACGACCAGCAGCGCGAGGCTCGCCCCGTAGCCCACGCGGGAGAGGCGGCGCTCGCCGAAAAATTCAGTGAGGTAGTAGTTCCGGATCGCGACGGGCTTCGTGAGCCCGATGGAAGGCGTGAAGAGATCGCGCTCCAGAACATTCGCGCCGCCGAGATACGGCGTGGTGATGCGCAGTTTGTCGTCGCCCTTGTAAAGGAGGCTAAGCGGCAGCGCGGCGATGAGGGCGAGCATGATGGACATGATCAGAATCGTTGCGCGGTTGAACTCGACGAACGTGCCGTAGTGCGCGATGAGGAACGGTTTGACCGAGGCGGAGGAGATGTAGGGCCAGATCGCGCAGAGGCCGACCGTCAGAGCGCTTAGAAAGAACATCGCGTTCTTTTCCTGCATACTGACCGGGCCGTGCGAAGGCGGAGGGCCTTTGACGGTGCTGAGAATCTTGCCCATCCACTTCGACCAGAAGAACAGCGTTGCCGAGCTGCCGAATGCGACAGCGACGGGGAGGAGCGGGTTGCTCTTCATCAGCGCCTCGATCGCCGCCCACTTGCTCACGAGCATTCCAAAGGGAGCGAGGAACATTCCGGCGATGCCGATGAGAATCGCCAGCGCAGTTTTCGGACGGCGCGAGATGAGGCCTTCCATATCCTCGATGTCGCGGCTGCCGATCGAGTGTTCCGCCGAACCGACGGCGAGGAAAAGGAGCGCTTTCGCGACCGCATGGAAAATGATGAGGAGAATGGCCGCCCACACGGCCTGCGCGTTGCCCACGCTCGCGCATGTGACGATGAGGCCGAGGTTCGCGATGGTGGAATAGGCGAGGACGCGCTTCGCGTTACTCTGCGAGATCGCGATGCACGAGGCGAAAAGGAACGTCGTCGCGCCGACGAGCGCGAAGATGAAGCCGACGGTCGTGTTCTGGAGAATCGGCGCGAAGCGGACGAAGACGTACACGCCCGCCTTCACCATCGTGCTCGAGTGGAGCAGGGCGGAGACGGGAGAGGGCGCGACCATCGCGCCGAGGAGCCACGAGGAGAACGGCATCTGCGCGGCTTTAGTCAGACCCGCAAAGCAGATCAGCGCGACGGGAATCAAAACCGCGCCCTGTCCGCTCGCGATGATTTCATTGAGGGCGAGCGAGCCGCCGGTGCGAACGAGGTAGAGTATCGCGCCCGCGAATGCTACGCCGCCGATAAGGTTCAGGCGCAGGGCGAGGAAAGCGTTGCGCACGGCTTCGGGTGTTCGCGAATAGCCGATGAGGAGATACGAGCAGAGCGTGGTCACTTCCCACGCGAGGAAGAGCCATCCAAGGTGGTTTGCGAAGACCAGCGCAAACATCGCGCCGAGAAAGAGGAAAATGGAGGCGAAGAAGCTGCGCTGGCGATCGGCGACGGCGCTTTCGTGGTGGTGATAGTGCGGCATATAGCCGACCGCGTGCCAGACGATGAGTCCGCCCACGACGCCGATGATGAGCGCCATGATGACGGAGAAGCTGTCCACAAAAAGCGGCGCGGCCACGCGCGGGTGCGCGTGGCCGCCGAACTCCACCATGCCCATCAATGCCGCCTGCGCGAGGACGAGCAGGGTGATGAGTACCTGCCGCCCGCGCAGCGCAATGGTGAGCATTACGATGGTGACCAGTATTTCGACGCCGAGAATGGCAGGGCTCAACCCGCTTTCGTTCAGCGCAAAAAACTGTGCATCGCGGTGGAGCGTGGTCCAATACAGCGCGAGCGCACCTGCCGCGACGACTCCCGATCCAATCTTTGCCAGCGCCGAGCGCGCAGTTGCACTGCCGCCGACAACGGCGAGCAGCCCTGCGAGGGCCAGCGGAAAGAAGATCAGGAAGAGGGGCAGGTGCATGGCGCTGTGTGTGAGCGCGTCGCGCTATTCCTCAACTTCGATGCAGGTGACCGGGCAGTTCGATGCGGCCTCGCGCACCGCCTCCTCGCTGTCGGCGGGGACCGTGTCCACCTTGACCTTCGCGATCATATCGTCGCCCATCTCGAAAACGGCGGGCGCGGTGTCCCCGCATACGCCGCATCCGGTGCAGGCCGATTCATCTATTCTTGCTTTCATGGCTTCTCCTCCTGTCGTAGTGCTTCCTATTTATTGTTGCGCATCAGCGCGATATAGCTTCCGAGAGTCTTGATATAGTTCGCGCGTTCGAACGCGGTCGGGTCTTCGACGTGCTGCTGACTCATGCAGCCTTTCATCTGTTCCACCGAATCGTATTCGTGTTCGCGCATCCAGAATTCGAGGTCGCGCACGAGCGTGCTGAGATAGCCCACGCCGTGGTGGAGCAGGGCCGATGCCGTCGTGACGATGTCGGCGCCCGCCATCAGGTACTTGATGATTTCGCTCGCGCTCTGCACGCCGCGCGACGCAGCCAGCGAGCATTTCACGCGGCCGTAGAGCAGCGCGATCCAGAGCAGGGGCAGGCGAATCTCACCCGCCGAGCTGAGGCTCAGGTGCGGCGCGACTTCGCGCTCCTCAATGTCGAAATCCGGCTGATAGAACCGGTTGAAGAGGACGAGGGCGTCAATTCCCGCATCGTCCACGCGCTTTGCGAAGTTTGCCATCGAGCTGAAGAACGGGCTCAGCTTGAGCGCAACGGGAATCTTCACCGCGCTCTTCACCGCGCGGATGATGTCGAGATAGCGCTGTTCGACATCGGCGGCTGTCATGCCGGGATCCGTCGCGATCCAGTAGATGTTGAGTTCGAGCCCCCTCGCGCCCGCCTGCTCAATGCTCTTCGCGTAGTTGATCCAGCCCTCGTTCGTGATGCCATTCAAGCTGCCGATCACGGGGATGTCGCACTCCGTGGAGGCGCGCTCGACGAGCTTGAGATACGCATCCGGCTTGACACTGAAGTCATCGCTGCGCGGGAAGTAGGAGAGCGATTCGGCGAAGCTGTCGGTGCCGGCGCTCAACGCATTTTCCAATACAGCGGCTTCCTGGCGGAGTTGCTCTTCAAAAATGGAGAACATCACGACAGCGGAGGCACCCGCGTCTTCCGCATGCTTGATCTTCTCAATGCTGCCCGTCAACGGCGACGCCGCGACGACGACGGGATGCTTGAGGGTCAACCCCATGTAGGTGGTGCGCATATCCATAATCAGCTTCCTTTCCGTCCACCGTTCATATTGTTTGTGCCGCCAAATCTGCGTGCGCCTTCCAGCGCTTGTTCACATCCGCCTGCGCCAGCTCCAGCAGGCGCGCCGCTTCTTCCGGCGCGCTGTGGCTGAGCATTCGATAGCGCACTTCGTTGTAGGCGTAATCGCGGAACGATGCGGTCGGCGGTTTCGAGTCGAGCTGGAACGGATTCTGCCCCTGCGCCGCAAGGGCGGGGTTGTGGCGATAAAGCGGCCAGTGCCCGCTATCCACCGCGAGTTTCTGTTGCTTGAAGCCGAGCGCCATATCAATGCCGTGCGCGATGCAGTGGCTGTAGGCAATGATCAGCGACGGCCCGTCATACGCCTCCGCCTCCGCGATCGCGCGGAGTGTCTGGCGCGGATTCGCACCCATCGCGACGCGCGCGACGTACACATTGCCGTATGCGACCGCCAGCAGGCCGAGGTCCTTCTTCGCTGTTTGTTTTCCGCCCGCCGCGAACTTCGCGACCGCGCCGCGCGGCGTGGATTTCGACATCTGCCCGCCGGTGTTGGAATAGACCTCCGTGTCGAGCACGAGCACGTTCACGTCGCGCCCTGACGCGAGGACGTGATCAAGTCCGCCGTAGCCGATGTCGTAGGCCCAACCGTCGCCGCCGATGATCCAGATGCTGCGCCGCACGAGGTGATCGGCGAGCGGGAGGAGATGTTTCGCCTCTGGGCGGTCAAGGGTGGCGAGCTTCGCCTTGAGCGCCTCGATGCGCGCACGTTGCGCCATCACGTCGGTGCGCGTGCGCTGCGGCGCGTTCAGGATTTCGTGAACGAACGCATCGCCCAATACGCCGCCGAGTTTCGCCAGCAACTCGCGCGCGTATTCCGTATGCTTGTCGAGTGTGAGGCGATAACCGAACCCGAATTCGGCATTGTCTTCAAAGAGCGAGTTTGACCAGGCGGGGCCGCGCCCGTCCGCATTCTGCGACCACGGCGTGGTCGGCAGATTGCCGCCGTAGATGGAGGAGCAGCCGGTTGCGTTTGCGACCAACATCCGCTCGCCGAACATCTGGCTGACGACCTTGATGTATGGCGTTTCTCCGCAGCCGCCGCACGCGCCGGAAAATTCGAACATCGGGTCGAGGTATTGCAGGTCCTTTGCCATCGTCAGATCCACCGCGCCGGGTACGGCTGCGGTGATGCCCTCGAAGAACTCCGCATTCGCGCGTTCGGCTTCGAGGATGGGCGCCTTGTCCTCCATATTGATCGCGCGGCGACCGGAGATTTCTTTGTGCTTCACCGGGCAGACGCTGACGCAGAGCGAGCAGCCGGTGCAGTCCTCCGTGAACACTTGCAGCACATAGCGCGCATCGGGTGCGACATCCTTCCCGCGCAGCGGCGCGGCTTTGAATCCTTCGGGCGCGCTGGCGAGTGCGCTTTCACTGCAATTCTTCACACGGATTACGCTGTGCGGGCAGACGAGCGCACACATGCCGCACTGCGTGCAGATGTCCGGCAGCCAGACGGGAACTTCCTGCGAGATGTTGCGCTTTTCCCATTTTGCCGTAGCACTGGGGTAGGTGCCGTCCACCGGCATCGCGCTCACCGGCAATTCGTCGCCGAGTCCCTCCATCATGCGCGCGGTGACTTTTTGGAGGAAGTCCGGGGCTTTCGGGGAAATGATTGGCGGGATCGCCGTGCCATTCACCGCAGTGCCGACGTTGACTTCGTGGAGGTGCGCGAGAGTTTGGTCCACCGCTTCGAAATTCTTACGAACGATTTCTTCGCCCTTGCGACCATAGGTTTTTTCGATGGCCTTTTTGATCTGTGCAATCGCCTCATCGCGCGGCAGCACGCCGGAAATAGCGAAGAAGCAGGTCTGCATGACCGTATTGATGCGCGTGCCCATGCCGTTTTCGCGCGCGACGCGATAGGCATCAATCACGAAGAAGCGCATTTTCTTTTCGATGATCTGCCGCTGGGCGCGTGCGGGAATGCGCTGCCAGACTTCGTCCGCGCTGAAGGGGCTATTCAGCAGAAATACGCAGCCCTGCGCAGCGTTTTTGAGGACATCCGTTTTTTCGAGGAAGTTGAATTGGTGGCAACCGATGAAGTTGGCGGATTGAATCAAATAGGCCGAACGGATTGGCTCCGGCCCGAAGCGCAGGTGCGAGACGGTTTGCGAACCGGACTTCTTCGAGTCATAAACGAAGTAGCCTTGCGTATAGAAATCTGTCTCCTCGCCGATGATCTTGATGGAGTTCTTGTTCGCGCCGACGGTGCCATCTGCGCCCAGGCCGTAGAACATCGCGCGGACGACGTTGTCCGGCTCGATGATGAATGAAAGATCGTAGTCGAGGCTGGTGTTGGCGACGTCGTCGTTGATTCCGATGGTGAAATGGTTTTTCGGCGCGTCTTTTTTCAATTCGTCGAAGACTGCCTTGACCATTGCCGGCGTGAATTCCTTCGAGGAGAGGCCGTAGCGTCCGCCGATGACGCGGGGCATGGTTCCGGTGGGCAGCGTTCCGCTGCTTGCGCCTTCGACCAGCGCCGTGATGATGTCCTGATAGAGCGGCTCCCCTGCGCTGCCCGGTTCTTTCGTGCGGTCCAGCACGGCGATGGATTTCGTCGTTGCCGGAAGGACTGCGAGGAAGTGGCGGATCGAGAACGGGCGGAAGAGTCGTACGCGGATGTAGCCGATTTTTTCGCCGCGCTTGGTGAGGTGCTCGACCGTCTCGTGCGCGGTTTCGGCGCCGGAGCCCATGAGAATGATGACGCGTTCGGCATCGGGCACGCCGTGATATTCGAACAGGCCGTATTTTCGTCCGACAATCTGCGCAAATTTCGCCATCGCTTTTTCAACGATGGCGGGTGTCGCATTGTAGAACGGATTTACCGTTTCGCGCGCCTGGAAATACACATCGGGATTCTGCGCGGTGCCGCGGATGACGGGGCGTTCGGGATTCAGCGCGCGTTTGCGGTGGGCGAGGACGAGGTCGTCGTCAATCATCGCGCGGATTTCTTCGTCGGAAAGGAGTGTTACTGTATTGACCTCGTGCGACGTGCGGAATCCGTCAAAGAAGTGGATGAACGGGATGCGCGACTCCAGCGTGGACGCCTGCGCGATCAGCGCCATGTCCATACATTCCTGTACCGAGCTGGCGCAGAGCATGGCGAAACCCGTTGCGCGCGTCGCCATCACGTCCTGATGGTCGCCGAAAATGGAGAGGCCCTGCGCGGCGAGGGAGCGCGCGGAGACGTGGAAGACCGACGGAGTCAGTTCGCCCGCGATCTTGTACATATTGGGGATCATCAGCAGGAGACCCTGCGATGCGGTGAATGTGGTCGCCAGTGCGCCGGTTTGCAGCGCGCCGTGCACGGCGCCTGCCGCGCCGCCTTCGCTTTGCATTTCCGCGACGAGGGGCACGGTGCCCCAGAGGTTTTTGCGGCCCTCGCTGGCCCACTGATCCGCCAGCTCGCCCATATTAGAGGAGGGAGTGATCGGATAGATCGCACATACCTCAGCGGTCTGGTAAGCGGAGTGGGTGGTGGCCTCGTTGCCGTCTATAATTGCGATCTTCTTTTTCATCAGGTCCCGTCCTCCGACGCGGGCGGTGTCGCCCACGATTATTTCCCTGAAAGGGGTTGGTGCCGGCGCTGCGCGCCTATAGGAGGAGTGCCTGGGGGGAACGGCGAATTTCTCTCGCCGTTTGGGGGTCACGCTGACGCCGGCACCAAATTCTAAATCTATTGCTTGTTTCTGTTGGCAATCCGTTCCCGGCTGACTCCTCCGTTGTTTTCATCTCTACTTCCGGTGAACGGCTCCTCCTTCCGTATTTGTCGAAGACACGCTAACGCAGGCTCAGGTGCGGCGCTATCAGGGCGAGGCACTATTCAGGTGTCGGGGATCGCCCGATAGCGCGACCGCGCGTTTTGCGGTATGTTGAAGGTAGAGACCGGAACAAAATCGGAGGGCTCAGCCATGGCAGAAAATATGAATCACATTATCGAGCGCATCCGCGCGCTGCACCGGCAACTGGCGGAGCGGTTCGAGCAGGCGGAGACGCAACCCGATCAGGCGCGGATGCGCCTCGTTCTGGACTACGTCGCGCGCTACGAGAACGGATTGGACGAAGCGCTCGCGGCCTATCAGAGCAGCGCACCGCGCGCGATGCTGGATACGGTGTTCAAGTCCATGCCCGGCAAGCCGCTGGAGGATTGTCTGGAGAAGGTGAAGATTGATGCGGACGATCCGGACACGGTGCTGCAATCGGTGATCGCGATGAATCGCTGTCTGATCGAGCGCCTTCGCCAGATGCTCGACGGCGTGGTGGCGCGGGACGCGCGCGAGTTTTTCAATCTGCTGATCCAGATTGAAGAGCGCGAGGGGCGGCGTCTCGTACGGGACGCGGTTGAGATGGAAGATTTGTAGGCGCGATTTGTGTTGCGTCTACGACTAGACACCGCAGTAAGATGCGGCTCATCATGAATTTGCCTGCATTGGTCGCGCAGTACGGCTATTTCGCAATTCTTTTCGGAACGTTTCTCGAAGGAGAGACCGTTTTGTTGGCGGCCGGCTTCCTGGCGCATCAGGGGTATCTTCGGATCGAATATGTCCTGCTTACGGCATTTGTCGGAACCGTGGCGGGCGATCAGTTTTATTATTATTTGGGGCGCAGGCACGGCGCCAGACTTCTGGAACGCCCGCGCATTCGCCGCGTTGCGCAGCCGGTCCGGGAATGGCTGCATCGTTCCGGCACGCTACTGGTCGCGGGGTTTCGCTTTTTGTATGGGCTGCGAACGGCCGTTCCGCTCGTGCTCGGCGCAAGCCATTATCCGTATGGGCGTTTTGCCGTGCTCAATGTGCTGGGTGCGCTGGTTTGGGTGTTGGCGCTCGGATTGGCGGGGCATCTGTTCGGACAGGTGCTGGAGACGGCATTGGCAAGTTTGAAGCGCTATGAATACCATATCGCACTGTGCCTGGTCGGAGTGGGCCTCGGAATCGCGTGGTTTGCCCGCCGCAAGTTCCGGCGAGCGCAAGCGCATTCAGCGCCGGCGGACGACGCGAGCGGTCAGTGAGGTCGCCAGCGCCGCAGTAGTAATGAATTGCTGACGACCGAAACCGAACTCATCGCCATGGCTGCACCGGCGATTACGGGGCTCAATAAACCGAGCGCGGCGAGTGGAATGCCCAGCACGTTATAGACGAACGCGAAAAACAGGTTTTGCCGAATCTTTGCAATCGTGGCGCGCGAGAGTGAAATGGCGTCCACAACGGAGCGCAAATCGTTCCGCATCAGTGTGACATCCGCTGTTTCCAGCGCCACGTCTGAACCACCCCCGATCGCAAATGAAACATCGGCGGCAGCGAGCGCCGGTGCATCGTTGATGCCGTCACCCACCATGCCGACGCGCTTTCCATCGGCCTTCAATCGCGCGATGACCGATGCTTTGTCCTGCGGCAATATTTCGGCCTCGAAATGCGCGATGCCGGCTTCGGCAGCGATAGCCGAAGCGGTCGCGCTGTTGTCGCCCGTGAGCATGACAACTTCGATGTGTTGCCGGGTGAGGCGCGCAATGGCCTCGCGCGAAGTTGGCCGCAACTGGTCAGCAATGCCGATCATGCCGAGGAAGGTTGTTCCCCACGCGAGGGCGACGACGCTTTTTCCCGCATTTGTCAGTACAGCGAGTTGCGACTCTGGAATCGTTGTGCCTTCTGAACGGAGAAATGCGGGAGAACCCAGGGTGAAGCGTGTATCCAAGAGTGTGGCAATCAGTCCCTTTCCCGGTACGACGCGAAGGTCAGTGGCGGGGGTGAGTGTGAGTTGTTGTTCGCGCGCGCGGGAGACAATCGCGTCCGCGAGTGGATGTGTGGTGCCTTGTTCCAGCGATGCCGCGAGAGCCAGAAACTCATCCGCCGAAATATCGGGAGCGGGGAGAATATCGGTGACCGTTGGGGCGCCGAGCGTCAGCGTGCCGGTCTTGTCCACGGCCAGCACTTCCACGCCTTTTGCCAGCTCCAACGCTTCGGCGTTTTTCACGAGAATGCCCGCTGATGCTCCGCGTCCGGTACCCACCATAATGGCGGTGGGGGTGGCGAGCCCGAGTGCGCAGGGGCAGGCGATGACGAGGACTGCGACCGCGTTGATCAGCGCAGATGTGAATTCGCCGCCGATGATCCACCAGGCTGCAAACGTGATCAGGGCAATCGCCGTGACGATCGGCACGAATACCGCTGAAATCCGGTCGGCCAGGCGCTGAACCGGAGCTTTAGAGCCCTGCGCTTGTTCTACCATCCGGACGATTCCGGCGAGCAGTGTATGGCTGCCCACACCTGTCGCGCGGCAGTGAATGAGGCCGTCGCCATTTACAGTGGCAGCAAAAACTTTGTCGCGCACCTGCTTGGCCACCGGCAGGCTTTCGCCCGTCAGCATGGCTTCATTCACGCTTGTGGTGCCTTCAACGATTTCACCGTCAACGGGAACGCTCTCGCCCGGACGCACGACGAAGATATCGCCGGGATTCAAGCTTTCGACGGGAACCTCTGTGATTTCTCCATCGCGTAGGACGCGCGCAGTTTGCGGCTGCAGCCGGATGAGCGCTTCAATCGCTGCCGAAGTTTTGGCTTTCGTCCGGGCCTCCAGTAACTTGCCCATCAGCACCAGCGTGATCACCGAGGCGGATGCTTCAAAATATACGTGCAGCTCGTGAAGATTGAGCACTGTCACCACGGCGCTGAACAGCCACGCCATCGAAGTGCCCAGCGCAACGAGCACATCCATATTTCCTGTTCCGCCGCGCAGCGCGTGATACGAGCCGACGTAGAACCGCCAACCGATCCAGAATTGAATCGGAGTGGCGAGCGCAAACTGCAGCCAGCGCGGCAGCAACTCGCGGTGTTCGCCGCCGGAAAACATCGCGACCATCTCCAGCATGAACGGAAGTGTCAGCGCGACGGCGATCCAGAAGCGGCGCAATTCTGCCTGATAGGCTGCGGCCTTCCGTTCTTTTTCCGCTGCGCGAGTGTCGGTTGTTGATTCGCGCGCATCGTAGCCTGCGCGACGCACAATCTCGACTAGTTCGTCCGTTGTCGTCCGTCCGGGGATGTAGCTGACAGTTGCTTTTTCGCTCGCAAGATTCACGTTCGCCTTAACCCCGGGCAGTTTGTTGAGCGCTGTTTCCACGCGCGCGGCACACGCGGCGCAGGACATACCGGAGATCGCGAGGCTCACCGACTGCCGTGGCACCGAGAAACCTGCTGTGGCAATCGTGTTGATCAGCGTATCGGCGTTAGTTTGAGCGGAATCGAATTCAATGTGCGCCCGTTCGCTTGCGAGGTTGACAGATGCGGTTACTCCGGCGAGCGCGTTCAGTTGCTTTTCGATGCGAGTGGCGCACGCCGCGCAATGCATCCCTTCGATCGGGAGGTCGAGTGTCGAAGTTGAGGAAGGTGTGGAGTTCATTTGATGTGCCGCCGTGCAGTCAACACTTCCTCAGGAACTGCGCGGGGTCAAGTGCGCTTCATTGGTTTGAGGCGGACGGACCGAATTGCCAGGTCAGTCCCGTGGTGAACAGCCAGTCGGGCGAATCGCCCGCAATTCTCGCGCCGCCCGCAATATCAAGTGTTAGCGCTTCGGTACACGCCCAGCGAAACCCCGTATTGCCCATCACGAGCGTGCTGGCGTCGCTATGGCGCTCGTCCTCCGCAAAGACTTCGGCGACCCATTGGAAAGAGCTCAACAGCGCGACCTCGATCGCCGCCCCGTAATGCAACACATCGCAGTCAGCGCCGCCGATCCACGAATAACCCAGGTTCAGGTGGAGTGCAGCGCGCTCGCCGAGATCGCGTGAAATGATCCACGTCAAATCATAGTCTGTTTTGCCGCTGCCGAGCTGGCGCTTGTCGTCCGCCGTCGGAAATTTGACCGAGGCGGAGAGTGCATGGCTGGCGCCGAGCGGGCAGATGGGGAGGAATTGCCATTTGCCACCAACGCTCAAATCGCCGATGCCGCTAACGCGGTCTGTTGATTCGGCGTCGTGTGCGAGTGTTTCTGTGCGCTCTTCCAACTGACCGCCAAACCCGATGTTGACTTGAAGCCATGGCAATGCGCCATACGCCAGTTCGGCGGGGAAATCCCAATGCGTAAATCCCGGTTCACCCTCTGCCGCACTTCCGAGCGTGAGTTCAAATGTATTCACGTCAATGGTGCCCGCATCGTCAATGGCAAGCGGCCTGGCCGCATGCGCTATGGCGGGAAGGAGAGCGATGCAGAGAATTGTGGCGAAGCGGCTGTGTAGCATGCGTGAGGTCTCCTGACGGTGTGTTTGAGAGTAATACATAAATAATAATCGTATTACCGTTCAAGGCAAAAGATATTCTGGGCGCGCGTTATTTCGCATTGGGTAGCTTTGTGATACAAGGACGGGCATGTCGCCTCTAAAAAGACGAATGATGTCTCTGCCTGCCACGGCCAGTCTTGTGGTGCGCGAGAGTGTGCGGTCCTTTTCCCGGAATCGGGATATGGAGACCGCTGCCACGTTAGCCTATTACGGCTTTCTTTCGCTGATGCCGCTCCTGTTGCTTCTCGTGTTTGCGCTGAGCTGGATTGTGAGTTCATCGGAGACGATTCTCGCCGCGTTGAGTGAACAACTTGCAGAACTGTTCCCCACGTTTGACGATGCGCTGCTGCGCGAGATTGCGACGCTGGCGCGCCAGCGTGTGTGGGGGATTGTCAGCTTCTTTTTCCTGCTCTGGTCCATGACGCCATTCGCCGGTGCAGCGCGCCACGCTGTGGTCTCGATCTTTAAGGGTAAGCAGCGACGCACTTTCCTTATCGGAAAGGCAGTTGATGTTGCAGTGGTACTGGCGGTTCTTCTTCTTTTTCTTCTACTGATCATGGGCCGCGTTCTGTTGGTGGCGTTGCCGCTGGAGATGACGCAGTGGGCGCGCAGCATGCAGGCGATTTTTTCCTGGCTGTTGTCCGTTGT
Source organism: Kiritimatiellia bacterium (assembly GCA_039807095.1). Lineage (GTDB taxonomy): Bacteria > Verrucomicrobiota > Kiritimatiellia > CAIVKH01 > CAIVKH01 > JAMLJG01. The sequence goes on from JBDHQM010000024.1 coordinate 29,294, forward strand.
GGTGATTGTAGTGTTTTATCGCGCTTTTGCCTCTGTCCCGCTGCGTTGGCGGGAAGCGGCTGCAGGCGCAGTTGCGGCGTCGCTGCTGCTGTCGGTGATCCGCCCTCTCTTCGGACTTCTGCTTCAGTATAACCCGAATTTTGGATATGCGTTCGGTTCGGTGAAAGCAATTTTCCTGCTGCTGGTTTGGGTGTACTACACCTTTGCCGCACTTCTATTCGGCGCGGAGCTGTCGGCCAATGCGCGGCGTCGCGAAGCGCTGCTGTTGCGCGGATTCCTCCGGGCCGATCCAGTGACGCGCGTTGCGCCGCGTCGGCTGTTGGAGCCGTTTCTCCGGCGCCTGGACGAAGGCGATGTGCTATTCCGCGAGGGCGACGCGGGGAGTGAGATGTTTTTCATTCGCGCGGGCGCCATCCGCCTGACACGCGGAGATGTAGAGCTGCGCACACTTGGGCCCGGCGATTACTTCGGCGAGATGTCGCTGTTGCTGGGTGCTGCGCGTTCTGCCGGCGCAATCGCGGCTGCGCCGGACACCGAGTTGGTAGCCATTGCCGAGCGGAACATGGACCTCATTCTCGGCGAGAATCCGGATGTGGTGCAGCGCCTGCTTCGCGATATGGCTGCGCGGCTGCGCGATATGAATGAGCGCCTGACGTCTCAATGACGGGTGCGCGCTGTTATTCGGCTTTGACCTTGCTGAGCATGCCGTCGAACGTGATGGGTTCATCCCGGCCGATATATTCCCAGCCATTCAGAAAGCCGTTTCGCGCGCCGAAGTCGCGCGCTTTGCGGAAGGTCTCAAACGAATCATCCCGCACGAGATACACCATATAGTGCATGTTTGTGTTGAGCGTCTTGAGTAGGCGATTGAATTCGCCCTCGGGCGCATTGTCCTCCGGCGCGGGATATCCGGCGACGCCGGGTCGCGGGATCAGCGCTGTGACACCGAGCATGATGAAGCTGTTATCTATCCGGTAATAGGCATTGCCGATGTCTTCAGAAAGCGCCTCTGCGAGCGTATTGGTTTGTCCGCTGAGCGCGCGCACGCGAGCTGTTTCCTGTGCAGTTCGAAGGGCCTGACGAATCTCGGTGCGATCAATGTAGTAAAGTTGCTCGCCGCGGCATTCGATATAAACCGGCGTATTTGTGGTATCGAGCGCGATAGGGGTGGCGCGCACTTTCGGTGTGCGCATTGCGATGTCAATGACGACAACCATCACCATGAAGAGGGCAACGATAGATACCGTAATGATGTCGCAGAACGAGGTGACGTTCAGGTCGGGTTCTCTTTTCTGGGGTCGCTTAGCCATGAGATTCAGGAGTCCGGCAATTGAATATTCAGCTCTTTCATTTCTTTTCGCCAGTCGAGGATCGCATTTGCAGAGAGTACGTCGGAGCCGGCTACAATTCCTCGCCGAATCAGCTCTTTTCGAAGGTGGCGATAGATCGGTAGGGAGCCGGGACGCGCAAGGAGGATGACATACTCCTTGTCTGCATTGGCTTGAATTCGCGCCAGGAGGCGGTCAATGGGGTTGCCGTGCAGGAGAAGGTCCTGTACCGAGACTGAGATGTCGCCGGGAATTACGATGGCCCGGGTGGGCTGGCAATCGATATACACCGGTTGGAGGCCTTGTGCTGTTTTCCGCTGCGTTTTTAGTAGCTGCTGGAAAGATAGCACATTGAATTGTTGCGGGTTTTGGATGATAGGCATGATCATCACGACGAGAACGAGGCAGATCAGGCTCATCATGATGACGAGAGAGTCGAGAAAGGGTGTCATCTCGACTTTGAACTCTCGTTTCGGCGGGCGTTTCACAGGATGCTCCTCCGGCCCTTCAGTGTGCTTCTGTCAGAACAATCTGACGCGGCTTCGAGAGGCGTTTGATCAATTCATCCGTCGTCTGCAGGTGTGAGCGCAGCTCGGACATGGCGAGGCGGAAGTCCTTGCTGCCCGCAATGTCGCCGAGCGCGATTTCGACCGCCTTGGTCGCCTGCAAGAGCGATTCAATGCGCGTGCCGACATCCACCAGGCGCGTCATCTGATTGGCGAGTCCGCGAGCGGCCTCGTCTGCGCCGCGGGCGGCAAGTGAGGAAGCGTCGCGCAGCGCTTGTACAGATTGGCCGAGTTGCGATGCGGCGTCGCCAACCTGACGGCGAAGGTCGTCGGAGACTTCTTTCCAGCGCGTAGCTTCGCGCGTGCTCGCTTGGTCGAGGGTGCCGAGATAGGCCTGGACTGCGGCGGCTTGTTGTTCGATGGCGCGCGCGCCGCTGGATTGAATGGCCTGCGCCTGTGCATCCAGTTGCTTTGCCACAGTCTCGGTGCCGCCGCGGAATCGCTCGGAGACATCGAGGAGCCTGCCGGCGAGCTGCTCGCCGAGCTCACCGACTCGAATTTCGTAGCGAATTTGGAATTCGCTGTATTTGTCGTTGATCAGATCGCTGGCCTTGGCGATGGCGGCAGCAAAAACTTCGTCGTATCGCTGCGGACTCGGGATGCGGCGGAATCCTTCTTCGATCGAATGAATGAGTTCTTTAAGCGGGGCCGCCAGGGCTTCGGCCATGTGACCGATATCTTCGCGCATCGCGAGGATGCTCTCGACGGGGAATTCAAGTCGCTTGGCCGATGGCATTCGCGAGGTCAAGCGCTCTTCGATGACAGCGTCGAGTTCGCTGAGCAGGACTTCTTCGCGACGCTCGCCACTCATACTGGGGAACGCTGCGCCGCCCGCGGCCCAGAGGCCGACGAGGGTGGTATAGAAAGCCACGGCGAGACCTTGTGTGATCAAGCCGACTTGGAATTTGATGTCTTCCGCTGTCACGTCGCCGCGCAAGAATTCAGCAAAGCCGCCGATGCCGTAGCTGACGCCGTATACCGTTCCGAGGAAGCCGAGGAGGGGCATGGCCCAGATGTAAAGGCGGTTGGCGCGGAAGGAGGCGTCGGCGCCGAAGGTGTCCATTTCGCTGTTTTCACGCGTGTATTGGATCGTACGGTCGAAGTCGCGCGTGTTGATCCACATGGCGAGCACGCGAATCACGCGCGTGTGAACGATGCGTTTCTCCCAATTTGGGATGGAGGTGATTTCATTATAGACCGCGATCAGGTGGCCTTCATCGTTCATGTCGAGATCGTCGGGCAACGGGAGATCGCGCAGCGCCTTTGTTTCTGCGCGCATTTTCTGGCGCTTCAAGAAGATGGTCGTGGTGGACATGAAGAACATGAACAGCGTCGCAAATTGGAAGACGACGCGCCCCCAGTCCCAGCCGTTCCGCTCGATGAACAGGTCGCGGATGAATGTGCCCTTCAGCGGATTCAGTGCGGCGAAGAAAAGGATGTCGAGGGCGAGCGCGATACCCACAGCAATGAGTGTGCTGACGTGTGTATCCGGGCGGTCGCCGGTGGGGAAGGGGACTTGCTCCTGGCTCATGTGACCTCGCTTATTGTTAACGTAAACTAACGCACGGGCAAATTATGCCGCCGATGTGGAAGTGCAGTGTGTTGATCACATCGAAAGCGTGGACATACTAAGCCGCTCGCGCGCGTAAGCAAAGATGGAAATGCGCAATGCGTGTGCGGCAGTCAGTCGTGGATGGAGCCCGCGCGTTGGCGCAAGAATCCACCGGTACGCCCTGCATACACGGCCAATAGCTCCGCTACGATGCTGATGGCGATTTGCATGGAGCCCTCCGCGCGGATATCGAGTCCGGTTGGGCCGAAAACGCGGTCGCGCGATTCGGGGGGCAGGCTTTCGAGGATGTCCTCGCGCCTCGATTGCGGCCCCATCAGGCCGATATAGGGGACGCCTGTTTGCGCGAACTGTGCCGCCCACGCTTTGTCAATTGTGATGGCGTGATTTTTGATCACGACAAATGTGTACGCGTGTGCGGGTAGCGAGCCCGGCCCTGCTTCGGCGCGAAGATGAACCCGCCGATGCGCATCGGGAAAGCGCTCCGGTGTGAGATAGGCGGAGCGATGATCCACCACTGTCAGGCGAAATCCTGCGTCCGCCGCGAGAGCCACGAGCGGGATGGAGTCGTCGCCGCCGCCGATCACAACGAGGTCCGGTGGTGGCTCGAGATAGTCAACAAACTCTCGCGCTCCATTGGCAGCCACGATCCCCGACTTTCCATCCGGGGCGGGCGGGCCGACAGAAATTGCACCCGCGCGCGATCCGTCGAGCAGTGTGCGAAGGGCGAAGGCATCCTGCCCGATCAAGCGTGCCATAATTTTTTCGACAGCGTGTGTGTCGCGCTTCGGGTCGAGGCGCTGGAGAAAGGCATCGAGCTTGCCGTCGCAACCCAGGCCCAGCCCCCAGAGCGTGTTGTCATCCGCTCCTGTGTCGTAGTGAATCAACGCGGGCGGCGCGGATTTCGCCAGCATGTGCTGCGCGCGCTCGCGCAGGTCAATTTCCAGACAGCCGCCACTGACTTGGCCCAGCAGCGAGCCGCCCGCACGAATCAGTAGTTTCGCACCCGGTCGCCGATATGAAGAGCCTTCAATGCGAACCAGTGTGCAGAGTGCAACCGCTTCGTCCGCATCGAAGCAGCGTTTGACTTCTGTGAAAATCCGGGTTGTTTCTTGCCACGACTTCATGTGGCGATGATGCGTTCTCCAGCCGCTGCGGAAAAGAGTTTTGTTCCGCGCGACAAAAAAATATCGCGACGCGTGCCGCAAAAACGTGTTATCCGCGGCGGAATAAAAATCCGATGAAGCTGCCGACGTAACCCAGCAGTCCGATTGAAAGGAGGATGAATGCAATGTGATATTTGGCCGTTCGCGCGTTGCGGCGACGGATCAAGTTGATGAATGATTGATCCGTCGTCTCACCCTTCCATTGCGTAGACCAGCGCAAGCGGAGCGGGCCCGCGAGTGTCAAAACCGCCGAAGCCAGAACAAAACTGAGACCATAGACAATGCAGAGTTTGGAGAAGTGACCCGATGCGGCAATGTTGGGACCCGAAAACCCGGTGATGGTCAGCACCACCGCGACCAGGCTCAACAACAGTGACGAACGCTGGTGGAGAATATCGTACGCGTTTGTGATCCACGTGACGATCTTCTCGTTGTCGCCCTTGTATATCTCTTTGAGATAGTCCAGCTCTTCGGCCGGTGACAGTTTTCGGTTGGTCTGTTTTCCCATAACGAGCGGTAAGTATGCGGAATTGCCGATATTTATCAAAGGCTTTCGGTATCACTCGGCGGGTGACGGAGCCGCGGTGGCGCCGTCAATCAATTCGCGAAGCACCGGGTAGGAGCGAGGATCCTCCAGACTGGCGGGCAGATCGGTGATGAGTGCTGCCAGGGCTGTGCCGCCTTCGCCGCGATACGCATTGAGGAATGCGCGAAAATCCGCTGCGGCATCTTCATCGGCACGATCGCTCACGATCTTCCAACTGAAAAGCGGTACGCCGTGATCAGCACACGCGACGGCCAGGCCAAAGCTATTCATGTCAACGCTGTCGGCGCTGGATTGTGCCGCAATCCGTTCGCGGCCACTCGCTGTTGCAACGAATAGTTCGCCCGATGCCACGGAGAGTTCGTTCGTGCGCAGCACGGCGTCGGCGGAAGCGTGCGCGGGCCACTGCGACCAGTCCGTCGTCCACGATGCCGATTCTGGCAGTGCTGCACCCGCGCCTCGTTGATAGGCGACCACGCGTGCGACGCGATACCAGCGGCCAACTTCGAGATCGTCTGCCAGCGCTCCGGCGGGGCCGAGTGAAAATGCCCGGTCGCAGCGGAAGCGGGAGAGCAGCGCCTGTGCAGAAAGCGCAGTTTCGACGGAGCCCGATCCCATCTTCACGGCATAAACTGTGTGGGGTCCCAGCGCGAGGCGTTGAATTCGCCGCGTGCCAATCACGACGGCCTGGCCCACCTCTCGCGCGTTCTTCTTCAGCGCCGTCAAATCGCTGTCCAGCGCATAGAAGAATGCGATGGAATCGGCGTTCGCGTGGAACACGAAGAATAAAGAGAGCAGAAAAATTGCGGCCCGTTTCATTGTTGCCCAAACTTCAGCGCGTCTGAATATCCCAGTAGGTCACTTCTGCAACAATGTAATCCGCTTGTTCATTCAGTCTGACGAGGCGGAGTTTGACGAATTCGCCCTGCGTCGCATCCTGAAGCGCCGTGGCAACGTCGTCGCTCGACCGGATCTCCGTGTCGTCAATTCGGGTGAGCAGCAGGCCGGGCTTGATCCCTGCCGCCGCCGCCGCTCCGCCCGTCAGTACGCCTTCGATGCCGAGGCCGTGCTGAAAACCCGCCCGCATGGCTTGTTCCGGAATCTCCTTGCTCAATACGAGGCCGAGCAGCTCGTTCGCCAACTGCTCGCCCGATCGCAGGGGAATCGGCAGCAGGGTTAGCTCGATATCGCGCTCGCCGTCCTCGCCCTTCACGCTGAACTGCAGTTTCGAGTCCGGCCCCTTTGTGATCAGAGCGCGATTCATGGAAAGAACATCTGAAACGGGTGCGCCGTCTACGCGGATGATTTGTTCGCCGGGCTTCAGGATGTTCGATGCCGCACCCTGCGGATCAACGGCGCCGATGGTCAGCACATTGTTGGTCTCAAAAATCTCGAACCCCAGCCAGCCGTGACGCAGCGTGCGCGGAGACATCCATCCACTCAACAGCGCCCGCAGGCGCTTGACCGGAACCGCGAAGCCGATGTTCTGCGCATCTTGCATCACCTGCACGTTGAGGCCGATCATTTCGCCGTCGAGATTCACAAGCGGCCCGCCGGAGCTGCCGTAATTGACGGCAGCATCCGTCTGGAGAATATCGCGATACACCACGCGATCGCGATAGCGCGCCTCGCGGTTGATTCCCGAGAGTACGCCCGCTGTCACCGTTTGAGAAAATCCGAACGGGTTGCCGAGCGCGATGACGGTCTCACCGAGAAACAGGTCGTCATCCGCTGCGAAGTCAATCGCGTGGAGCGGTTTGTCGGCGTTGATTTTCAGCAGTGCGAGATCGTTGACCGGATCGCCCGCTAACAGCACGGCGTCATACATTGTTTCGTTGTCGAGCCCCACACTGATGCGGGATGCCTGCTCGATCACGTGGTAGTTGGTGAGGATGTAGCCGTTTTCATCCACCACCACGCCCGAGCCGAGCGAGTGCTGGCGGCGCTCCCGGACGAGCGGCGCGGGGAGCATGTCGCCGGGGATCAGCCCGCCCTGCGCAATGCTGCGCAGATTGAAAAACGGATCGCGATAAACCACCTTTACGATGCGCTCCGTGCCGATATTGACGACGGACGGCAGCGCCTTTTCGACTGCCTCCACAATAGGCGTGCGCCGGTTCACACTTGCCGGGGCAATAGCAGCCCAGCCCAGTAGCAGGGTGGCCAATAGGGTGTATTTGATCCAATTCATAGAACACCTGAAATGCGGGTCAATTCGCTCATTATCAGGCGCGCCGAAGGTGAGTCAAGGCGGCGCGACGCTCAATTCGCCGCGTGTTTTGCGTGTAGATTCTGTTGCGATTGCAGTTGTCGTGCCGATTTGTTGTCAGCGCTGTTCTTGTCTTCGGGCGTTGAAACGGCGCGTGTTTTGCGTAGGCTTTCCGGCATGTTGGAAATGCGACAGGCAGGCGTGGAGCGATTCGAGCCGTTCCCGGATTGCGTGCCCGCGTTGGCGTGGCCGACGCGGGGGCGCTCGCTCTTCACGGATGAGGGGCGCTATCTCGCGCGGACACGGGCGAATCCTGATTATGGAAAGCCCGGTTGGACGCGCGATTGCGGGCGGCGTTTCCATCGCGGTATGGATATTGCGCCGCTCCACGCGGAGGCGACGGGGCGCACGGTGCGAGTCGAGTTCTCTGACTGCGCTACGGGACGCGAATATCCCAGCGACGAGCCGTCGTGGATTCCGCAGGACGACGTCTTTGCTGTCTATCCGGGGCGCGTGATCGAGAGCAATGCGATCGAGGCGAGCGCGGATCTCGGACTGTTTGTCGTGATCGAGCATCGCGATCTCAACTGCTTCACGCTCTACGCGCATCTGGCCTCGCTGGCGGTTGAGGTGGGAATGGGGGTTGCCGCCGGAGCGCGTCTGGGCCCGATGGGGCAGACGAGCCGCATCGCGGACGCGCGAAATTGGATGGCGATTGCGCCGCATGTACACTTCGAAGTGATTCTCGCAAATGGCGTTGGTGCCGATCCGTTGGATTTCCTGCGGCGCGGTCTCGCTCGATTTGATTTAGGGTTTTCTCGCGCCTGATGTGCGCGAAACGCGGTTTTCAGCGACTGCCGAACATGGGCAGATCAATGCGTTGGCGCGCCGTTTCGCCGGGGAGCAGATGTGTTTTTCGCCACGGCTGCTGGTCACGTGCGGTGACGGGATGCCGGTTGAGAAAAAGCGCGGTGCCTTGCGTGAGCTTGTGTTTGCCGAATCGCTCGGCGACGCGATCAATGACGCGGGCGGAAGCCTCCAGCTTTTCGATTCGCACGCGATCTTGGAAGAGGTCGAGCTGATCGCAGCGATCAGAGGATATTTTGCCGAACGAAAGCATCGTCGCGCGATACTCCGCACCGCGCTCGAATATCCGGTCAAACATTTCGCGCAGCAGCGGAAGTGCTTCTGCCGGAACGGCTGTGGCGCGATTCAGTTCTGCCTCCACGCCCACCTGCCGATAATCGCGGAATCGCAGCGCGATCAGCAGTTGTTTCGCCTTGAGGCGATGGCGGCGGAGTTTGATGCAGGCCGACTCGAGATTCCGGACGAGCTTGGCCCACACAAAATCGGGATCGGCGCTGGGCGATGTGAACGTCTTGCACTTGCTCACCGTCGCATAGTCCGTCTTTTCCTCCGGATTCACGGGATAGATGCTTTTGCCTCGGAGTTCGTGCCAGATTTCCACCTGCACCTTCGTCATATTTTTGGCGACCCATTTTTCGGGCTGCATGATGAAGTCGTATGCCGTGCGCAGACCGAATTTTTCGAGAAATGCAACGGTGTTCTTTCCAAATCCCCATACATCTTTCAGCGCATGGCGCTGGAGAAAGAGATGAATGTGCCGCCCGCGCACGGCGGTGAATCCGTTGGGTTTCCGATATTTTGAGCAAAGTTTGGCTAGCCCCTTGGAGAGGCTGATGCCAACGGAAACCGTGAGCCCGATCTCTGCGCAAATTGCGCTCTGAATGTCGCGCCCCATCTGCTCGTAGGAACAGTGATGAAAACGCCGCATCCCGGTGAGGTCCGCGAATCCTTCATCAATCGAATGCTCTTCCACAATTGGCGTCCAGCGCCGGACAATCTCGAACATTCGCTTGCTCATCAGCGAATAGGTTTCGTAATCGGACGGCAGGACAATCAGAGACGGACAGATGCGCTGCGCATCGTGCAGCGCCACGCCGCGCTTGATTCCGAGCTTCTTTGCCTCGTAGGACGCGCACGCGATGATGCCGCGCTCTGCGCCGGTGACGACCGGCTTCCCACGATAGTGCGGGTGCAGACTCTGCTCAACGGACGTGAAAAAGGCGTCGCCGTCGAAGTGAAGGATCGCCTGCGGAAAGCTCTCCAGCATGATGGGCGCGGATGGATTCATGACCATTCCTATGCGCCATATTTGCGGATCACAGCGCGGACAATGCCGCCGATTTCGAGCGATTGGTTCGGCTCGATGGGTTTATACTTCTTATTCGCCGGCACCAGGCGAACCGACCGTCCGTTTTTCTCGAAATATTTCACCGTCCAGTCGCCATCCACTGCCGCGACCACGATGTCGCCATTTTTCGGCGTGCGTCCCCGTTCGACAATAAGCAGATCGCCCGGCCCGATCAGCGCATCAATCATCGAATCGCCATCCACCTTGAGGATGTACGTCGCCTCGCGCCGTCGCACGAGAAAGTCCGTCAGGTTCAGCAGGTCCACCGTTTCCTCTTCGGCGGGCGAGGGGAAACCTGCCGAAACGGATCCGAGCAGACGGATGTCGCCGCTGATCCGGTTGGTGAACGCGATCCGTCCGCCCGGTCCTTTTTGCAGATAGCCGAGTTTTTCGAGCTTCTTCAGTGCAAACTGAACAGACGCGATGGATTTATATTCAAAAAGCGCCATCGCCTCGCGAAACGTCGGTGGACGCCCCATCTTCCGGAAGAACTTTCGGAGCGCATCCACCTTTCCATTGATGTCCAGTGCGGGAGGCATGGAGAGAAGTGTATTAGTACGATTGTACTAGTCAAGCCGTCTTTGCTTCTTTGTGTTGTATGCTGACGAGGCGGGGGGGGGGCGTGTGGTGTTGCACAGGAATCTGATCGTGTTTGCGGTATGATTGAGGCAGGATTGATGAGCGGAAGGCGAGCGATGAACGATGTGCGGGCGGTTTTCATTAAAAGTTAGCGATGCGCGAAAGTTGGCGGAGCGATTTCGCGCCGCCCTGGATGCGCGGCTTGCAACCGTTGAGATCCGTCCGCGCTTCAACATTGCGCCCTCGCAATCCATTCTCGCCGTGCGGATGGAGAATGGCGAACGGGTACTCACGCAACTGAAGTGGGGGTTGATTCCCTCGTGGTCGAAGGAACCTTCGATTGCAAATCAGTTGGTGAACGCGCGCGCGGAGACGGTGCGGGAGCGACTGTCCTATCGCGAGCTGTTCCGGACCCGTCGCTGTTTGGTTCCGTGCAGCGCGTTTTATGAATGGGCAGGGGAGCGCGATGCGAAGCAGCCGTATGCATTTGCGCGAAAAGGCGGTGAAGTGTTTGGAATCGCCGCGCTGTGGGATTCGTGGCGCGATCCGCAATCAGGCGCGATACTCGACACTGCGATACTGATCACCACGCAGCCGAATGCAATTGTATCCGTCATTCACGACCGGATGCCCGCAATTCTTCGCGAGGTGGATGAAGACGCGTGGTTGAACGCGGAGCCCGACGTCGCCGCGACTCTGTTGACACCTTTTGCAGGCGAGATGCGCTCGTGGCCGGTAAGCCGTCGCCTGAACTCTGCGCACGTTGACGAACCGAGCCTGATCAATCCCGTTCAAGTGAGCGAGCAGACGTATTTGTTTTAGGGCGGTTAATTGGCGATAGCCCCTCCGGAGGAGTGAGAACGAGGGCGAGGACGGGGATGAGGATGGGGACGGGGATGGGGCGGGCATCGCCTGCACCTCCGGGGGTTGGCGAACTGGAGCAACGGTCTTTTCATGAGAATGCGAGGTTGTGAGTTTTCATGATGGCATTGATTTGAATGATGAG
>JBDHQM010000065.1:0-7732 GCA_039807095.1 Kiritimatiellia bacterium
CCGCAGCCGGTCGGTGTGGCAGGCGAGTTGTTCATTGGTGGAGATGGACTTGCGCGCGGCTATTTGAATCGTCCGGAATTGACGAAGGCGGCGTTCATTGAGAATCCGCTGGAAGGCACACCGGGTGCGCGGTTGTACCGAACGGGCGACCTTGCGCGCTGGCGGCCGGATGGACGACTGGAATTTCTCGGTCGCCTCGACGACCAAGTGAAGATTCGCGGATTCCGTATTGAACCCGGCGAGATAGAAGCGGTCCTGGCCGGGTATCCCGGATTACAAAACTGTGCTGTGCTCGTGCGCGAAGCTCCTAACGGCGAAAAGCAGTTGGTCGCGCATCTCGCGTTTGCCGCACAAACACCCGGCGCGGATGTAGAAGCGGTTCGCTCCTACCTTCGCACGCACCTGCCGGACTTCATGGTTCCGGCGCAGTTCGCAATTCATCGTTCACTTCCGCTCAATGCCAGCGGCAAGGTGGATCGCCGCGCACTCTCTGCACAACCGGTGTCCACGCCGCCCTCGGCAGCTGCTGTCACTGCGTCGGCGGCAGGCGACCTCTCATCGCGCGAGGCGTTGGTGGCAGATATTTGGAAGCAGCTCCTCGGGGTGCCGCGCGTACAGCGCACGGACGACTTCTTCGCGTTGGGCGGCCATTCACTCGCGGCGCTGAAATTGATCAATCGCCTGAACGAGGCGGGGTATGGATTGGATGTTGCCGACCTGTTTCGCAATTCTACCGTCGAGCGGTTAGCGGCAGTTCTGGTTCCACTGAAACCTGAGGCGACGGTTCCGGTCGCCGCAGCTTCCGGAGATTCAATTGTACGCTTGCGCGAAGGGAAGGCAGGGCTGCCGCCGCTTTGTCTGTTGCCGTCGGATTTCGGCGATCTGTTGATCTATGCCAATATGCTGCCGCTGCTCGATGAGGATATGCCGGTTCTCGGATTGCAATGCCCGAGCATGCACGAGAATGATCGCGGCCTACGTTCAATGGAAGAGCTTGTTGCGTGGTTCGTGCGCGACTTACGCGCGAGTCAGCCGCACGGACCATACTATCTTGCGGGGTATTGCTTCGGCGGACTGGTCGCCATGGAAATGGCGCGACAATTGATTTCCGCCGGTGAGCACATGGGGATGCTTGCACTCATTGACGCGCGCCCCTTCAATCCGAAGACAAATTCTTCGGAATATTTCCGTATGCGTCTACACGGCGCGCTGCGCGCGAAGCCGCGTGATTGGAAGCGGCATCTCGCGGCGAAGTGGGCGATGTGGCGTGAAGGCAAGTTGATTGACGCCCTGGCTCGAAAGAACTCTGAGAAGTTGGACAAACGCGATCTGAACCGATGGGTCTTGGAAACGCGCGTGCTGTCGACCTATCGCAGCTCGGAGTATCCGGGTCCGATTGTGTTCTTTTATCCCGAAGAGAGCCAATACGAGTTATATGGCGATCCGTCGTGCGGATGGTTGAATCTTGCGGACCGTGTCTTTTTGCACAAGGTTCCCGGCTCGCATCTGAATATGATGAAAGAGCCGCACGTGACCGTGCTGGCGGAGCGAATGAACGCCATCTACCGGAAATATACGGGGAAACGAGCGACATGAATGCGCCGGGATTCGATCTATCCGAATTCAGAAGCGAATTGAGCGTCCGCAACCGGATCGGGCGCGCGCTGTGGGGCGTTGTGAATCTCTTGCTCTTTCGCCCGACTCCGCGTCCGTTTCATGCGTGGCGCCGGTTTTGGCTGCGGATCTTCGGGGCAAAGCCGGGTCGCGGCGTGCGCGCGCACTCGCCGGATCGAGGTTCCATTGGGCGCAGATTGCGGATGTCGCCCGGCGCGGTTTGCATGCTCGGTGTGTATTACGATGGCGCGATTCTTTCGCGCCCCCATACGATTGCTCAATATTCGAACGGCTACTTTAGGAAAGCATTGAGAGAGATGGAATGAGATGTCGCAAGGTTTAGACGCTTGTTTTTCCGGGCGTGGAACACTGTTGATTCGCTGTGTGGAGGACTGGCTCGCTGCCGGACATACCCTTTCTGCCGTACTTTCCGACGATGATGCGGTATGCCGCTGGGCGGAGCGGGCGGGGCACACGCTGAATTCAACGGCGCCTTTTGAAACAGACTGCCTGTTTGCCATTGGACTTCCGCTTGAAACGGTGCGGTCGGGCCCGGCTCGTGTGCGACGCCATGCGATAGGTTTTCAAGATGCGAACTTGCCCGCGTATGCGGGGTGGTATGCCACGACGTGGGCGCTGTTGCGCGGGGAGACCCGCCATGGTGTGACGTGGTACACGCAAACGGACCGCACGATGGAGCCCGTCGCGCGCCTTGAATTTGATATTCCGCCGGGCGCCACCGCGTATTCGTTGGATACCCAATGCTTCGATGCGGGGTTGAAATCGTTTCACGATTTGATGCCTCTTCTGGCGCATGAGCGTCTTCCTGTGCTGCCGGAGCGGGAGGTCGAGCGGTCGTATTTTCCTGAATCACGCCGCCCGAATGGTGCCGGTTTGCTGTTCTTTTCGAAACCGACGGCGGAGCTGCTCGCTTTAGGTCGCGCGTTGAACTTTGGGATGCGCCCAAATTTTCTTACCCGGGTGAAAGTATGGACGGGGCGTGCTGTGCTTGCCGTGAGCGAGGTGGAAGCTGCGGAAAATCCGGAAGGATTGTTGTCGGGCAGTGTGTTGCATACAGATGCGCATACGGTGACGATTGCAACGGTGGATGGTGCGGTGCGGCTGCATGGTCTCACCTTACTCGAGGGCGTGCCTATAGATCCGCGTGCGTACTTCGTGGCGGAGGAGGGTGGGGTGTTGCGCGTGCCGGTTTTTGAAATGGATCGCACGCGCCCCATTGCGGCCGCGCACGAGCTTCTGGTGGCGACGGAGGCTGAGTGGGTGAAGCGTTTGGAAGTGCTTGAGCCTTTTGCGTGGCCGTTTGCGGTGGGAACGCGCACGGGGCGAGCCACATTCAAGCGCACATTTGTCGATTTGCCGGGGCTGTCGGATGTTCTGGAGGATCGCGCGGCGCTCGTCGCGTCATTTTTCGCACGCCTTTCGGATGCGAAAACACTGGATTTGGGATGGCGGACCGATGTGTTTTCGACGGGGCAACCGTTGAATCAGATGCTTGCCGATGTGGTGCCGTTTCCTGTGCGACTTGAAGCGTCGACTTCGTGGGGTGAGTTTTCTGAAGCCAGCGTGGACACGTTGCACCGCCTGCTCGAGTTGAAGACGTATCCTCGCGATATCCTTTCACGGTATCATTCTCTACGGCATGTGGGCGCGGTGCGTTATCCGGTATGTCTGGCGGAGAGCGATGAGGCGCTGGCGGACGTGGACGCCGATCTTGTCGTGGTTCTGGGCGGAGAGGATGAAGGCGTTGCCTGGCACTACGATACGCAAGTGCTATCGGCGGAGCGTGTGGCGCAGTTGACGGCTTTGTTTGTGCAGTGGGTTGAGGGTCTTGCGGCGGAGACGGAGCGTCCCTTGCGTCAGCGCAGTCTTGCTACAGCCCCGAGCCTGTTGGAAGGGGATGCGCTGGAGCTTCCTGGCGGGAATGACCTCGTCGGACGGGTTGATGCGGGTGGCGTGGATGTGTTGAGCGAGGTGCTGAACATTTTGGAAGAGCTCTCGGGCATTGAGCGTGAGACCCTTGATCCGAACACCACCTTTTTGGAGATGGGGTTTGATTCGCTTTCCCTCGCGCGGGTGAGCCTGGCGTTTCAGAAGAAGTTTTTGGTGAAGCTCACGCTGCGGCAGATGCTGGATGATTATTCGTCGCCTTCTGCGATTGCGGGCTATATCCGCGAACACATGCCGGAAAAGGCGCGCGGGTCGGGAGGCGCAGTGCCTCCGGCTGTAGGGGTATCCGCGACTCCAGTCTCTTCTTCGTCGGCCCCGACCCAGGCGTTTTCGCAGAGCGGGTCGTTTGCACCGGAGGTGGAGGGCGAAAAGAAAGCTGCACGGCCCGTGTTGACGCGGCGTGGACCGTACGCGCCGATCAATACATCCGCAGGCGATGCGCTTACGGCGAAGCAGCAGAAGCATTTGGATGCGCTGATTGCGCGGTACACGAAGAAGACGCAGCGTTCGAAAGAGCACGCGCGGTTGCATCGCGGGCAGGTTGCGGATCCGGGCGCGGCCGCAGAGTCCCGCGCGACCTGGAAGGAGTTGACGTATCCCATCGTTGCGGCGCGGTCGGCAGGGTCGAAGATTTGGGATCTGGACGGGAATGAATTTCTGGATGTGATGATGGGGTTTGGAACGAACCTCTTTGGGCACAACCCTGAATTTGTGCGCGTAGCACTGGAGAAGCAGGTGGCGACGGGGTTGGAGACCGGTCCTCAGTCGGCTCTGGCCGGGGAAATTGCGCAGGCGATTGCGGCGATGACGGGTATGGATCGCGTGATGTTTTGCAATGCGGGATCGGAAGCTGTGATGGGGGCGGTGCGCGCGGCGCGTACCGTGACGGGGCGGGACCGGATCGTGTATTTTTCGGGCGACTATCACGGTGTGAACGATGAGGCGCTCGCGAAGGGACAGCCGTTTCGCGGGCAGATGCGGACGGCGCCGATTGCGCCCGGAATTCCGCAGGATCTGGCGAGCCACGTCGACGCGCTGACCTACGGTGATCCGGCGGCGCTCGATGTGATTCGCGCAGAAGCGAACTCTATTGCGGCGATTCTTGTGGAGCCGGTGCAGAGCCGGAAGCCGCAGTCGCAGTCGCGCGAGTTTTTGCATGCGCTGCGCGCGTTGACGCAGGAACTCGGTATTGCGCTGATTTTTGATGAGGTGGTTACGGGCTTCCGGATTCATCCGGGCGGTGCGCAGGCGTGGTTTGGGGTGCATGCCGATTTGACCGCGTACGGAGAGATTATCAGCGGCGGTATGCCGATGGGCGTCATCGCCGGACGGCGCGTGTACATGGATGCGCTTGATGCCGGCACGTGGAATTACAGCGATCATCTGCTGGCGATGGCCTTGTCGCGCGCCGTGGTGAAGCATTTGCAGGAAGCGGGACCGGGGTTGCAGTCGGATCTGAATGAGCGGACGACGCGGTTTGTCGAGCGGGCGAACGAGATTTTTACAGGCGAAGGGGTCGCCCTGCATATCCACAATTTTGGGTCGCTTTGGTATTTCAGCCACGGCAATTCGTTCAAGCATTTCAGTCTGCTGTTTCACTTTTTGCGCGATCAGGGGATTCACATTTGGGAGGGGCGCCCGTGCTTTCTTTCTACGGCGCACAGCGATGCGGATATTGACCGCTTGGTGGAGGCCTTTCGGCAGGCGCTCGCCGCGATGCGCGAAGGGGACTTTTTGCCGGAGGCGCGCGTTGAGATTCCGGAGTCGGGTCCGTTTGCTTTAACGCCGGGTCAGTATGAAATCTGGGTGGCGGCGGCGTTGGATGCGAGTGCGTCGCCCGCGTTCAATGTGTCGTGCGCGTTCACCTTCCGCGGGGCTTTTGATCGCGGGGCGATGGAGCGTGCGCTGCAGCAGCTTGTGGCGCGGCATGAAGCATTGCGGACGACGTTTGATGCGGATGGCGCGTTGCAGCGGGTGCACCCGAGCGGGCGGATGGACGTGGCGTTTGTGGATGTGAGCCGATTTAGCGACGCGGAGCGCGAGGCGGAGTTGGTGGCGGTGATTGAGCAGGAAGTGAGTCACGTGTTTGATCTAACGGCACTTCCGCTGGCGCGCGCACGTCTGGTGCGGATGCAGGATGATGTGCATATGCTGCTGTTGACCGTGCATCACATCGTGTGCGACGGGTGGTCGTGTGATGTGATGATGCGCGATCTGGGAGCGTTGTATACGGCGGCTGCTTCCGGGGTGGCGGACACGCGCCCGCTGCCGGTTCAATTCCGCGCGTATGCGCGGTATCTGCAGGCGTACTGGCAGGATGGGCGCGCGGAGGAGGATTTACGGTATTGGTCGAAGACGCTGGCGCATCCGCCGGATGCCATCGCGTGGCCGCTGGAGCGGGATCGTCCGCCCGCGCGCACATTCCGGGGTGCGATGGAGGTGGCGACGCTGGACGCTTCGCTCATGGCTGCGCTTCGCGATGTGGGGCAGCGGCATCGCGCCACGTTGTTTGTGAATTTGCTGGCGCATCATGCGGTGTTGTTGCATCGCCTGACAGGGCAGACGGATCTGGTGATCGGCGTACCGGCGGCGGGGCAGCAGTTGATGGAGGACGGGACGCTGATCGGACATTGTGCGAATCTATTGCCGATACGGGTGACGGTGGAGTCCGGTCAGCGCTTCAGTGAAGTGTTGGCCGCGACGCAGCGGGCGTTGCTGGATGCGTATGAGCATCTGGGCCTGACGTTCAGCGATATCCTGCCCGCACTGCAGATTCCGCGCGATCCTTTGCGACCGCCGTTGGTTCAGACGACGTTCAATGTGAGCCATGCGATTCACGGGATGCAGTTCGGCGAGCTCGCGACGGAGGAGGCTGTGATCAATCCGCCCACCGCGGTTCAGTTCGAGCAGTCGCTGAACGTGGTGCCATCGGATGCGGGGTTGCGGGTGGAGTACTATTACAACACGGATCTGTTTGATGTGGAGACGATCCGGCGCTGGTTGGGGTATTTCCGCGCGATTGCGGAAGCCGTGGTGGACGATCCGCAGGTTCAGGTGGGCGCGATTCCGCTCGTGGGGCGCGAGGAGCGGGAGAAGCTGCTGGTGGCGTGGAATGCTACGCAGTCGGCGTATCCGGCGAAATGTGTGCACGAACTTTTTGAAGAGGTTGCAGCGGAGGGACCCGAGCGCGTCGCGCTTTCGCTTGAAGGGCGGACGATGACGTACGCGGAGCTGGATGCTGCGTCGAACCGGCTCGCCCGGGCGTTGCTGGCGCAGGGCGTGCGTCCGGATCAGGCGGTAGGCCTTTGCGCGGAGCGCTCGTTTGAGATGGTGGTCGGGGTGCTCGGTATTTTGAAAGCAGGCGGGGCGTATATGCCGTTGGATCCGACGCATCCTGTCGAGCGCTTGGCGCTGCAGATTCAGGATGCGGAGACTGGCGTGGTGGTGGCGATGGCGCAGTATCGCGGGTTGTTTGGGGACGCGAATGTGCGTGTGGTGGTGTTGGATGGCGAGGATGCGACGTGGACCGCGGGTTCGGGCGAACGGTTGACGGATGCGGAGCGCGGGGCGGCTCATACGCCGGAACAGTTGGCGTATATTTTGTACACGTCCGGGTCGACCGGTCAGCCGAAGGGTGTGTTGATTGAGCATAAGAGCGTGGTGCGGCTGGTGCGGGGTGTTTCGTATGTGGCTCTGGGACCGGAAGAACGCTTTCTGCTGCTTTCGCCGTTGGCGTTTGATGCATCTACCTTCGAGCTGTGGGCGCCGTTGTTGCACGGGGCGCGGTTGGGTATTCTGCCGCCGGGTCCGTTCTCGATTGAGTTGCTGGCGGAGACGCTGTCACGCGAGGCGGTGACGACGTTATGGATGACGGCGGGACTGTTCCATGTGATGGTGGATGAGCTGCCTTCGTGTCTGGCGTCCGTTCGCCAGTTGTTGACGGGTGGAGAGGCTCCGTCGGGCAAGCGCATTGCCAAGCTGCTGGCGCAGCGTCCTGATCTGACCGTGATCAATGGGTATGGGCCCACGGAAAGCACCACGTTCACGACGACGTATGCGATGACGCAGGGGGCGAAGATTACGGATCCGCCACCCTTGGGGCATCCGATCTCGAATACGCAGGTCTATGTGCTCAACGCGCATTTGCAAC
>JBDHQM010000066.1:0-7568 GCA_039807095.1 Kiritimatiellia bacterium
CATCATTCAAATCAATGCCATCATGAAAACTCACAACCTCGCATTCTCATGAAAAGACCGTTGCTCCAGTTCGCCAATCTCCGGAGGGCCAGACAATGCCCACCCGAACATCAGAACGGCAACAGTTTTATTCGAAAATGCTCTAGCGCCGGGGAACTAATCTGTTTACCGCCGACTCTGTGTCGGGCGCGGCTGCATCGGCGGCCGGGGACGCCTGCTCCGCGGCTGAGTCGGCAGGTGGAGCATCGGTGGAAACAACGGACGGAGTTGGCGTGGCCTGGGGAACAACTGCATCCGCAGTCGAGGGGTTCGTAGGCGCATCCTCTGGCACTTCACGTGGGGTGGGCTCTGTCTCCGGCGTCAGATCCACATCGCGACGAACCGGTGTGTCGTTTGTTGTCGCGTCGTTCCCGGAGAACAACTCGCGCATCAGGCCGGGCGTCTGTACGCTTTCTCGATCTTTGAGAATCTGATCCGTCTCTTCGCGACTGAGGCGGGGCAACTCGCTGTCGGACCAACTATCGCGCCACTTGGATTTCGAGAAGGTGGAGCGGTCGTGCAGGCGCACGGTTTCCTGACGCGCTTCGTCCGGTGTCAACAATACGTAGGGCGTGATCAACACGAGCAGTTCCGTGCGCGCATCGTCGCGCGTGTCGGAACGGAACAATGCGCCGAGCAGCGGAATATCACCGAGCAGCGGAATCTTCGTGCGCGTGCGGGTCTTATCGGTGCTCACAAGTCCACCCAGCACGATTGTATTGCGGCTCTGCACCGCAATCTGCGCATTGATCTCGCGCTTCGTGATGACGGGCACGCGATTGCCGTTGATCATTTCGAAGCCGCCGACGTTGTCCGCCTTCTGCGCGACTTCCATCACGACGTACCGCTGCGGGTTGATCCGCGGCGTGACGGCAAGGTCAATACCGATGCTGCGATATTGGAAGTTCTGCGTCTGCGTGCCCGTGTCGGTCGTGCTGGTGGAAGTGACGACGGGACGCTCTTCACCGATGTTGATCTTGGCTTCCGTGTTGTCCGTGGTGAGCACAACGGGCGTCGAAAGAATGCGCGCGTCACGCGAGCTGGCGGCCAGACGAATTACGGCATCAATGTTCAGATCGAAGAAGGTCAGATAATACGTCAGCGCGCCCGAGCCGAGCGCGGCGTTGCCATCCGCCTGCGTGAGCAGGCTGTTGCCCGCGCGGAAGGACCCGTCGCCACTGCTCATCACCGAGCCGCCGCCGAAGGAATAGACCGGCTGGCGCAATCCCAGCCCGCCGCGCGGCCCCTTGATCTGCTCCTGATAGGCGGTGACGGAGCGCTGCAGCCAGTCCACGCCGGATTCAATTCCATTGCCCAGATTGACTTCGAGAATGACGGCCTCGATCAGCACCTGCGCGAGCATGATGTCGAGGCTGTCAATGACTTCCAGCAGCGCGTCGAGGTCGCTCTTGCGACCCATGAGCAACAGCGAGTTGGTGCGCTTGTCCGCAAGAATCTTCGTGGTGGAGGAGAGGCGTCCGAACGAACCGGTGGCCTCTTCGTTCTCCGCCGTTTGCGCGGGGCGCTGCTGAACGCGCTGCTGAATGAAGTCGCGCAGGGCCTGGCTCCGGTTGTCGGCCGCATCGCCCGTAGGCGCGGCGGCGCCTTCGGGTGCGCCAGTGCCTTTTTCTGCGGACGCCGCACCGATGAATTCGTTGAGAATACTCGCGATTTCTTCCGCCTTGGCATATTCAAGCGCGATGACGCGCACTGCGATCGCGGGATCCACCGGGCGGTCGAGCACATCCACGATGCGGTCGAAGAACACAAAATTTTCTGCGCGTGAAATGACGAACAGGATATTCGTGCGCTCGTCGGCAATGATCTTCACCTTGCCCGCAATGATTCCACGCTCCGCCGCTGCCGCAACCGCTGCCGCCTCTGCCTCTGGCGTCGCCGCGCGCGGGCGTAGAGCCGCAATGGCCGCAGGAACCTGCGCGCCGGCGCCGGCCTGAGCGGGATCCACGCGCGGGCGATCTTCCTTCGCCTGCGATTCGGCAATCAACTCATTCAACCGGCTCGCGATCTCGGAGGCCTTGGCGAAGCGGATCGTATAAATCCGCGTCTCCACCTTCGACTCAACCGGCTGGTCAATCATCTCCAGCACTTCCATCACGCGCCGCATATTCACAGCCGTATCGGTGACGAGTAGGCTATTCGCACGTTCGAGCGGCTGAATTTTGCCGTAGCCGTGCAAAAGGCTCTGAATGATCGGCGTGATTTCGGCCAATTCGGTATATTTGAGCGAAATGACCTGGCTGATCAGCGCGTCGGTCTCGGGGAATTGATCTTCCGGCAGCGCCACATTCAGCGGCATACCCTCCTGCCGCGCCGCGGTGGTCTGCACCACCTTCAAAAACTTATCGCCCATCGGAACCAACGTGACGTTGTTCATCGCCAGCACCGCTTCAATCGCCTGCATCGCCTCGCGCACGGTCAAGCGCGTCTGGCTCTTGAGCGTGATGGTTGCGTTGATGCCCGGTGAGCGGATCAGCGTGCGGCCGATGAGGTCGGCCACAAATTCCAGCACCTGATCAAGCGGCGAGTCGCGGAAGTTCAGCAGAATCAATTTTTCCGCACCCGCAGGCGCGGACGACGCTTGCTGCGGAGCGGGCGGAAGGCCCTGCGCCCAAACGGCGGTGGGGTGAACGATGGGAGGCAAAAGGCCCGCGGTGATCATTCCGACAAGCGTCTTGTAGAGCACCCGCGTCGTTCGATTTTGAAGTGGTCTGATCATGGTGTTGTCGGGGCGCTGGCCGTCCCGGAGGCGCCACTCCGGCTGAAGGCAAAAAATACAGTGAAATTACCCTTCAGGCGACCGGCCGCGCCCTGTGCGGGCGAAACGGTAAGCTGACGGATATCCAAAATAGCAGGGTGCGACTGCACCGCATAGAGAAAATGAATCAGCGCGTCGAGGTCCGCATCCCACGTGCAATCAATGGCAACTTCAGACAGGTCGCCAATCACCTTTTCTTTATCCGGCTCGATGCGCGAAATCGAAACCCGATGTTCATCCGCCAGTCGCTGCACGGTGCGGAGCATGTCCGCCGTCACCGGGGCAGTCGCGCTGTATTGCGGAATGCGTTGCCGCAGCGTCGCATAGCGCTCTTCCCACTCCGGACGCTGTGCGATCAAGCGCTCGGCCAATTGCTTTTCGGCCTGCGTTTTCCGCAGATTCGTGCGCGCATTCGACCACGCCTCCACGGCGGGCGCGCCGAAATACCACGCGCCGCCCACCAGCACCACCGCGCCGGTAGCCGCCGCCAAAATCAATTCGCGCGCCGAAAGCTTCATTTCGCCTCCGCCGGTAGTTCAAGGGTCAGCTTGAACTGCGATCGCGTGCGCCCGCTGCGCTGTTGCTGTGTGACACCTTCAGGCTTCACGGACGGAAACAACTCCGTCTGTTCCAACTCTTGAAAAAATCCGTAGATCGGATCGCTCGTGTCCGATTCGCCGCGCAGCGCGACTTGCCCATACTTCTTGTAGGTCAGCGCGGTGATGTCGAGGCCACCCGGCAACCGCTCGCTAATTTCGCGCAGGCACTCCAACGCCGAAAAGGTCGGATCCAGATAGCGCTCCAGCGCGCGCACCTGTTCTTTGAGCTGACCCACCTCGCGCGAGGGCGCTTGCAGCGCAGCCAGCTCGGCCTGCGCGTCTGACAACTGTTTCTTCTGTAGATGCAGCCCCACGGCCAGCGCGCCGACAGCCAGAGCCCACAGCGCGACAAAAATTGCGCCCGCCGCAATCAGCCCGCGCTGCAACCGGCGCGATGCGAGCGCGGCCTTCCAGTCCGCAGGCGCCAAGTCCAGCATGTGCGGGCCGCGCTCCAGTGCGCGCCGCGCTAGGCCTTCGCTCAGCGGCGGCAAACTGTCCAGCGGATGCGCGCGCACGGCCACCTCGCACTGCTCGCGCAATCCGGCGAGAAACGCATCGGCGAGTCCGCGCCGGTGCCAGACCTGCAGTTCGCCCGGCGCCTGAACACCCCACTCCGTCTCCAGTGTGGTCAGCGTGTAATTCAGCTCTTCCGCAATCTCGGTCGCCGTCTCGCCCGGCGCCGTGGCGGACAGCGCGCCCAGCGAGCGGATCATCACCACAACCCCCGCCTGAACCACCAACAGTTCAATCCCACGCTCTTCCACAATCAGCAACAGGTGCCGCCCCGTCTCGGGCACATGCCCCTCCATCTTCAGAAGGCGCAGCCACCCCAACACGGCCACATCCACCTCGCGCGCGAATACCCCCGCCGCTTGCAGCGACGCGCCCAAGCGCGCAATGTTGTCCTGCTGCGTCGCCGCGATCAACACTTGCGCGGCGGCGTCCTGCTGCGCGAGCACTTCCTGCCCCACCGCCATCTGGTCAACGGGAAACGGAGAAAATTTATCCACCTGCAGCGCGGCCATCTCCGCAATTTCGGCCACATCCGTCGTCGGAAACTTCACCACGCGAAGCAGCGCCTGCTCTGTCGGCAATGCCGCCGCCACACGCCCCTGAACCCCGGCCAGCAGCGCCTTCAAACGCTTGGCAGAATCGCCCTCTGCCTCTGCATCCCCGGCGACAGCCTCCAGCGCATGCTCGCGCTGCTCCGCCACCTCGATCTGCCCCTTGCGCCGGCGCAGCGTTGTCCACTCCACGCGAGTTGGATACAGCACGAGCGCAGTTATGGAATCATCCGTCATAGAACAAGTCCGCAATATGCCGCATCGCCCGCAAAACAGAAAGAGCGGAGTTGAAGATTTCGGGGACGCGCACGGATATTCTCTTCACGGTGCATCCGCCGACGCGCGAATCAGCGACGACGTCACCACATGCCCCGCGGGCAGCCAGACATCCACCTCCAGCGGATCATCCTCCGCCCGCGCCCGCAGCAAAACCCGCGCCGCGCGCGGAAATGCGCCCGCCTCCGCAGAAGCGGATGACCACGCCGAGGTCCACACCTCGCCATCGCCCAGCTCCACACGAAAATCTGCGATGCGCTCCATCAATACATTCGTCTCGACCGCAACCGGGCCGGACAACGACCGGCTCACCCGCAGCAGCGCCGCCGTGGAATCACCCGACGCCCCAATCGAATATTCCACCCCCAACGGTTCCGTCCACAGCACGTCCGGCGTCCGCTCCAACGCGCGCAACGTGCAAAAGGAAAAGCGAAACGGCGCGCCATCCGCGCGGATCAGCTCCACGCGACACGCATTGTCATTCGTCGGAAAAAACAAACTCGTGAGATCCGCGCGCAACACATCCAGCGCGACGGCCGCCCGATCCGGACCCAGCGCGCGATCCGCCTGACGCCCCACCACGCGTGTCGTCGTGGAAAGCAGCGACCACGCCAACGCGGCCACCACCACCGCAATCGCAACCGACAGCAATAACTCGACGAGCGTGAAACCTGCCGACGCCGGGCACATGGATGGGCAGCGCCGCATGAAAAAGCCGTCCCGCTCCAGCTCCTACTCAGTGAAGAGCTTGAAGAACAGATACACCACGACCAGCAGCGCCAGAATTCCAAGCGCAATGATCAGCGGAATCCAGACCGTCA
Source organism: Kiritimatiellia bacterium (assembly GCA_039807095.1). Classification (GTDB taxonomy): domain Bacteria; phylum Verrucomicrobiota; class Kiritimatiellia; order CAIVKH01; family CAIVKH01; genus JAMLJG01. The sequence goes on from JBDHQM010000066.1 coordinate 5,576, forward strand.
TATTCTCGCGCCGACGCGCGCCGAACGGCGAAATGTTGCCGAACGACTTCGGCATCTCCGCGGGCCCTTTGCTTTCGAGAACCTCCGTCTGCGAAAACGCCGCCTGCGCATCCTCATAGCTGAGCGCTTCGGAATTGAAGAGAAACTCGACGGAGCCCACCTGCACCAGGTCCTTCGAACGCAGCACCACGGAATCCTTCACCTCGCGCGAATTTACGCGCGTGCCATTCGTGGATCCGAGATCGCGCAGCACATAGCTGTCACCCTCGCGCGTGATCGTCGCATGGCGACCCGACACCGTCGCATTGTTCAACGGAATCGTGTTGTCGCTGCTCCGCCCCAACGAAATTTCATCCTGGTCAATGGGAAAGGATTTGCCCTTCACATCGCCCGCCATGCCCATAAGTACAGCCATGAATTAGTGCTCCGAACTTGCCCGCAATACTCGCACGCCGCCCCGCCCACTGTCAACGAACGAGCAAGGCGCTCAGTCGGCCGTAAAGTAATCCGCCCCCCACACCATCATCGCCCCCAGGTGCGATGTCACCACCACCAATCCCATCGCCAGCAGAATCAATCCGCGGCGAATCCACGCAAATCCGCCCGTCTCGCGCTCCGCCGTCCGGCTTGCCACCCGCGCCGCGAGCAGCGTCACCAGCGTCATCGCCACCCCCAGGCCGCGGTGCAGAAAAAGCACACGCTTCTGCGAAGGCGGAGGCGCAAAATCGTTCGCAAAAACCCACCCCGTCACCAGCGCCAGCAACGACGTGATTGCCGCCACCAGGAGAATCGCCGGGATCGCCCTCGACCACGGCCGCGCCGGCCACACCCCGCGCATCAGCTCAAACACCGCCGCCACCACAATCAGCGCAATCGGAAAATGAACCACCAGCGGATGCAACCGACCCAACAGCAAAACCATCGCATTCATTGCACGCTCCCTCTTTACACAAATAAAAACGGCCGCCGCGCAATCCACACGCGGCGGCCGTTCAATCAAAACAACGCCGCGCCGGCCTACTCGTCTTTCGCCGATGCGTCGTCAATCATCTTCAAATACTTCTCGGGATTCGCCTTGAACTTCTTGAGGCAGTTCTTGCAGCAGAGACGAACCAACCGGTCCGGCTGTCCCTCAACCTGATACACATAGTCCAACGGCTCATCGCCATCTTCCGAAACCAGCGGTTCGCCCGACACCACGCAGACATCCAGCGGATACGCCGCAATAGCCTCCGCCGACGCAGCCGCCTCTTTCGCTTCCGCCGCAGGCGCCGCCGCGTGGTCCCCGTGATCGCCATGCGCAAACGAAACATTCGCCGCACCCAAAACCAACGGCAACGCCAACACCGCCACCGCCAAACGCCAAGTCAACCGATCACTCATAAACAGCTCCTTCTATAACCTAACCGTTACCAATAACACATCTTCGCCCCACACGCAAAAAAATCGCGCCCGTACAGCAAAGCAAAAACAGCCCGTTCCATCCCGCTTCACGACACAGACGGGCAAAATTCCGGCCCGCCATAGACCCTGCGAAGGCGGGCCACTCAGCTGGCGGAATGATAAATCCCCAACCTCTGGGGAGCGCACGCGCCCTCGCGTGCTGCGGTGCGCGCCATCGCGCACCGAAGCGGGCACGGATTTTTTCGGCTCGCCACGGCGTAGTTCCGCCCCGACCTCCAAGAGTCGGGGCGGGACGAAGCCGGGCTCCCTCGGAGAGGTCGCCCTACCCCTTGGAAAGCCTTCGCCTGAGGCGGACGGTTACAGGTGCGAATAACTGCGCATAGGTGGCCCGCGCACTCCGCTGCGCGGGCAAACAGAACTACAGCACATTGTTCAGCCCCAATCCCGATTGCGATCGCGATCGCGAATCGCGACTCCTCCCAGCCAACCCATCCACTGCGGTTCCTCGGCTGCGGGCAACACGGAGGTTGCCCCTTGTGTCTTCGGGTTGTGATATACCTATCTGCATTCCGGGGAGTTCCCGGAAAAC
>JBDHQM010000067.1:0-7003 GCA_039807095.1 Kiritimatiellia bacterium
GGGACACCCCAATGCGCAATCGCCCCGTTGCAAATCAACAACTTACAACGCTACTTGGGGCGCACTCGGAACTCAGGAATCCCTACCACATCAACCACGAAATCTGGCGCTACGCCAAACTCCTGCTCATCGCCACTCTCTCGATTGCCGCCATCCTCACCCTCGGCATCATCTCCAAGCGCTTGCGCTCCGCCTGACTGCGGGTAATTACGCGGCGAGAGGGCGCGCGCGCCTCGACACAAATGTGGCGCGCTGTGTATCGCAATATCTGCGCCTACTTGCTCAACACATCCAGCGTTGCCGCCACCACCGGCGCGGCTGACTGCTGGCCGAGGTCGGCGCCGTCTTGAATCACGCGGTGCTGTTTTCCGAAGGGCCCGGTCTTCACCGGATCGGTCGGACCGAATACCGCAACCGTCGGGGTGCCGACTGCCGCGGCGATGTGCATGGGACCGGAATCCACTGTGATGAGCACGTCCAACTCGCGAATCAAGCCGCCAAGCTCCAGCAAGGATGTTTTGCCGCACCAGTTATGCGCATCAGCGCCAATCGCTGCGGTCAGCTCCGCGCAGGAGGCGGCGTCCGCCTTGCCGCCCAATACGACAAAGCTGGCATCGCACTGCTCGCGTATCGCGCGTGCGGCTTCGGCGAATTTTGCCACGGGCCAGTTTTTTTCCACGCGCCGCGAACAGGGCAGCAATCCGATGCGCGGTCGAGGCATATCGAGCGCAACGTCGGGAAAATCCACAGGAAACTCCACCGGCTCATCCGGACAACCCAGGAAGCGCGCGGTGTCCAGACACTCGACGACCGCATGCCGCGCCTTGTTCGTCGGTCCCGCGAGGTCGTCATAAAACAGTCGCGATCCCTCGCGGCTGAAAGACGGGCCGATCCTTCGCTTCGCACGCGCAGAACGGGTCACGAAGGCACTTTTCAACAAGCCCTGGAAGTCCAGCGCCAGATCATACTCGCGCGCGCGCAATTCGCGCAGAAATGCCGCGCCATTGCGCCGGAACGAGTTGCGCGGAAAGGCCAACACTCGATCCACCGGACGGTAGCACCGAACAAGGTCAACGTAGATGTCGTGGCAGACCCAATCCACCGCCGCGCCGGTGTGCTGCTGGATGCGGTGCACTGCAGGCAGGGCGTGAAAAAGATCGCCGAGCGAGCTGAGTTTGACGACTAGAATCCGGTTCATGCCAGCCATTCTACTCCCGCCGCCACCCAAGCGCGAGTCCGTCGCAACTCAGGCGCCAACCGACTCCAACAGCTTCAGCATGACAGCCTTCTGCGCATGCAAACGGTTTTCCGCCTGATCAAAGACCACGGATTGCGGTCCATCAATCACCTCGGCCGTTTGTTCGCACCCGCGCACCGCAGGCAGGCAGTTCATAAAAATCGCATCCTTGCGCGCCTGCTTCATCAGCTTCGCATTCACCTGATACGGCATGAACACCTTGATGCGCGATTCCTGTTTGTGCTGCGGAATGTGATAGCTCATCCACGAATCGGTATAGACGACATCCGCATCGCGCGCGGCGGCAGCGGCATCATCCGTGACGACAATCTTCGAACCGGTCCGCTTCGCAATCCGCTGCGCGCCCTTCAATACCGTATCGAGCGGTTCATATTCATCGCCCTTCGGACAGCCTACGCTGATGTGCATCCCCATTTTGGCGCAGCCGAAAAGGAGCGAGTGCGTGACGTTGTTGTTGCCGTCGCCGAGGTATGCAAGTTTGAGGCCCTTCAGCGCGCCCTTTTTCTCGCGAATGGTTTGAAGGTCGGTCAGGATTTGGCACGGGTGCTCATAGTTCGTCAGTGCATTGATCACCGGCACGCCTGCGAGCGAAGCCATTTCTTCAATGTGCGCCTGTTCGAAAAGGCGGCCCATGATGATATCCACATAGCGGCTCACCACGCGCACCAGGTCTGCCACATTCTCTTTACCGGAACTGAGCGGCGACGTCGCCAAATCGTAAAAAATCGCATGGCCACCCATCTGCGTTGCCCCGGTTTCAAAGGAAACGCGCGTGCGCAAACTCGGCTTCTCAAAGATCATCAACAGCGTCTTGCGCCGCATCGCATCGTGATATTCTTCGGGCTTCGCCTTCACGCGGTCGGCGAGGTCCAGGATTTCGTTGAGGTCGGCGATGGACCAGTTTTCCAGTGTGATCAGGTGCTTCATGTTTATTCCTTCCGTACGTGCGCCGAACCTAGCTTATCAAATCCTCGTAGTAATGATCTATCTCGTGATCGCGCTCAAAAATCGAGAGGATCAGCGCCGCGCGAACCCACATTCCGTTGCGCACCTGCCGCCAGTATTTCGCGCGCGGATCGCTATCCACTTCGGGCGCAATCTCGTGCCGGCGCGGCAGCGGGTGCATAATAATCGCCGAAGGCTTGAGGAGCGGAAGGTGCTCGCCCGTCAAGTAGAAGCGGGAAATATCGAGCGACTTGCTCTCTCCGTTTTGATCCCACTCATCCTGAATTCGCGTCATATAAATCGCGTCCATCTCCGGCATGATGCTTTCGAAGTTCGACGTGACTTCGTATTCCATTCCCGCCTCATCCAGCTTCGCGAGAATGTCGGGGCAAATCTGCAGCGATTCCGGCGCAACAAAGTACTGCTTTACCCCCGGATAGTGACGGAGCAACAGCGAGAGCGAGCGCACCGTGCGCCCGCGCAGCAGGTCGCCGACAAACGCAATTCGCGCACCCTCCAGTCCACCGCGCCGTTTTTCCAGACTCCGCTGCAATGTATAAATATCCAGCAGTGCCTGTGTCGGATGCTGATCCTTGCCCGATCCCGCATTGATCACCGGCACCGGCCGATCCGTCCCCGTCAGCATCCAGGCGAGCCGCTCAGCGAAGCCGCCCTGCGGATGGCGGATGATGATCAGATCAAAATAGGAGCTGAACGTGCGGACAGAATCCTCCTGAGACTCGCCCTTCACTTCGCTGGATGTCTGGGCATCGCGCACCTCGGCAATTTGAATACCGAGAATCTGGCACGCGGCATAGAACGACAGAAAGGTGCGCGTTGACGGCTGCGCGAAGTACAGCATGGCCCGCTTTTCCGGAAGCAGGTCCTGCAGGAACTTCATTCCGCCGCGCGTCTTGCCGATCTTGCGCATTTTCGTCGCCAGATCCACGTTCCGATCCAGCATGGCGCGGTCGAACTGCTGGGCGATCAGGGCGTGATACGGATGCCCGCCCATATTCAACAAGGGCGCCTTTTTTTCCGGCTCCATCGCCCGGAAGGCCTCCCACGAAACCTCGCGTAACGGACTTTGTCGAAAAACCATGCGTAGGCGATACGGCAACCGCGCCGCGGACGCAATAGCAAAACGAAAAAATCCGTTTCCATTCGCCTGCACACAAAAAAAAGGAGCCGCCTGTCGCCGGGCGGCTCCTCGTTATCGGGTTGAATGACGCCCGCTTACGGGTACTTCACAATGTACGTGCGGGTCTGCTCGTTGAACGAGAACTTCACCGCGCCGGTGACGGTCTGGCCGATCCGGATATTGGGAGCATCCTGCTCCGCGCCGGTCATGATCGGAAGCGTTTTAGCCATCAAATCGGTCTCGCCCCAGTTGACACTCCAATTCCCGTTCGCGACAAATTTGAACTCGGGATTTGTTGCGTTGATCGTGAGTGTCGCCTCCCAAACATAGTCGCCGACCTGCGTCATATTGTTCGCCGCCTGATTCCAGCCGTTGAACGAACCCGCAACTGTCATAGAGGAGTAGTTGCTGAGGAATCCGCCGCCGACTTTAGTCACCGTGTAGGCGCGTGTCTGCTCGTTGAACGTGAACACGAACGTGCCGCTCAGCGTGCCGTTGATCAAGATGTCGCTATTGCCGCTTTCCGCAGTCTGCCCCAGAATCGGAAGATCCTTGTCGCTCTGGTTGCTCTCGCCCCAGTTGACGCCCCAATCCGCATTGGCCACGAACTTGAAGCGGACGCCTGTCGCGTTGTTCAGCGTCTGCGTGGAGACCCAGGTATAGTCGCTGACCAACTGCATATTCTTCGCCGCCTGGTTCCAACCGTTGAACGTGCCGGCAACCGTCATCGAGTTGTAGTTGCTCGCATAGTCCACGCGCGTCGGATCCGTTCCGGCGAGATATTCCTGCATGTTCGTCTTGCCGTCTCCGTCCGGATCGTCATTCGGACCCTGCAGGAGGTTACCGAAATACTGCAACTCCCACGCATCGGGCAGACCATCGGCATCCGTATCCACAATCATCGCAGTCACGGTATACGCGCGCGTCTGCTCATTGAACGTAAACACAAATGTGCCGTTCAGCGTGCCGTTGATCAGAATGTCTGCGCTCCCGCTTTCGGCGTACTGCCCTTGAATCGGGAGGTCCTTGTCGCTCTGGTTGCTGTCGCCCCAGTTGATGCCCCAATTCGCGTTGGCCACAAACTTGAAGCGCACACCCGTCGCGTTGTTCAGCGTCTGCGTCGAAACCCACGTGTAGTCGCCCGACATGACCATATTGTTCAGCGCCTGATTCCAGCCGTTGAACGTGCCCGCCAGCGTCAGCGTGAGATAATCGCTCGCGTAGTTCGGCACCGTCGGATCCCACCCCGCGAGATACTCGGTCATGTTCCGCTTGCCGTCGCCGTCCGGGTCGTCATCCGGACCCTGCAGGAGGTTGCCGAAATATTTGAGCTCCCACCAATCCGGCAATCCGTCGTTGTCCGTATCCACAATCAGCTCGCGCACCGAATAGGCGCGGGTCACCTCGTTGAAGGTGAACACGAACGTGCCGTTGAGCGTGCCGTTGATCAGGATGTCTGCATTTCCGCTTTCCGCTATCTGCCCTTCAATCGGCAAATCCTTGTCGCTCTGATTGCTCTCGCCCCAGTTGATCGCCCACGACGAGTTCGCCACAAACTTGAAGCGGACACCCGTCGCATTGTTCAGCGTCTGCGTGGTGACCCACGTATAGTTGCTGACCAGTTGCATATTTTTCGCCGCCTGATTCCAGCCGTTGAATGTGCCCGCCAGCGTCATGTCGGCATAATTCGAATAGTACGACGGCGGACCGCTCTGCCCGGCAACGTAGCCCTTAAGGAAGTATTGCCCAATACTGCCATACGCCGTGAAGCCCGTCGGATTGGGTTGCATCGGATTGCCATAGCCAACGCCGCGAACGCGGAGATGGTACTGCCCGGCAGGCACATTCGTCTGAATCAGCGCATCCACCGTGTTCGTGGGATTGCTGAGCTGAACCAGTGCGCCGCTTGAATTGAAGAGCGCCGCTTCAACTTTGAGATTCGCGCCACGGCGCGCCGACGGAATTTGCAGCGCGTTGACCTCGATATACACCACGCTCTCCTTCGACACGGAGAACACGAACCAATCCAGGTCATTCGTGCTTTGAATGATTCCGCGATTCACCGAATTCCATTCCGTCTCGCTTCCCCCGACGACGATATTCGTTCCGTATTCAAAATAGATCGGCGTCGCCAATTCGCGAATATTCGCGTGATCGTCATACCGATAGCCCATCATCGCGGTGAGTATTGCCAAATCATCCTCAAATTGATTCGCCTGATAGTACTCGCCACGGCTCCACTGCGTGACGTCTTTGTAATAACCGGTGCCCATGATCGGACCCCAGGAAAGCGGGCCGGTACCATGCCCGTTGTAGTATTCAGTGCCGTCCGATTTTCCATCGTGCGAGAGCCCAAGTACGTGTCCCGCTTCGTGCGACGCAGCCGCAGCCATATTCGGCGCATCTGATCCAACACCATCAACAAAAACCCAAGCCGGTGAATAATAGGCTCTGAGCGGCGAGCCAAAATAATTAACGTAGGCTACTCCGCCGATTCCGATGTTCGGATGGACCACGCCATTGCGATCTGTATAAAACGTAACCAGTACATGCGCGACGCGTGAATGCATCACAGGCGGGCGCTCGGTCGTCACATCCACGTCAAACGAGGCATAATCCTCTGCGACGAACTGCCACATCTTTTTGATCTGCTCCTGCTCCGCCTGACTATAGTTCTCGTAATCCTGATCCTTCGAATACGGATACGCATTGAACCAGTTGGTGAAGAACCAGGCGTTGTATCCCGTGACCTCCCCATCAAAATCCAGATAGATCACGTTGGTCGAACCCGGCTTGCTGTGAAACTTCAGCGAATTCGGGAACGGCACAACAGGAACGCTCCCCTCCGCACCCGCCGCAGCAGGCAGCGCAGCCGGCAGTACAGCATTGGCATTCGTAGCGCTGCCAAATGCACAGACGTAAAAGATCTCGCCCAAATTATCCACGCGCAGCGAATCGAGGTCCGCCATCGGGACCGCCTTCGCGCGGAGGCGTTTGAGCGCGGTGAGCTGTGCGGATGCGCTCACACGCTCCAGGCTCGACCGAAACTCGCTCGGCGGAACACTCTGAATACTCTGCAGAGACTCCCCTCCCAGAAGTTTTTGACCCGCTACCCGCTGCTCATCCGCATGAGTCAGCATCGGGATCGCAACGGCCAGTGTGACAGCAGTCAATGCAGCTCGTAAAAAAGCCGCCCGACGATTCCAACTCTCTCTCATTTTTTCACTTCTTTCTTGGTTAGCGGAATCCTCCGCTCATTTACCCGTAAAAAGCCGAAATAGCCTCCCCCAAGGCAATTTCCGTGCTGGTAAAACGATTTAATTATCGGATTTGGAGCGGCTTTCAACTACTAAATCGCTTAAGATCAAAATAAGTAAAACCTCCCTCCGAGAAGGCTTAATTTCAGCTCATAGGAGCTCGCAGAGACCCACTGGAGGGCTGCGCTTCGTCGCGGCCATCTGTGGTTCCGGCCGCGCAGAAGCACGGCCCTCCACGAAAAAGAATCTCCGGAAACTGAGTGCCCCGCCTGCAACGCCTATGCGTAGCATTGCGGGCAGGCGGAGCTACAGCACACCGTTTCGCTCGCTGTAGTTCCGCTTGTCCGCCGTAGGGTCTGCGAAGCCGGGCTTGCCCGCCGGAGGCTCTGCGTAGGCGGGCCA
>JBDHQM010000004.1:0-136097 GCA_039807095.1 Kiritimatiellia bacterium
TCCGCGAGCCGGGCGGCGAAGAGAGCGAGACGATTGAGACCGGCTCCCGCGCCGCCGCGCGCGGCGGTTTCACCACCATCGTCGCCATGCCCAACACCCGACCGCCGCACGACACGCCCGAAACCGTCGCATACGTCGCCCGACGCGGCGCAGAAGCCGGCCTGACACGCGTACTTCCCAGCGGCGCGATCACCGTCGGCCGCAAAGGCGAAGAACTGACCAACCTCGCGGCCCTCGTCGCGGCAGGCGCCGCCGCCTTCACGGACGACGGAACCACCGTGCAAAACGACGCCCTCATGCGCCGCGCAATGGACATCGCGCGCGACCTCAAACGAACCATCATGGACCACGCGCAGGATCGCCTCATCGAGCTGCAAGGCGGCGTCATGCACGAAGGCGAAGCTTCCAAACGCCTCGGCCTCCCCGGCATCCCCACCCTCGCCGAAGAGCGGATCATCCGGCGCGATATCGAGCTCGCCGAGGCCACCGGCGCCACACTGCACATTCAGCACGTCACCTCCCGCGCAGGCGCTGACCTCATCCGCGCCGCGCGCGCGCGCGGCCTCAACGTCACCGGCGAACTCACTCCCCACCATCTGGTCCTCTGCGATGAAGACGTTGTCGCCGACAACACCAGCTACAAAATGAACCCGCCCCTCCGCACGCGCGACGACCGCGCCGCGCTGGAAGCCGCACTCCTCGACGGCACACTCTCGTGCTTCGCCACCGATCACGCCCCACACAGCGCGCGGCAAAAGGCCCTCGGCTTTCTCAAAGCCCCCTTCGGTATCGTCGGACTCGAAACCGCAGTCGGCGTCACCTGGACCCACCTCGTACGCACCGGCAAGCTCGCCCCGCTCGACTGGCTCCGTCGCTGGACAATCGAGCCCGCCCGCATCATCGGTCGCCCCACCCCCACCCTCGTCGAAGGCGCCGTCGCCGACATCGCCATCCTCGATATCGAAACGCCCTGGACCGTCCACCCCAACGCCTTCGCCACCAAATCCCACAACACCCCCTTCACCGGCCACACCCTCTACGGCCGCGCCGCTGCCACCCTCCTCGAAGGCCGCCTGGTCTGGCAAACCGGGGGATAGCTCGCTCGAATTGTTCGACCCGCCCAACGATCGGACTAAGTCTGTCCCCTGAGATTGATCGTTTTGTCGGCGAGGAGCATGAACGCCTGCAGTGTTTTGTCGAGGTGTTCGATGGGAGTATCCTCTTCCTTGCAGTGGCTGAGGCCGCGCGCGGAATAGGCGAACATCATGATGACAGGCATGTGCGGAACCATCTCTGCGCTGTCGTGCAGCGGGCCGGAGGGTAACTTGGGCGCATCGCCGGTGATCTCGCGCACGGCCTCTTCGGCGAGTGCGATGAGGGTGGGATCGAACGGGCGCGGCTCAATGGTCCAAAGTTTCTTCCATTCGAGGGTGACGTTGTTGTCCTTCGCCGCTTTGGCAGCGGCTTCGCGCGCCTCCTGATTCATCTTGGCGAGGATGTCTGCATCCAGCGCGCGTTGATCAATGGAGATTTCGCAGACGCCGGGAACGGCCGTGACGATACACGGCTCGACCTTGACGATGCCGCAAGTACACACGACGTTTGCGCCGGGCTTGGAATATTTGAGGCCGATTTCGCGGACTGCGAGAGCGAATTGGGCGGCGGCAAGGAATGCGTCGCGCCGCATCGGAATGGGCGTGGAGCCGGAATGGGCGGCCTGTCCGGTGAACTTCAGGGAGTGCCGTTCGACGCCGAAGGTGCCGAGGACGACGCCGGTTGATTTGTTCATGGATTCCAAAACGGGGCCCTGCTCGATGTGCAATTCGAGGTACGCGCGGGCCTTGATCTTTTTCAATTCTTTGTGCGCGTCGAGCATGTGCTCGATATCAACCCCGCAGTCTTTGAGGGCGGCAGCTTGTGTGATGCCGTCGCGATCTTTGAGATTGCGAATGTCTTCGATGTTGAGCGAGCCGCCCGCAGCGGAGGAACCGACAAGGCTGCGTCCGAATCGCGCGCCCTCTTCATCGGCCCAGTCCACGAGTTTAAGCGTAACGGGTTTATTCGGCCGTGCGGCGTAGCGGCGCAGCACCTCGAGTGCAGAGAGAGTCCCGAGACAGCCGTCGAGCCAGCCGCCGTTGGGAACGGAATCGAGGTGGCCAGCAACGAGGATCGCGTCTTCAGAATCGCCGGGAATGGTGACCCACTGGTTGCCCGCGGAATCGAGATGGACATCGAGGCCGAGTTCTTTCTTCACCTTTTCCGTGAACCACGCGCGGGTCTTCTTGAAGACGGGGCCCCACGCGACGCGCTGTGCGCCGTTGGCGTCGGATGTGAGCTGCGCGAGTTCTTTGAGGTCTGCGATAACGCGCTGTGCGCTCGCTGCGAGAGTGGGATCAGTAGCCATAATCAACTCCTCCAGTACGGAGTGATTATGCGCCTGCCGTGTTTTCCGCGCAACCCTTCGAATGAGAAAAATTGTGCGTACCCGAGGCAGCAGTGGCGCGCGCGGCACGCGCACCACTGCCATCGCGGATATTATTGCTGATTCAGGTCAATGCGGTAGATGCCCTGTACGTTCGGCGGCGCGGAATCGGTGTAGACGTTCTGCGGGGGCGTCGCCGGAATGTTCGTGGCGATCGTGCTGAAGGTGCTCAGCAGGTTTGTCGCGCGCGAGATGTCGTAGATGCGATTGCTCGCGCTCTGCCAACGGATCACGACGCCGCTGCCGCTGACCTGCGTTGACTCGTGCGTCAGGATGAGGAGCGAGGCCGGATCATTCGGATTCGTGCCCGCAAGGAATTCGTGCAGATCGCTGAATCCATCGAGATCAGTATCGCTGGTTGCATCCGCTGTGGTGAGGTCGCCGAAGTGGTCCATCTCCCACTGGTCGTCAATACCGTCGCCATCGGTGTCGTTCGTGAGGACGGTGATGATCACGTTGGTTGACGCGCTGCCGTCCTTGTCCGTTGCGACGACGATGCTGGTATAGACGCCGATAGGCGAGGCGTTGGCCCAATACAGATGACCGTATTCGTTCGTTGAGCCGAACACCGCGCCTGCGGGCAAGCTACTCGCGCTAAGAGTGACGGCGTCACCATCGGTCGGCGTGGCGCTCACGCTGAGCGAAATAGTGCCCCCGACAACAACGCTCGGATTGGTGACCGGATTGATAACCGGCGGAGTGCCGGACGGCCCGCCGGCAGTGCAGCCCCAGAGCGCGATGTCGTCTATATTCCAGAATTCCTGCGCCGCATTGTTGAGCGCGGTAATGCGCAGGGCGATGGAGGTCGCACTGTCGGGAATGTTGATGTAGAGGTTCGCCGCCGCGATGCGGTTGCTGTACGGCGTGCCTGCAGCGGTGACTACATCATTTGTGGCGTCAAAGCCCCATCGCGAATTGTTGTTGCCAGCGATGATGATGTCGGGCGTGGCGGAGAATGCGGCGCCGTCGAGCGCGACAAAAATCCTCACGGTGTCACCCGCATCTGCACCGTTCGATCCGGTGGTTGATGTGCTGGAGAGACGGACGCTGACCTGTCGGCCGGTGGAGCCCGCGATGGAGGTATCCGCGAGGTCAAGCGTGGCGCTGGTGTTGTTGACCTGCCACGAGTGCGTGCCCGTACGAATGCGCTGGCTTGCGGGGCTATCCGCTGCGCCGGTAGCCGTGGATATCTTGTTGCTGCCTGCGGTGATTGCCCAGTTGTCGCCGGATTCGAAGCCCTGGAAGAGCAGATTCGTGCACACACCGGGCCCGCCGCCACCACCGCTTGCCTGAACCGTGATGGTGATAGTTTCGCTGTCGAAGCCGTCCTTGTCCGTCGCATAGAAGGTGACGGTGTAGACGCCGGCGGGCGTCGGAGTCGGCCAGTTGAACGTTCCGTTTTCGTTTGTGGAGCCGAAGGTCGCGCCGGAAGGCAGATTACTGACCGAGAGTGTCACCGCGTCGCCATCGGTCGGCGTAGCTGTGACGGCGAAGGTGAGCGCGTTGCTTTGCGTGACCGTCTTATTGCCGATCGGGTTGAGGACCGGCGGGACGTCCGTGCCGCCCGTGGTGGTGACGTTGGTGATGGCGGAATTCGCGCTGTTCGACGTCACGTTGTAGGCGCGTGCGCGATAGTAATAGGTGACGTTCGCCGCCAGGCCCGTGACGGCCGCAGACGTGACGTTGCCGACATCGCGGTTTTGGTAGCCGGGGACGTAGCTGGCAGAACCGCTGCCGGATTCAACCTGCACGTTGTCGAGCAGGAAGCGATTCTTCGACAGCCCCTTTGCGTAGAACTGAATCTTCGACGAGGCCGTTCCGTCTGTGATCTGAATGGTTTGCAGCGTCATGGATGCGGGGGGCGTGATGTCACTGCCGACCTGCGTGAAGGTCGAGCCGTCCGGTGCGTGCATGATTTGAACCGCACCGACATCGGTGCCGTATTGACCGAGATCGAAGTTCAGCGTCGCCTCCCCGCCGTTGCCGGAGAGGTCCAGGGTCGGGGTGGTGATGACGCCGCGCGCGGATGCGCTGCCGAGCTTTGCGCGCCCGCCATCGGTATAGACTTTTGATCCGGTCCAGCCCGAGGCAGCGGTATACGTGTCCAGATTGCCGCTGATATCGGTTGATCCATTTGCCGGAGTGAAGAGCGCGAAGTCTTCGGAGAGTACAACGCCGCCACCACCGCCGGAGAACGTCGCATTGGTGCTGACGTCGAGGCGATAGCCGGTCGCGTTGGACGACGCCAGCCAGTTTGCATTGAAGCTGTCGGCCTGCACCCCGCTGGCGCCCTGAATGACCGGCGGCAGAAGCGGCACGACTGCGGCGCTGACGGTGATCCGGACCCCCTGCGTAATCGTGACGGTGCCATCGTTGACGGTGAAGGCGGCGGAATAGGTGCCGGTCGCCGAGGGCGTCCACGTGAAAGTGCTGTCCACAGGGGCGATGCCGCTTGCGGTGGGGAATACCGCGCCCGCCGGAGCGGAGTTGGTCTTGAGTGTGACCATGTCGCTGTCAGCATCGCTCGCGGTGACCATGAAGCTGAGTTCAGAGCCGACGCTGGCAGATTGATTTGTTCCGCCCGCGACCGAAATGGCGGGAGGCGTATTCGTGGGCCCGCCACCTCCTCCGCCGCCCGCGCATGTGGATCCGTCAATTACCACGTTGTCGAGATACCACGTACTGAATGAAGAGTTGAAACGGAAGGAGACATCCGCCGACGCACTCAGGTCGGGCGAGTTTGTCAGTGCGAATGTGACCGTTTTCCCGGACGAGGAAACAACAAACGAGCCGACAGACAGCCAGCTTCCGTTGCCGATCTTGTAGTCGAGTGTGGCCGTCTTACCGTTGCCGTTGTTGCTGGCGTCAACGTAGAACGTGATTTGCGTCGGATAGCTCACGGCGGGTGTTTCAAGCGCCGCGCCGATACCGAACGCGCGGCAATTCGGCGCGCTCTGATAGTGCGTTGCGTCGGTGTCGTTGGCAGTGGAGGTGTTGACCCAACCTGTCGGGACACTAGCGGACGCATCGAAGTTTTCGGTCAGCAGATTAGTCGAGAAACACGCGACATCCGTGACGGTGATGACGATAGTTTCGGAGTTTGTGCCGTCTTTATCCACGGCAAAGAATGTGACGCTATAGCTTCCCGTCGTGGCGGGTGCGGTGCCGGAGAAGATGCTGCTGACGGTGGCGTTGTTCGTTGCGCCTGTGAACGTAGCCCAACCCGGAATACCCGTGGCGCGGAGCGCGATGGAGTCGCCGTCCACCGGATCGCTCGCGGAAACAGTGAACGAAACCAGCGCGTTTGTCTGGGCGACTTTGTTCCCGATCGGATCGAGGACGGGCGGGATATCGGACGGAGTGAATTCCTGTGTGTTGTAGGCGACGAGGACAAAGTCCTGATCGAGCGACCCGCCATAGTTCGGCACGCCATCGGAATTGATGTTGGCGGCGGTGACGACGATGGTGACCATGCCCGTGGTGCCTGCCGGAAGGAAGACGCTCTCCACGTTGTTCCGAACATCTGCCGAGCCGCCGGAGGTGGAGAGTCCTTTGTTGAAGACGTTGCCTTTGTAGGTGGTGCCGCCAACGGTGACTTCGAGGTTAAGGTTGTTCTTATACGCGTTGCCAGACAGGCCTCCGGGCGCATCGGTCCAGCCGAGCGTGATGCGGACGAGGTTCGTGGGGCTGACGACGTTTGCGTAGTAGGTGCGGGACTGGCCGCTTGCAGTGAAGATGTCGTTTGTCAACTGGTCGCGCAGCATGCGGGGAAGGCCGTCAAACGCCGTGCCGAGGTTCATCATGCCCATGCCCTGATTGTTCGACGGCAGCGTGTCGTTCGCATCCGTCCCGGTCATGTAGCGAGTGGCGTTCATCAGATACGCCTTAACCATGGCCGGGCTGGGCGTGCCCCACGAATTGTTCAGGAAGTACTGGTAGACCAGCGACGCGCCACCCGCGACGGCGGGAGTCGAATGGCTGGTGCCGCTGGATGCGGCATAGTTCGTTTGGCCTACGGGCTGGAACTTGTCGCATACACCATCGCCCGTGTAGCCGGTCATATAGCTCGCGGCGCCTGCGACGTGCGTGCCCGGCGCGACGATGTCGGGTTTGATGCGACTGTCTTTGCAGGGGCCGCGGCTGGAGAAATCAATGATGTCATTCGCACTGTTCGCGCCGGTGTTGGGTACGGCACAGCCGTCGGTTCCGAACTGATTGTAGTTCTCCGCCGCACCGACGGAGATAATGTTCTTGCCGGAACCCGGCGGGCCGATGGTCTTGCTGCCCGGCCCGTCGTTGCCCGCGGCGAACACGAAGAGGGTCTCCTGATTTCCGCTTACGCCCGCGCGCGAGTCGCGCGTCCAGGTGTCATAATCCTGTGCCGACACGTCATACGAGCCGTCGCCGTCGCTGCCCCAACTGTCGGAGCTGATGCGTACGCCGCGATAGTGGTTCGTGGCGATGAACGTGCGCTCCTGCGTGGCAGAGGGCATCCACGTTCCGCCATCGGCGAATATCTTGGTATTGCCCATGATGGCAAACGGGTTGATGCCCTGCCCGCGGCGATAGCCGTCGGCATCCACAAAGGGGGTGCCCGCGCGGGCGCTGTAGCCGCCGACGATGCTGACGTTGATGTTGCCGTGTCCGTCGAGCCCGTGCGAGGCGGTTGCTTTCAAGTCGGTTGAGCGCTGGGAATACACCACGCGGCTGGCGTTTGTTGCGGCGCCATAAACACGGAATTCGGGGTTCGCCGGATTCGTCGAGTTGCCGATATCCCATCCATCGTCCGCGATATCCACAATGAATCCGGATGTATCGAACTGCGCTTGCGTGAAGCCTTTGCCCGTGAGCCAGGTCATATAGCCCGGCCCCGTCGGCTGACTGCCCGCGACGTTCAGGTTGCCCGCCACGATTTGGGCCTGCCGCTCGCCGCGTTTTTTCGGCGGGATGTAGGTGTTGATGTTGAGGACGTCGGGGAAGGACGCGATGTCTTCCAGGCTGACCGGTGAAAGCTCGACGATGATGTTGACGAAGTTCAGTTGCTCATTGGTGACAATACTGCGGATCGGAGCGAGGGCGAGCGCCTCGATGTAGGCGATGGATTCTGCGTTCGCCGCTTCGTCCTGCACGAGCTGGATGGCGAAGAGGTTGTTGTTCGCATCAGCCGCCTTGCGCTGCGCGAGCTGCTCAGGGCGCGCGCGCGGATTGATTTTGTAGTCCGGCAGAAATTCCGCCTGCCAGTGGACGTGCGAGAGACCGGCGCGCAGCGCGCGGCGCGCGGGAACGTCGCCATAGACGATGTAGGTGTTGTCCGGGATGTAGTCCACAATTCGATAGCCCGCTGCTTCGAGCTGGGCGACCCATTCCGGTTGAATGGCGCCGTCGAACTGAACGAGGTGGAGCAGCTTGCCCGGCGCGTCCAGCGCGGCACGTTGCGGCGGAGGCGGAGAGGAGGTGTCAATCGCACCGGCGTTGAGGTGAATGGTCTGCGCGGTGGACGTGAACGCGGAGAACGCGAGGGTCGCGAGGACCCCGCCTGCGAAACGAACGAGAGACTTCATGGAGCAGCTCCTGATAGACCGTCCCCGTTGCCGCAGTTGGCATTTTCACCGACCTACGTCGGTACACGATCATGTATAGAGCCTAGTTAGAGGAGCCTTGCGAAACAAGCAGAATTGTTCACCGCGAACACCCGAGGTCCCCTTCCCCTCCCCCCCCCCGGGGGGGACTCCTAGAGCTTCCACCAGACCAGGGCGGCGATCGCCAGGCGGTACCAAGCGAAGGCAGAGAGACTGTGGCGCGCGACGAAATGGATGAGGAGCTTGATCGCTGCGAGGGCGGAGAGGAAGGACACGGCGAAGCCGACGAGAAACCAGGGGATCGTGTCGGCGGTGAGAAGCGTCGCGTTCTGAAGGAGATCATAGGCCACGGCAAGGGTCATGATCGGAACGGCGGCGAAGAACGAATAGCGCGTGGCGGAAAGGCGGTCGAGCCCCAGCATCATTGCGCCGAGGATGGTGCAGGCCGAGCGGGACATGCCGGGCCAGAGCGCGAGGCATTGGAAAAAACCGATTCCGAGCGCGACTTTCCAGGAGAGCGCGGTGAGGTCGTTGCGCGCCTTGCCGCGCAGAAGTCGTTCGACGAGTAGAATCCAAATGGCGCCCACAGCCAGCCCGATAGCAACGGTGACGGGACTGAAGAGGTGTTCCTTGATCGCGGAGTGCGAAAGTTTTCCGATGACGAGCGCGGGGAGCGTGGTCAGGCCGAGCAGCACGATGCCGTGATAGCCGCTGAAGCCGCGCTGATAGGGCGTGCTGAAGAGTTCGGCGAAGGTGCGAAAATAGACGACGACCACCGCGAGGATTGCGCCGAGCTGGATGAAGATGTCGAATAGCTTGGCCGCATCGCCGTTGAAGCCGATGAGCTCTCCGACGAGGATGAGGTGGCCGGTGGAGGAGATGGGGAGGAACTCGGTGAGTCCCTCCACAATGCCCATCAGAGTTGCTGTGAGGTGTTCGTTCATGAAGGAACGGGCAGAATGCAGAATGTGGGGGCGGGAATGAAGTAAAATTAGGGAGAAATCACCGCACGCGCAAAAGCGGCTGCGCGATCGCGTTGGCTTGCTTCATTTCGATGGGGACTCTAATGTTTTTCCGCGCATGAGCACACCATTCCAACTGGCCGGATACGAGATTCTGGAGAAAATCGGCGAAGGCGGGATGTCGGTCGTATGGAAGGGCCGGCAGCTTTCGCTCGATCGCCTGGTCGCGATCAAAGTTTTGTCGGCAGAATACCTGCCGGATGCAGAAGCGCGCGATCGCTTTCAGCAGGAAGCGCGCGCCTCGGCGCGGCTGAATCATCCGGGCATTGTGCAGGTGTTCGATGCAGGTGTCGCGGATGGCTATCCCTACATTGTGATGGAGTTTGTGGACGGCCCTGCGCTCGGCGATGTGTTGGTGCGCGAGGGCAAGCTGCCAGAAGAAAAAGCGCTCCGCATTGTTGCAGAGGCCGCGCGCGCGTTGGCGTATGCGTGGGAGAAGGACTGCATCATTCACTGCGACGTGAAACCGGACAATCTCTTGCTTGCGCAGAACGGCGAGGTGAAGCTGACCGATCTGGGATTGGCGCGGTTTATCGGCCTGCATCGCCGGTCGGCACACGGCACCAGCATCGTCGGCACACCGAACTACACCGCCCCGGAGCAGGCGCGCGGTGAGCGCGACCTCGATTGCCGCGTGGATATCTATTCGCTCGGCGCGACGCTGTATCACCTGGTGACCGGGACCCTTCCGTTTGCAGGCAGTCCGGGGAGCAGCGCGATGGATCGCAATGTGAGCGATTTCCTCCCCGATCCGATGGATGTGGAACCGTCGGTTTCGTCGAACACGGCGTGGCTCATTGAAAAGATGATGGTGAAGAATCGCGCATTCCGCCCGATGTTCTGGGGCGCAGTGCTGGACGATCTTGCCGATGTGCGCGCGGGTCACGCGCCAAAGCCGCCGCTGCCGGAGGCGGGTGAGAGCACGGTGCTGCGGAGCGAGCGGCGAGAGAAACCGGCCGCGCGAATCGTGGCGAAGAAAAAGCAGCCTAAACTCATCATGAACGCGGCGCAGCGGCGCCCGCCGGTCCTTCAGATGGGCAACACCGCGGATACACCGCCGGAGGATGTGTCAGGGGAAGAAGATGATCTCGCCCCGCCACCGACACGATTGGGCCGCGCGGTCTATCAGTTGATTGTGCTGTCGGCCATTGCGGCGGGTATTTATTTATTTTTCTTCGCGGGCGGGATTGCGCCGGTCCGCCAAGACGGACAGCCGGCGGAAGAGGAAGTCCGCTCCGTAAGCGCGCCGCTGAAAACGGATATTTTCGGCGAGCCGGATGGCGATACGGATGCAGCCGCTTCGGACGTGCGGGCGCACACGCCTGTCGCGGATGAACCGGTGGATGACGGCTTGGTGACTTTTGGAGGTGAGGGTTCACTTTCTTCGGCGGATCCCGACATTATGATCGAAGGCGACGAAGCGCCCGATGAACCGGAAACCGGAAGTGTCGAAGGGAGCAAACTCTCTCCGAAAGAGCAGGTCGCATTGTTTTCAAAACTCTCCCTCGCGGTGGATTGGAGCGCTCCGCCCGGCACCGCATTGCCGGTCTGGACAGAATTCGCTGACTTGCTTCGCCCGTATGGTCGCGCGAACACCGGGTCGTCCGGCGAGACACGGGA
The DNA here is from genome assembly GCA_039807095.1 of Kiritimatiellia bacterium. Lineage (GTDB taxonomy): Bacteria > Verrucomicrobiota > Kiritimatiellia > CAIVKH01 > CAIVKH01 > JAMLJG01. The sequence continues at coordinate 10,704 of JBDHQM010000004.1, forward strand.
GTTGGCGCTGTTCGGTCGCGTCAACTACCGCATGTTTGCGGATGAGGCCGCCGCGGTGTTGGGCATTTCACTCGGGCCGAAACGCCCCGTCGTTGCGGCGGGATTTCCCTATAACAGCTTCAACTATTATCTGGCGCGCGGTTCGTTCGGCGACGGATTTGATGTTGTTGCGGTGATTGTGGACGGCGCGAATCGAGTGGCAGCGCTGCAGTTGATTCGCGAATCCTCCGCGCCGCTTGCGCTTGACGCCGCGGCCTATCGGGAGGAGTGGCGGCTGCTGGATTTTGTGCAGGGCATCGGGACGAGTTCCCCCGTTCGGCGCGTTGGGCATCGTGTTCAGGCGCGCAATGAAGTCGTGGTGCTGGAGAGCGAAATCGCCACCGTCAACGCAGCGGGAGAGCGCGTCGCAGAGGCGCGTACGGCGCTTTATCTGCCACAGCCGCTGGTGAACTTGATTCTGGCCCGACTGGAGGCCGCACACTGAAAACGCTGTTGAAGAGCGTCTGGATCGTTGTCGCGCTGGCGCTTGTGGGCTGCGAGGTCGCGCCTCGCAAGCCCGCCGCGCCTGCGCCGGTCTCGCTCTATGCCGTTGCCGCGCGCGGCGAGATTGATGCGGTGCGGAAGATGATCGCGAATGGCGCGAACGTCAACGAGACCGACAAAGAGGGCTCCACTCCCCTTCACGCCGCGGCCTATCACGGATATGCCGACGTGATGGAGGCCCTGCTCGATGCAGGCGCAAAGGTGGATGCGCGCGATGTGTATGGATTCACTCCGCTCCACGCCGCCGCGCGCGAGGGTCAGCTGGCCGCCGCGCGTCTGCTGGTGAAGCGCGGTGCGAATGTTGATCTGACGGAAGAATCAGGGCTGACGCCCGTTCAGGTTGCGCGCCTGATGGGGCGCACCGACGTTGCGGATTATCTCGAATCCCTCCATGCCGCGCGCCCGAGTGTTGCCCGCGCGCGACCGGAGACTGTTGTGGAGACCGTGGAAGCCGTGCCGACTGTCCTGCTTACCGGCGACACCTTCCGCGTGTGGAGCAGCCGGAACGGCGGAAAGGTTGAAGCCGAATTTCTGCAGAGCGTCCTCGACATGGTGATGCTGCGCAAGACCGACGGCAAACTGGTGCGCATCGCGTTTCCCCAATTGATTCCGGAAGATCAAATGCTGGTGCGTCAGCTCAGCGGCCTGGCGCGCCCCCTCCGCTCGCGCTCGCAGGCGACGCGGGGCGAGAAGAGCGACAACAAAAATTCCATCGGCCTGCGCATCGGCAAGACCAGCGGCTGGACGGTCCTGGAGGGCTGCCGCCTCTTGAAGAGCGGCGGAAACGACGGCGACTCGTTCCACGTCATGCACGACGGAAAAGAATATATCTTCCGGCTCTATTATGTGGATACACCCGAGACCAGTATGAGCTATCCCGACCGCGTACGCGATCAGGCGCGCTATTTCGGGATTGATACGGACAAGACTGTGCGCCTCGGGAAAGAGGCATCCTATTTCACCGAGCGCATTCTCTCGCGCGGCCCGTTCACCGTCGTCACGAAGTGGCAGGATGCAATGGGAAACAGCAGACTCCCGCGCAACTACGCCATCGTCGTCACGGCCGAGGGCGATCTCGACGAGTTGCTCGCTGCGGAAGGTCTCGTGCGGCTGTATGGAATGAAGATTGACGGCGGCTACGGCTCGCAGAAACACCGCATCCTTGAGCAGTTGGAAGCGGAGGCGAAGAAGGAACAGTTCGGCGCATGGGGCATCGCGCGCCAGATGCAGGCGGGGATTCGCTGAGCCATGAATATTCTGCTGCTTGCACCCCAACCGTTTTATGAAGAGCGCGGCACACCGATCGCCGTCAAATGGGTCGCCGAGACGCTCGGCGAGGCGGGGCACTCGGTTGATTTGCTCACGTTCCCGTTCGGCACGGATGTGACCATGCCGGGCGTTCGCGTGATTCGCGCGGCGCGTCCGGCAGGTGTCTCGCGCGTGCCCATCGGATTCTCGCCGCAAAAGATTTTGTGCGATGTGCATCTGTATCGCGCGGCGCGGCGGTTGATTCGCGAGAAGAAATACGACGTCATCCACGCGTGCGAAGAATCGGTGTTTTTCGCGCGCGGCCTCGCGCGGAAGGCAAATGCGCGCCTTGTGTACGACATGGACTCCTCGATGGCGGATCAGATGATGGAGAAATGGGGATGGCTCCGCCTTTTCCGCTTCATCCTCGAAGGATTCGAGAAGAGCGCCATGCGCACGGCCGATCTGGTGCTGCCCGTCTGCCAGAGTCTTGCGGACAAGGTGGACCGCGCTGCGCCCGGCAAGCGGCGCGTGCTGCTGCACGACATGGCGATGGAGTTTCCCGCAATCCCGCCGGAGACCGAACGCCTGCGCGAGACGCTGGGCATTCGCGGGCCGATGGCGCTCTACGTGGGAAATCTGGAGCACTATCAGGGAATTGACCTTCTGCTCGAAGGATTCGCTGCGGCGCAGGCGGACGATCTGTCGCTCGTTGTCATTGGCGGGAAGGAAGCGGACGTGGCGAAGTATCGCGCGCGCGTCGCAGAGCTGGGTCTCTCGGGTCGCGCGCACTTGCTCGGCCCGCGCCCGCTGAACCGGCTGAGTTACTATCTGGAACAGGCGGATATTTTGCTATCCCCTCGCCTGCGCGGAGTGAACACGCCGATGAAGATATATTCGTATCTCCTCGCGGGCCGCGCGATCGTTGCGACGAAAATCGAATCGCACACGCAGGTGCTCGACGATTCGTTCGCCAGGCTCGTGGACCCGACGCCCGCCGCGATGGGCGCTGCGCTGCGCGATCTGGCGCAACGCGAGGATGAGCGCAACCGCCTCGGCGCGCGCGCGGCGGAGATTGCGCGTGAGCGGCACAGCCGCGAGGCATATCGAAAGGCACTGCTCGGTGCGTATGCGCAACTCGGCGCGACGATCTCCGGGCAAGGCACTTGACGGATGCACGCTAGGGCGGTAGTTTTTTTTCGTGTTTGTTCATTCGCATACGCGTAGCCGATGGATGAAGCTGTTCTGCTTCATGCTGGTGGTGTTTGTCTTTGCGTATGCAAGCCCCGTCGAGGCGGATTGCGATCATGCCGAGTCCGGCCCCATTGCGTGTCTGGCTCTGTCGTGTTGTGAGCCTGTTCAAATTCTTGAGCGATCCACTTCACCTGCCGACGCGATTTTTCGAGAAGCCCGGCGAGCCCACATTGGAGAGCCTGCTCAAAGCGCGGGCATCGCGCTGGTGAATCTTCCTTTTGAACCTCCACGAAGCTGAGAAATTCGCCGCATCGCGGCGATTCCGTTCTTGTTTGTAGAACGTCGCAGCAATTCGTGGAGGTATTGTGTTTAAATCTGCAGGTCTCGTTGTTTTATTTATTCTCGTATCGTGGTCGTGCCGCGCGCAGGCCGCGTCGGATGCATTGAGCATTTCTGGTGTTGTGGCTCTCGCGCGCTCGGCGCATCCCCTCGTGAAAGAGCGAGAAGCAGCGCTTCGCGCGGCGCACGCCCTCAAAGAGCAGGCGGGGCGGAGGCCCATCCCTGAACTCGATGTGGAAATGGGGCACAAGAAGGCGGGCGATAACGGCTATGAAGTGGGACTTGCACTCAGCTTTCCCGTCGAGCGCGCCGAAAAGCGAACTGCGCGATTGGGAGTTGCGGAAAGCGATGTGCAAATCGCGCGTGTATCCTTGGCGCAAGAGCGAGGTGATGTGGAGCTGCAGGCGCGGATTGGGTGCTATGAATACCTCGCCGCATCGGCGGATGCGGAGGCCGCGCGCGAAATTGCCGGGCGCAGTCATGCGATGGTTGCGCTGCTCAAACAGCGGCCTGCGGCGGGGCCGGGCATTCTGCTGGAATTGCGCGTGATCGAAGCCGGTCTAATTGCGCTTGAAAAGTCGGCATTGGAGAGCGAGGCGCTGCGCGATAGCGCGCGAATCAAAATTAATGCGCTGTTGGGCCGCCCGCTAACGAATACGCTTGTCTTGACTGACACGCTCGCGGCGCCCACGCGCGCCATTGACTTCGCCGCGCTGGCCGAGGCGGTCGAGCGCGATCCGTCTATATTGAAAAAAATGGCGGAAGTGCAAAGGACTGCGAGCGAGGCCGCCTTGTCGGCGCAGGAGGCTTGGCCGGATTATCGCGTGGGGCCATACTATTCCCGCGAAGACGCGGGCGATGTGGAGGGCGTTTTCGGCGTGGCAATTTCCATTCCACTTGCCCGTCGCGGATCGTTTCGCGGCGCGATTGTGGAGCGCTACGAGACGGCGAAAGCCGCGTGGACCGCCGAGCGCATGAATCGCCTCTCCGAAGTTGCGCGGATGCAGCGGCTCTATGAGTTGGCGATTCGGCAGGCCAACGAGATTTCCGAAACACAGGTGGAGACGCTGCGCGATGCGGCGGCGCTGGCGGATCGACAATATCGGATCGGCGCGATCCCCGTTTCGCTGTTTCTGGAAATGCAGCGCGAGTTTTTGGCTGTGCAGCAATTGCGACACGAAGTGCTTCTAAACGCGCTGACGAAAGAGGCGGAATTGAATCGGATACTTGGTGAAGTCGGATTGGAGGGCGATTCGTGAAACGGAAGTGGATGAGCTTTTTCGCCCTATGTGGCGCGCTGATTTGCATGGCGTCGGGTGCAAACGCCGATGTTGCGTTCAAAGAAGGATCGGGCGTGTTGATGGATGATGAAACGCGCGTCTCGCTGGGTTTTGAGCCGGTTGATGTGGAGGAGCGCAGCGCCGAGCGGGAGATTTGGATATCGGTTCAGGTTTATCGCGAAGCGTCCGAAGAGACGGCGAGCGCGGCGGAACCGACGGGCTATGCGTATGCGATGGGCTGGATTTCCGGCGAGCAGGGTCTGATCTTCGCGCCCGACACGCGTGTGTTCTTGGAGGGCGCTCCGGGAGAAACGGGACGCGTGTTGCGCGTGGATCGGGCCGCGGCGATGAGCGATGGCCGTGTCGAGATCCTCGTCCAGTTATCTGACGGCACGCGGCGCTGGCGCATCGGCGATTTCGTCCGGGTCGGCCTGAAGGCTGTCAAGCCGGGCGCGACGCTGGCCGTTCCCGAATCGGCTGTTTTGGATACGGCGTATGGCTCGGTTGTCTATGTTGTCAACGGCCGCGCTTATCTTCGTACGCCCGTTGAACTGGGCGGACGCGGCGGCGGTTGGGTTTCCATTCGCGACGGATTGTTCGACGGCGATCAGGTTGTCGCCGGGCCTGTCAAAACTCTCTATCTCATCGAGCTTCGCGCCACCAAGGGCGGCGGACACGGACACTAAAGGTACTTTCTCATGGTCAAAGCACTCATTGAATTTTCGTTGAAGCAGCGCCCGTTCATCATTGTCGCGGCGCTGGCCTTGCTGGCGGTTGGTATCGCGTCGGCCCTTCGCCTGCCGATTGATGCCGTGCCGGACATCACCAACATTCAGGTTCAGGTGAACACGGAGGTGCCTGCGCTGGTTCCCGAGGAGATTGAGCAGCTCGTTACCTTTCCGCTCGAAATCGAACTCGCCGGTGTGCCCGGCATGGTGGAGATGCGCTCGCTGTCGAAGTTCGGTCTGTCGCAAGTGACTCTCGTCTTTAAGGACGGCACGGATATTTATCGCGCGCGCCAGCTCGTCAGTGAGCGCCTCTTGAATGCAGCGGGTGTATTGCCTGCCGGACTCACGCCGAAACTCGCGCCCATCTCGACGGGGCTAGGCGAGATATTCTATTACGTCGTTGAATATGCGCGCGATGCCACCAACAAGCCGGTCGGCCGCTATGAGCAGTTGATGGAGCTGACGCAGATTCAGGACTACATTGTGAAGCCGCGCCTTCGCGCCGTGCCGGGGATTGCGGAGGTCAACACTTCCGGGGGATACGAAAAGCAAGTTGTCGTCATGCCCGATCCCGAGCGGATGCTGAGCGTTGGGATTACGTTTTCCGAGATCGCGGACATCGTGGGGGAGAACGTCGAGAATGCGGGTGGCGGAACGGTGCAGATCGGAGGCGAGCAGATTGCAATACGCGCGCTCGGTCGCGTGCGGAGTATCGAAGAGATTCAAGCGCTGCCAATAAAGTTTCGCGCGGGCGGCGAGCCGATTCGCGTGAGCGATGTGGCGACGGTGGGGATCGGGTCGAGCGTGCGCAGCGGCGCTTCCACCTGGAACGGGGAAGAGTGCGTGCTCGGTTCAACAATGATGCTCGCGGGTGAAAACAGCCGCGTGGTCGCGCGGCGAGTTGCCGCCGCATTGGATGAAGTGCGCGGACGGGTGCCGGACGGAGTTGAGATCATCACGGGATATGATCGCACCACGCTGGTGGATCGCACCATTGCGACGGTTGAAAAGAATCTCACCGAAGGCGCGATTTTGGTGGTTGTGATCCTCTTTATGCTGCTGGGCAACTATCGAGCGGCGCTGATTGTGTCGCTGGCGATTCCGTTGTCGTTTCTGTTCGCTATCACCGGAATGTTGCAGGGGCGTGTGTCGGGCAATCTGATGAGCCTCGGCGCGGTGGATTTCGGCCTGATTATTGATGGCGCGGTTGTGATGGTGGAGAACACCGTGCGCCGCCTCGGGCTGCGCCAGCACGAGGCGGGCCGGATTTTGACGCACCGCGAACGGCGCGACACCGTGCGCGAGGCGTGTATCGAGGTGGGCACCCCGACGTTCTTCGGCGTATTGATCATCACGATTGTCTATCTGCCGATTCTCGCCCTCACGGGTATTGAAGGAAAGATGTTCCGCCCGATGGCGCTGACGGTGATGATGGCGTTGGTCGGCGCACTCATTCTCTCGATGACGCTGATGCCGGTGCTGTGCTCGTTCTTTCTCGGCGGAAAAATCAGCGAGAAGGACGGCTTTGTCATGGCGTTCGCCAAACAGGTGTATGCGCCTGTATTGCAGGCGACTCACCGATTCCGCTGGATCGTGGTGATCGGGGCGGTGGCGGTCTTTGCGTGGTCGGTCTCGGTCTTTCAGAAATTGGGCGCGGAATTTGTTCCGCAACTGGATGAGGGATCGTTTGCGACGCACATGATTCGGACCACCAGCATCGGGTTGGATGCCTCGATTGCGATGCAGGGGGACACAGAGCGGATATTGCTAAACTCGTTCCCGGAGGTCGCCTACACTTTTTCGCGCATCGGCACATCGGAAGTGGCGACGGATCCGATGGGCGTGAACGTGTCCGACACCTATATTTTTCTCAAGCCGCGCGACGAGTGGCGGAAGGTGAACGGGAAGCCCATCAGTAAGGATGCGTTGGCCGATGCGATGAACAAAGAGCTGAGTGCGCGCGCGCCGGGTCAAGCGTTTCTCTTTTCGCAGCCGATTGAGATGCGTTTCAACGAGATTCTGGAGGGCACGCGCGCCGACATTTCGGTAAAGGTGTTCGGCGATGACTATGCCGTCATTGAGCGAATCGCTAGGGAGACACGCGAGTTGCTGGAGGGTATTCCGGGCGCTGCGGATGTTGAATTCGACGCGTTGGGGCGGTCGCCCATGTTGGAGATTTCGCCGCACCGCGATGCGATGACGCACTACAACCTTCACGCCGCCGAGATCAACGGCGTGGTGGAACACGCGCTCGCGGGGGAAGAGGCGGGGTTGTTGATTGAGGGGAGTCGGCGCGCGCCGATTGTGGTCCGGTTGAGCGATGACGCGCGCAATCGCGTTGAGGTGATGAAAGAACTTCCCTTGCGCACTGAAGATGGCGGACTGCTGCGCCTCGGACAGGTGGCTGAATTTCAGGTGGAAGAAAAGGTCAGCACCATTGTGCGCGAATCGGCACGTCGTCGCGCGGCGATTATGGTGAATCTGCGCGGGCGCGATGTGGAGGGGTTTGTGGAAGAGGCGCGGACGAAGGTGGAGGAGTCCATTGATGTGCCGCCGGGCTATTTCATCGAATTCGGCGGCGCGTTCAAGAACTTGCAGGAGGCGCGCGCGCGACTCGCAGTGATTGTGCCCGCCGCGCTGCTGGTGATTTTCATTTTGATCTTCTTTGCCTTCAAGAGCATCCGGCAGGCGCTGGTGGTGTACACTGGCATTCCGCTCGCGGCGACCGGAGGGATTGTCGCGCTGTGGTTGCGCGGAATGCCGTTCAGCATTTCTGCCGCTGTGGGGTTTATCGCGCTGAGTGGCGTCGCTGTGCTCAACGGCGTTGTGATGATCACGTATTTCAATCAGCTCCGACAGTTAGGGCGAAGTGTTCAGGAGGCGGTTTTTGAGGGCGCGTTGGCACGGCTTCGCCCCGTCCTGATGACGGCGCTGGTGGCGAGCTTCGGCTTTGTACCGATGGCGTTGGCGCAGGGCGCGGGGGCGGAGGTACAGCGTCCACTCGCCGCGGTTGTGATTGGCGGAATCATGACCTCGACATTTCTGACGCTAATTCTGTTACCCACTTTGTATGGCTGGGTCGAACGGCAGAGTGAAAAGAAAGAGAGTGCGAAATGAAGAAGATGTTGAGGATATGTGCGGTGCTGGGCCTCCTATTGGCGAGCGCGGGCTGGGCGGATACGCCGCACGGTGGGCGCATTTTGGAAAGCAATGGTCTTCGCGCCGAATTTTTTGTGAACGAGGTGCGGGAAGTTGAGCTGCGTTTTCTGTGCGACGAACACGAGGTTGAGTCGGTCGGCGAGCGAAGGGCTTCAGCAATTGTCGTCCATTCGTCGGAGCGAACTGAGCTGTCGTTTGAGGCAAAAGGCGACGCGCTGGTTTCGACGGCGACACTGCCCGATGGCGACGGCTACACCATCGTGGTGCGGATCGCGGCGCGCGAGGGAGAGAAGCCTCGCAACTTCCGCATCGTGTATCATGCAGGGGCGTGCGATGAGTGCAATCGCCCTGAATACGCTTGCATCTGCGAGCATAGCTAACACGGCTGTCATTCGTCGCGAGTGCGGATGGGCAGCGGGTGTTTTGCGGCAGGCGGATTGCAGGAAAGTTCCAAGGGTTGAAAAAACAGTCGGCAACAGCTTCCAACGCCTGTAAAAAGCAGGTCGGACATGCGCTCGGAACTCAAAACACTGGCGGCGGATACATTTGACCTGCTGATTGTAGGCGCCGGGATTCATGGCGTGTGTGCAGCGCGCGCGGCGACGCAGCTTGGTTTGAAGGCGGCGCTGATTGATTGCGACGATTTCGGATCGGGTACGTCGGCCAGCAGCCTGAAGGTGATCCATGGCGGCCTGCGCTATTTGCAACACGGCAATTTCAAGCGGATGCGCGAGTCTATCCGCGCGCGGCATCGCTTCCTCGCACTCGCGCCGAACCTGGTGAGGCCGCAGGCGTTTGCTGTACCCACCCACGGCGCGGGAATGCGAAGCAAAAATGCACTGCGCGTGGCAATGGTGCTGAACGATCTCGTGTCGTGGGACCGAAACCGGGGCCTGCCGCCGGAGCAGCATCTCCCCGCCGGGCGCGTACTGCCGGCAGCGGACGCGGAAAAGATTTGGCCGATGCTTCCGCGCGATTCGTATGACGGCGCTGCGGTGTGGCACGACGCGCTATGCCACAACACAGAACGATTGACGCTGATGTTCGCGATGGCGGCGCGCGATGCGGGTGCAACAGTCGTGAACTATGTGCGGGCCGAGCGGCTGATTGTGGAAAACGGCGCGGCGACGGGAGTTGAGGCGCGCGATGTGTTGGAAGACGCGAAGTTTTCGATTCGCGCGCGCGTAGTGCTGAATGCCGCGGGGCCGTGGTGGGAGCGCTGGACGGGTGTTGCGAAGGAGCGACAGCCGCTCGTCGGCGCATGGAACGTAATCGTGCGCCCGCAGTGGTTCGGTCAATTTGGCGTGGGGCTGGAGAGCACGCAAGAGCATCGCGACGCCGAGGCGCTGGTGCAGCGCGGACGCCGCAATTTATTTTTCGCGCCGTGGCGGGGCGGAACTATGATCGGGACAGTGTACGAGCCGTTTGATGGCGATCCGTCAAATTATCGTCCGACGCTCGCAGCGGTAGAAGCATTCATCAACGAAGTCAACAGCGTCGTGCCGGGCGCCGGGCTGACGCACGATCAGATTACGCTGATGCATGTGGGGGTTCAGCCTGCCGCAGCGGGTGGCGGGTCGCCTGAGCCGGACAAGCACTCCGCTGTGGTGGCGGCGGCCGTGCGAAATCTCTTTGATATTAAGGGCGTGAAATACACGACGGGCCTGACCGTGGGTGAAGAGGCGGCGCGCGCGGTGGCTGCGGTGTTGGGCCGTGATGAGCGGTTGCCGGAGGACGAGCGGGTGGCACGCGTTGAGCCGGCGGATATTCGGAAGCTTGCGCAGGAGCGAAATATCAGTGCATCGCCGGAGACCCTCGAGCGATTGGCGCAACAGTACGGCGCGGCAGCATCCGGCATTGTGAACGAGGCGGAATCGGACCGGGGTGCGACGCTGTATGATGCGCCAACGGTGCTGCGCGCTGAGGTGCGGCACGCCGTGAAAAAAGAGGCGGCGGTGCGTCTGGCCGATGTGATTTTGCGGCGAACCGACTTGGGGACATTTGAGCCTCCCCCGGAGTCTGTGTGTCGGGCCGTGGCGGATGAGATGGCTCCGCTGTTTGGCTGGACACCGGAACGGCAGGAAGCCGAACTGGAGCATTTGAATTCAGTCTATAGCCGACTGCGAATTGAGACCCGGCGCCAGCAATCGTAGGCCCCCCCACCACTTTCGACAACAGTCCGGCGACAACGTCAATCCGGCAGCGCCCGCTGCCCATGCGGCGCGTCACAAATAGGGCCAGAAGAGGCGCGCGATTCCGTCGCGCAGGCGAATGGGCAGTCGGCGCGCGTCCACTTCAGCGAGTGAGGCGGGATGTGCGGTTGCGATTTTTTTATCAATTCGCGCGTTGAGATCGGCGGCGAGTTGCGAACTGTAGCACTCGACATTGAACTCGAAGTTGAGGCGCAGGCTGCGTGCGTCCCAGTTGCCGGAGCCGACGAGCGACCAAGCATCATCCACGATGAGCAATTTGGTGTGGTCGAACGGAGGAGGCGTCAGCCAGACACGGCAGCCACGGATAAGGACTTGCCAGAGTTGCGCCTGCATGGCCCAACCCACCGTGCGCAGGTTACATTTTTGGGGGATGACGATATCCACCTCGACCCCGCGCAGCGCGCATGTGGTCAGGGAGCTGACGAGGCTGGGGTCGGGAAGGAAGTATGGCGTTGCGATGCGGACGCGGCGCTGTGCACAGGCAAGCGCGGCGAGGAGTGTGGTCCGAAACTTGTCATGATCCTCGTCCGGCCCATCCACAATACCACGCGCGAGGACATCGCCGCGCGGCTCGAGCGGGACGAACCAGGGCTCGCCCGCAAGTTTCTCGCGCGTAGTAAACGCCCAGTCCTCGACGAACGCTTGCTGGAGCTGGCGGACGACCGGCCCCTCGACGCGAAAATGCAAATCCTGCACAGCGTCGCGCGTGGCGGCGGCGAGGACGTTGTTGTGCCGGATATTCATGCCGCCGGTGAATGCGGTGTGTCCATCAATGACGAGGAGTTTGCGGTGATTGCGCAGGTTCACGTACGGCATATGCCAGTGAAAGAACGTGGGCATGAATGCGGCGTAGCGGATGGAGCGGCGGTTGAGAGCGCTGTAGATCGGCGGCAGCGAATAGCGCGCCCCGACATCGTCAATGAGCACACGCACCTCAACACCGCGCTTCACAGCCTCGCCCAGGGCATCGGCGAAGCGGAGCCCCGTGCGGTCGTGATCGAAAATGTAGGAGCAGAGCGTGATGCTCCGGCGGGCCTGCGCGATCGCCTCGAGCATCACGGGGTAGGCATTGTCGCCGTTTTCGAGCGGAGTGAGCCTATTGCCTTCGAGAAGGGGCGCGCGACTGATTCGATGTACCGCGTGTGCGAGGGCAACGAGATTTTGATGTTCAGCCGCGAGCGTCGGAGCAGTGAAGACAAGACCCTTCTGGCGCGCCTCCAGCGCAGCAGCGGACCGGCTGCGGAGGAGTGTGGCACGGCGCTGGATTCGATTGATTCCGAAAAAGAGGTAGAGAATTGCGCCGCCGAGCGGAAAGAGAAGGATCAGGCCGATCCACGTCGTTGCCGAGCGCGGATCGCGCTTGTAGAGAATGGCGTGACTCGCCGCCCAAACATCAATAATCAGCAGCAGCGCTGCGGTGAAATGCGGCCAAAGGGTATACAACACATCGGGCATGCAGGAGAGAATAGACGGTTTTACACCAAAAGCGAGTGCGGGACAGAGCCGAAGCTTCAGACACCAATTGCGATACCCCGACTACGCCGTGGCGAGCCGGGGGAGTATCGGCTCGCTTGGAAAACTCGCCCTACCCCATCTTTCGCTATTCGCGAGAGAATGGGTCAGTTTTATTGGGGTTCGGAGCAAAGGTCTTCACTACATTTTTTCAGCAGCACTTCCGGACAGCGCCAGATTGGGCTGATGCAAAGGGCGGATGGAGACGCGACGCCAGCTATGAGCCGATTTTGGCGGCGAGCTCGTCGAGGCGCTGTTGGATGGCGGCGACGCGTTCCCGTAGTTCAGGGAGGCGCGCGATCATGGCGTGCTGGCGCGCAGCTTCTTTTTGCGGTGTAGCGGGGAAGCCGATGACGTAGGTGCCCGCAGGAATATTTTTCGTAACACCCGCTTGCGCGCCGATCACGGCGCCGGGCCCGATGGTTAGGTGACCCGCAATTCCCGCCTGGCCCGCCAGAATCGCTTTGGCGCCGATACTGGTGCTGCCGGCGACGCCAACTTGCGCAACCAGTACGGCGTGGTCGCCGATGACAACGTTGTGGGCGATCTGGACGAGGTTATCAATTTTCACGCCTTTCCCGATTCGCGTGCGACCGAAACGCGCGCGGTCAATCGTGACGTTGGCGCCAATCTCGACGTCGTCACCGATGACCACAATTCCGATTTGCGGAATCTTGGTGCGGACGCCCTGCTTGTCCACTTCGTAGCCAAAGCCGTCGCTTCCAATCACGGTGCCATTGTGAACCCATACGCGGTCGCCCAGGATGCAGTGCTCGCGAATGGATACCTGTGGAAACAGACGGCAGTTCGCGCCGAGGCGAGCACCGTGTCCGACATAGCTCTGCGCGCCGATGATGCAGTGGTCTCCGATTCGCGCGCCCGCTTCAATCACCGCGAGGGGGCCAACATGAACGTCCACGCCAAGTTGGGCCTCTTCGCTGACGACGGCGCGCGGATGAATGCCGGGCTTATATTCCGGGTCCGGCGGCGCAAACCAACGCGCGATGAGAGCAAAAGCGGTCTCCGGCTCATCCACGCGCAGAAGCGGGCACGGCGCAGGTGCGGTCCAACCGCGACCGACGATGAGGGCCGATGCTCGTGTTGTTGCAGCGTCGCCAGCATACCGCTCTTGCGAGACAAACGCGATCTCGCCCGGCTCCGCGTCGCGCACTCCCCCGACAGCGCGAATTGTGGCATCCCCCGCCCCCACCAATTCGGCGGAGAGGCGCTTCGCAATTTCGCTGACGGTGAGCGGGCCGGGCATGATGTCTTACTTCTTGCCAGAGTTGAGCATGTCAATGAGCGACCCGGTGATGTCGCGACCCGGCTCGAAGTACAGGATATTCGGGACACCGTTCAAATTATCGCCGGATGCGTCGAGAACAGCCAGGTACCCCTGATTCTTCGCGTAGCTCGACAACACCTCTTTGATTTCGACAACCAGTTTGTCGCGCACACGCTTCATCGAGTCAGCCAACTGACGGCGACGGCTTTCTTCCTGGCGACGAATGGTGCTCTCTTTTTCGCGAAGTTCGGTCAGCAGTTCTTCTGCATCCGCGCGGCGCTTGTCGCGCGCATCTTCGCTCAACGTGCGGTCTTCGGATTCCTCGCGAGCCTGCTTGAAGCGGTCTTGCAGCTTCTTGTAGTCGCTCATCATCTTTTCGATGTCTTTTTTGTACTCTTCTTCCTGATCTTTGAGTTGCGCCTGCGCCAACTTGGTCTTGTAGAATTCGTCGAAGACTTTGTTCATGTCCACAAAGGCGATCCGGTCTTTATCGCCTTGAGCCTGCGCCATCGGCGCCACGCCCAACCACGCAACCGCCAGTGCGGCAACCAAACCCAACCGACCCATCCACGCGCTCTTCATGTGTGCTCCTTGATAGAACTAGTATGAATACCCGATTGTAAACTGGAAGCGACCCGATTTGCGATGATCCGTTGGATCCGTTTCCAGCGGCCATGCGTAGTCCAATCGCAGCGGGAAGCCGGGGAAGTCCAACCGGATACCAATGCCCCAGTCGGAATTGTAGTCCGACAGCTCCCACGTATACGATTCGTCGTACACATACCCGATATCATAGAACGTCGCGAAGCGCAGACGTTCAAAAATAGGTATCGTATATTCCGCTGTGGCAGACCATGCCGTCTTTCCGCCGACCGGTTCGCCGTCTTCATCCTTCGGCCCGACTTTGCGATATTTGAATCCGCGCAGCGTGCGGGCGCCGCCGAGAAACAGGCGCTCAAAAATCGGGACGTCATCCGCATCGCCGTGCGGCTCCACGACCGAAGTCCACACGCGAAGGTTCAGTACGTGCTCAAACCAGACCGGGATAAACGTCGAGGACTGCGCCTCCACCGAATAGACATCCACATCGCCGCCCAGCGGACCGCCCGCCCACATCGTCGAAAGGCTGGAGCGCGTGCCGCGCGTGGGAATGAAACTGCTGTCGCGCGAATCGCGCAAGACCGTTGCATTGACCGAACTCTTAAGGAACGTCCCCTCCTGTTCGAGGAAGAAGGGCGAGGCGTTCGTGTCCATGTCGTGAATCATGATCTCTTCTAGGCCGTAGGAGAGGTTGAGCCGGGTGAAGGTCGTCAGCGGGAAACCGAGACCAATTTCGCCGCCGGTATTCCGCTGATCGTATTTCGAACTGAAATAGCTGCGGTTGCGCCGAAACAAATCAACGGAAAGTGCGAGCTTGCGGTCGAGGAACCACGGCTCGGTGAAGGAGAGTTCGAGGTCGTTTCGCTTGGTACCCGCCGTCCCGCGCAGGCGCAGCTTCTGTCCACCCCCCGTGGGAGGCCAATTGAAGAGATCGAAGTTGCCCTGCGACAACTCCACAAACCCGATCAAATCGTCCACGCTCGAAAAACCCGCGCCGATCAGGAATTGCCCCGTGCGCCGTTCTTCGACTTCCAGCGCGAGGTCGAACTGATCCGACTTCAGCGTGTCCTCCGGAATCGCCGAGACAAAATCGAAGTAGCCGAGGTTGCGCAACCGCGCCTCGCTCGTGCGCACCTTGACCTGATTGTAGGGCTCGCCCGGAAATACCGTCACTTCACGCCGAATGACTTTATCCTTCGTCCGGGTGTTGCCCCGGATAACCACGTCGCGCACAAACGCCTGATCGCCCTCGTTCCGCACCGTGAGGTTCACATCCACCACCGGCTCGCCCGCATGCGGCTCCAACTGGGATTGCACATCGCTGCGGATGTACCCGCGGCTTCCATAAAAATCGCGAACCGCCTGCTGCGCGCGATCAATCGCGGTGATGCTGGCGAGGTCGCCCGTGCGGTTCGTAATCGAGCTGCTCACATCTGCAACCGGAAATTTTTCGGGCCCGCTCAGATTGATTTTGCCCAGATGATATTGCCGGCCCTCATCCACCGGAATTCGCACAATCAAGCGCCCACGCGAGCGGGCTTCCACCTGGGGATCGCTGACGGCCGCATCGAGGTACCCGCGCTCCATCAGTTCGCGGCGGATCAGCTCAATATCGCCATCCAGCTCTTCCGGCTTATAGGTGCCTGCGCTTGTGATCCACGACCACATATTCACCTGACGCTGCTTCATCGCGCGGCGAAGGTCGTGACTGATCACAGGCGGGCGCTCGGAAAACCACGGGAACAATGCGC
The DNA here is from genome assembly GCA_039807095.1 of Kiritimatiellia bacterium. GTDB lineage: Bacteria > Verrucomicrobiota > Kiritimatiellia > CAIVKH01 > CAIVKH01 > JAMLJG01. Next base: position 26,556 of record JBDHQM010000004.1, read on the forward strand.
GCAAGGCGCGCCGCGTGCGGCCCGGATCCGGGATATCGCCGGGAAAAAGAATCTTCGCGATTTTTGCGCGACGCCCTTCGCGCACCGTCACCGAAACATCAGCCGTGCCGTTGCGTTCGTCTTCGACAATCTTCCACTTCAATGACGCGTCGGGATAATATTTCTTTTGGTAGTGCTCGCGCACCTTCACGGCCTTGAACGCAAGGGTTGCATCGTCCACCAGGTCGCCGGGGCCCAGTTCCAACAGATCGCGAACCTTCGAGTTGCCGATGTCATCCGCGCCCTCAATCCGGATCATCCGGATGCGCGGCTTGCTGCGCACGACGTATGTGACGATTACTCCGCCCGGCACATTCTCCACCTCGGTCGCGACATAGGCGAACCGGCCGGACTGTTCGAGCGCGCGCACATCGCGCGAAAGCGCCGCGCGCGCAATTTCGTCGCCGACCTGCACACTGACGAAGGAGCGGACCGCCGATTCCTCGATCAGGCCGCCTCCGCGCCGCTCCACGCGCACCTCTTGCACCGTAGCGGCAAACAGCAGACCCGGCAGCAGGCAGAGCCCGATCCAAACGAGCGCAAGTGAACGTCGAATCACAAATCTCCTGATGTTGGTGCAAAGGAGCCGTCAACGCGATCGGTCTCGATGCGATTTTCGAAGCGTGTCGTCTCGTCGCGGAAGTTCAAGCGTATATCCCCAGTCGGACCGTTACGATGCTTGGCGATGGCGAGGATAGCAAGCGCCTTGTCGTTGGCTTCGGGGTCTTGCGGATATTTGCACGGACGCCGGAGCAACATCACAAGGTCGGCATCCTGCTCGATAGACCCCGAGTCGCGCAGGTCCGATAGTTTGGGCACTGCGTACTTGTCGCGCGTTTCAGGCGCGCGGCTCAACTGGCTCAACACAATAATCGGAATCTTCAGTTCCTTCGCCATCGCCTTCAGCGATGCCGAAATGGCGGCGGTCTCCAACTGACGCCCCTCCGAGGCGCGCTGTGCGCAATGGAGCAACTGAAGGTAGTCAATAACGATCAACTGAATGTCGTGCTGCTTCTTGAGCCGGCGCGCGCGCGCGCGCAACTCCACCACGTCCAAACCGGCGGAGTCGTCTATCACAATCCTTGCCTTCTGCAAATCCGAGGCCGATTGCACCAGGCGCTTGTGCATATCGCCGGTGAGCAATCCTTTCCGGAGTCGGTCCGACGCAATGTCTGCGCGAGAGCACAACATTCGCTTCACCAGCGCCTCATACGGCATTTCCAAACTAAAAATTGCGACCGCGCGTGGCTGGTGGTCGCTCACCTGCCCCATCGCGACATATTCCGCAATGTTCATGGCGAGCGATGTCTTGCCCATAGAGGGGCGTGCCGCGAGAATAATCATGTCCGCCGGCTGAAATCCGCCGGTGATCCGGTCGAGCTCTATGTAGCCCGTGGGCACACCGGTAATGCCGCTCTTGTTTTCGAATATCTTCTCGATCTGCTTCATCGTGTCGCTGACGGCCTCAGACCACGACACGGCGCTGCGCTGTTGATCGTTCGAAACGTCGAACAAATTCTGCTCGGAACGATCGAGAATCAAATCGGCCGACTCATCTCCGCGATAGCACGCCTCGGTGGACTCGCGCGAGATGTCAATGATTCGGCGAAGGATGTGCTTCTGCCGGACAATATCAATGTAGTACTCCAACGCCGCAGACGTGGGCGTGGCGTCGAGCAGACCTTCGATATAGGTGATGCCACCGACCGACTCGAGTGTACCCTGATCGCGCATCCGCTGACCCACAGTCAGCAGATCAACAGGGCGGCCGCTATCATGCAGCGCGACGATATTTTCGAAAATCTGGCGATGCGCGGGGACATAAAAGGATTCCCCGCGGATCCGCTTTTCAATCGCCAGATCCACCGCGCGCGCGGCGTCCACCATCATGGAGCCCAACACACCGCGCTCCGCATCCTCGCTGTGAGGCGGAATGTGGTCTGCACGGCTGGGGCGTGCCGGGCCTTCCGGCGCAGCCATCGGTTACTCCGAAACGAGCGTGACTTTGAGGTCTGCGTGCACGTCGGCCATCAGGCGGATGGTCACCGTGGTTTCGCCCAATTCCTTGAGCGGTGTATGGAGGGCAACCTTCTGCTTCTCCACCACAAAACCTTCGCGCTGGAGCGCCGCCGCGATGTCGCCCGCGGTGACCGAACCGAACATGCGCCCTTCGGCGCCGGTCTTCACCCGGATGGACAGCGGGAACGCCGCCAACTTGCGAGCCACCTCTTCGGCGCCCGCACGCAACTCGGCGCGCTTGGCCTCCGCCGCAGCGCGACGCTTCTCGACGCGACGGCGCGTGGTCTCAGTCACAGGTGCAGCGATGTTGCGCGGCAGCAAATAGTTGCGGGCATAGCCATCCGCAACCTTGACGAGATCGCCCGTGAGGCCGAGCCCGTCCACATCTTCCATCAAAATGACTTCCGTTGACATAATGTCTCCTTACTCCCCGCTCAGGGCAACAATCCCATCACGCGCGCGCGGCGAATGGCCGCTTGAACCTGGCGTTGCTGCCGGGCGCTCGTGCCCGTAATCCGGCGCGGCATAATTTTGCCCCGCTCCGTCATGAACTTGCGCAACAACTCGCTGTCCTTGTAATCAATCTGGGTAACCCCTTCGAGATACTTGGCGCCCTTTTTGACCAGCGGCTGCATGTCGCTCATCATGTCGCGGCTACGGCGCTCGTTTCGTTCCTTCGTCACTCGCATTGTAATATCCTCTCTGTCCTAACCTTCTAAAACGGCAAATCTTCGTCATCCATCGGAGTGGAGTCTCCGCCAGCGGGCGGGCGCGATGGGCGGCCGCGCGGCGCAGACTCGCGAGGCGCATCGCCTTCATACACGGGCGCACTGCCCCCGTCGCGATCACCGCCGCTGCCCTTGCTGTCGAGGAACTGCACCACTTCCGCAACAACGCTCAGCTTGCTGCGCTTCTGGCCGTCCTTTTCCCATTCGTCCAGCTTGAGGCGCCCCTCAATGAATACTTGCGAACCCTTGCGCAGATACTGCGCGCAGATTTCTGCGGTGCGGCCCCACGCCGTGATGTCCACAAAAACGGTCTCTTCCCGATCCTCGCCGCTGTTCGATTTGAAGCGGCGGCTGGCCGCGAGGCGAAACTCCGTCACGGCAGAGCCGGAAGGAATCGTGCGCTTCTCGGGATCGCGGGTGAGGCGACCGATCAACATCACTTTGTTGAGCGAGGCCATGGCCGTTACTTGGCCGCCGCAGCGACCGCCTCCGGCGCGCGCACAATCTGTGCGCGGAAAATGTCGTCGTTCAACTTGAGACGCGCCTGCAGCGGGGCAATCTTCTCGCCGTCGAGCTGGAACGTCAGGACCATGTACTGGCCACCCGTCTGCTTGTCCATCGGACGCGCAAAGCTGCGGCGACCAATGCGGGTCTTCGCATTCACCGTTCCGCCGGACTTCTCGATTTCCGCCGCCACTTTTTCAAGGGCTTCATCCAGGGACTCCTCTTTCAAAGAATCCGGAAAAATGATCATCGCTTCGTATTTGTTCATTCTAGTTCCTCGTACACTCACACTCACCTGTTAAACGCCGTCATCGCGCGGTCCATTCCATCCCGCAACGCCGCAACCACCGCATCGGCCGCGCGCTGCATCGTCTCCTCCATCACCGGCGCCTCGTCCGGAGCAAACCGCCCCAGCACGTGCTGCACCGTGTCGCGATCCGCCTGGCGCCCGACCCCAATCCGCACACGCGGAAACTGATCCGTGCCCAAATGCGCAATCAGCGACTTCAACCCGTTGTGACCGCCCGCGCTGCCGTCTTTGCGCAACCGCAACCGGCCCACCGGCAAATCCACATCGTCCACAATCACAAAAACATCCGCCGGACTCACACCCTTCTTCCGCATCAGCGGGCCGGCGGCCTCGCCACTGCGATTCATGAACGTCTGCGGCTTAACCAGCACTACCCGTTCACCTTCCAACGTACCCTCTGCCAGCTCCGCAGGGAAGCGGGAACTCATGCGAAAATCCGCCTCCATTTTCCGCGCCAACCGGTCCACCACATCGAACCCGACGTTGTGGCGAGTGTGCGCATATTCCCGACCCGGGTTGCCAAGTCCAATCACGATCTTCACAGAACACCCGACAAACTGGCACCCGCCCGGTCAACGCGCTATTTCTTCGCGTCTTTCGCCGGAGCCGCCTTCGCCTTGTCCCCGGCCGCAGGCGCCGCACCCTCTTCCTTCTTCTCCTTGAGCACTTCCGGCTCCGCAGCCGCAGCAGCCGCCGGAGCAGGCGCCTCTTCCTCGCGCGGCGCAGACACGGCCGCAATCGCCAAATCCGCATCCGTCACCAAGGTATACTTGCTCGGATCCAGCTTGACGTCGGCCGCCGTGAGGCTGTCGCCGATGTTGAGCGCAGACACGTCCACATCAAACGATTCCACGATGTCGCCCGGAAGACATTCAACCTCGATGCTGCGCACCAGGTGCTCCAGCGTGCCGCCCTTCTGCGTCACACCCACAGGCTCACCGACCAGGTTCACCGCGATTTCAATCGTCAGCGTTTCCGTCATGGAAACTTCGTGAAAATCCACGTGGAGAATCTGCCCGCTCAAGGGATGATGCTGCACCTCTTGAAGAAGAACCTTCTTGAGCTCAACGCCCTGCACATCGAGATCGAGCATCACGTGCTCACCGCTGTGATGTCCCACCGCGCGCTTGAATGCGCGCTCTTCCATCTGAATGTTGAGCGGGGCTTTGCCCACGCCATACACTACACCCGGGAACACACCCGACCGACGCATGCGGCGACCCGCACCCGAACCCGTCGCAGAACGAACTTCCGCCGATACCTTAATTGCCGTTGCCATACTTTACTCTCCACGCCCCTCCGGGGCTCTCACACTCACTCACACCTTAAACAATGATGTCACGGACTGGTTATTGTGAATCCGCAGAATGGCCTCGCCCAGAAGCTCCGCCACACTCAACGTCGTCACCTTAAAGTCCCGAATTGCCCGCGGCGGAACACTGTCCGTCGTGATCAACTCTTCAATCGGCGACTCCTGCAACCGGCGAACCCCGAGGTCCGTCAACATGCAGTGCGTCACCGCCGCTTTGATAGACAGCGCACCGCGCTGCTTCAACAGCGCCGCCGCACTCGCCAGCGTTCCCGCCGTCGTCGTCAAATCGTCCACCAGCAACGCGTGACGCCCCTCCACCTCGCCGACCACATTGATCGCCTCGACTTCGGACGCGCTCTTGCGCTGCTTGCCCACAATCGCCAAACCCGCCCCGAGCATGTTGGCATACGCATATGCCATCTTCAGCCCGCCCGGATCCGGCGACACCACCACAAAATCCTGCAAATTCCGCTGCCGCAGATGCTTCACAATCACCGGCGCCGCAAAGAGGTGATCCACCGGAATGTCGAAGAATCCCTGAATCTGCTGCGCGTGAAAGTCCATCGCCGCCACCCGGTCCGCGCCCGCCGCCACCAACAGATTCGCCACCAGCTTCGCCGTGATCGCCACGCGCGGCTGGTCCTTGCGGTCCTGCCGGCCATAGCCGAAGAACGGAATCACCGGGGTAATCCGCGCGGCCGACGCACGCTTCGCCGCATCAATAATGATGAGCAACTCCATGATGCTCTCATTCGGCGGCATACAGGTCGGCTGGATGATAAACACATCCTGCCCGCGAATACTCTCCACTATTTTGACAAAGATCTCTTCGTCGGGAAAACGGCTGATCTGCACATCGCCCAGCGGCTCGCCGATATAATCAGCGATCGCCTTGGCCAAAGCCGGATGTGAACTGCCAGACAATAACTTCACGTTTTTCCTCGAACTTGCGCCCCGCGCAACGCGCGCGACGCCGCAGCTCCCGCTGCAAACTTGGTTGCCCGACTAGGATTCGAACCTAGACTCTGGCCTCCAAAGGGCCGTGTGCTGCCGTTACACCATCGGGCAATCCCTGCGGAGAATACCCTCCCCGCCCCGTCCAGTCACCCGAACGCGGAAAGAAATTGCCCGCACGAATGCCAGACCGGCCTTCGCCGACCCGGACACAAGAGGAAGGAAGCTAGAAAAGAGCGCCCCACTCGTCAAGGAGGAAAGGAATTGAATCGCCAAACACGGAATCCGGCGGGAACGCCCGCCCCAAAAGACAGGAAAAGAACCGGGTGGGCAGAGTTGCGATCATCGCCCTCCCCGCGTACAGTCGGCGCCATGTCCCTGGAAGAAGCCAAGCAAGCCGCCGAAAAATTGCACCGCTGGAAGGCGCGCATTTTGCGCCACCGCCCCCTCTCCCCAACTGCATTCGAAATCACGCTCAGCCGCGATGGACTCGACTTCCGCGCCGGCCAACTCCTCACCGTCCACGGGCGCAGCGTCTACGAGGACCGCAACTATTCCATCGCCAGCGGCGAACACGACGACTGCATCCAAATCCTCTACCGCCTCGTCCCCAACGGCGTCCTCACCCCGCAACTCACCGCTCTCTCTGAAGGCGACACGCTAGAAATCTCCGCCCCTTCCGGCGAATTCACCATCCGCGACCGCGCGCGCCCCCTCGTCTTCATCGCAACCGGAACCGGCATCGCACCCTGCCGCTCCTACGTCCACACCCACCCCGACCTCGACATCACCATTCTCCACGGCGTCCGCACGGCCGAAGACCTCTTCTATCGCGACGAATTCGCCACGCGAAAGTACCACCCTTGCCTCAGCGGCGATGACAGCGCAGGCTTCCGCGGACGCGTGACCGATTTCAGCAAAACATTCACCTTCCCCGATAACGCGCACTACTACCTCTGCGGCGCAAACGAAATGTTCTATGAAATGCGCGACATCCTCCGCGCGCGCAACGTCAACCCCACCTCCATCTTCACCGAGGCCTACTACTACACGCATGAAGTTTAGCGCCATTGCATCCATCCTCCTCGCGACCGCCCTCATCGGCTGCCGCCCCCCCGCACCGCGCGAAACCACCTTCACCGCAGGCAACGCCACCGCCCACATCGCAGTCGGCGACGGCGCCGCCGATCTGCTCAGCACCGCCCTCTCACCCACACGACGGATTTTCAACAACACCTGGACAGCATTCGACCCCGACAACCGCAGCGGCGAAATCGGCAAAGTCAATCGCATGGCGGGCGAGTATCGCCTCCACATCTCGTTCGACACCTTCCGCGCACTCGACCTCGCCGACTACTACGGAAAACTCACCGGCGGCGCATACGACTTCACCATCGCCCCCCTCCGCGATCTCTGGGGATTCGGCAGCGCGCCCGCACACGAGACTCCAACCGATGAAGAAATCGCCGCCACCCGCGACCTCGTCGGCCCGGACCACTTCCAGCTCTCCGAACAAGGCGCGATCTCGATCCTCACCGCAGGCACCCGCATCGCACCCGGCGACCTTCCCTACGCCTACGGAACCGACCTCGCCATCCTCGAACTGCGCCGACGCGAACTCGGCCCCGCCCTCATTACCTGGGGCAACTTCACGCGCGCACTCTGCGCGCCCGGCGAAAAATTTTCGTGCCGCGTTCCACTCCCCAACCCCCTCGCCACAAACAGCAGCCTCGGCACGCTCGACCTCGCCCCCGACGCCGCCCTCGCCATCGCCAACCTCTACGCGGAATCCGTCACGCTCAACGGAAAACGATTCGGCGGAATCCTCGATCCGCACACCGGACGCCCCGCCCACGGCACCCTGCTCGTCGCCGTACGCGCCCCCACCTGCACCATGGCGCACGTCCTCGCGCAAGCCCTCATCGTAACCGGCATAGAACAAGGCGCAGCGCTCTTTGAAAACTTCCCCGACTGCGAAGCCCTCATCATCCCCGACGGCGCCCCCCTCGAACTCTGGGCCACCCCCGGCTTCGCCGAACACCTCCAACTCGCCTCCACCGTAAACGCGACGTTAAAGGAATGGAACGTCAGCCGTCCCCACCCCGAGCAGACCAACTCCGCTGAATGAGCCCCGCTATTTTGCCGCTTCGTTCAGCGCCGCGAGCGTTGCGCGGCCTTCATAGAGCGCCTTGCCAACGATCACGCCAGCGAGGTTCGGGCGCGGCAGCGAGCGCAACGTTTTCACATCGCTCACCGAGCTGACGCCGCCCGCGGCGATCACATTGCACTTCACGGCAGCGCAGATTCCTTCAATCGCGTGCGTGTTCGCGCCGGTCAACATTCCGTCGGTCGCGGTGTCTGTTGAAATGATCGTCTTCACGCCGAGCGACTCCGCCTGCTTGGCAAGATCGGTCGAGCGCACATCCGTCGTTTCCGTCCAGCCCTTGATCTGCACACGGCCGCCGCGCGCATCAATCCCCACGGCGATCTTCTCGCCATAGCGATCCACCAGCTTCTTCACCTGATCCGGCTCCGCCCACGCGCGCGTACCCAGCACCACCCGCGCCGCGCCCGCGCCCAGTAGCCACGCCGCGTCCCCATCGGTACGCAGCCCGCCGCCCACCTGCACCGGCACATTCACCGCGCGAATAATCTGACCGATCACCTCGAACTGCACGGACCGGCCCGAAAACGCGCCATCCAAATCAATGATGTGCAACGCCTGCGCGCCCTCCGCAATCCAGTGCTTCGCCATTTCAATCGGATCATTCCCATACACCGTTTCCTGATCCGCCCGCCCCTGCAACAACCGCACACAGCGCCCGCCGCGAATATCAATCGCAGGATAAATAGTGAACGTACTCATTGTGCCACCGTCCTTTCGTATGCCCAATCGGCAAAGTTCTGCAACAACATCAACCCGACCTTCTGACTCTTCTCCGGATGAAACTGAATCGCAAACACATTGTCGCGCCACACCACCGACGCAAACTCACCCGCATAATCCGTTGTCCCCGCCACCTCGGCGCCCGTCGCCTCTGCGCGAAACGAATGCACGAAATAAAAATGCGCCTCGTCCGGCACGCCCTGAAACAGCGGACACTCCCGCACCCGCTGCTTCACCGTATTCCACCCGATCTGCGGCACCTTCAGCCCCGGCCGCTCCACAAACCGCTTCACGCGCCCCGCAAACACACCCAGCCCCGGCACCTCCGGCGATTCCTCGCTCCCCTCATACAGCGCCTGCAACCCCACGCAAATTCCGAGAAACGGACGCCCCGCCGCAATCCACTCGCGCACCGGCTTCTCAAACCCGTGCGCGCGCAACCGCTCCAGACAATCCCCAAACGCGCCCACCCCTGGCAACACCATCGCCTCAATCCCACGCAGCCCCGCCGGCTCCGTCACCACGCGCGCAGGAATCTCCAGAAAGCGGAACGCATTCGCCACGCTTCCCAAATTCCCCGCTTCATAATCCAAAATGCCGATCATAAAAACTCACTCGCCTCGCCACCATTTCCAACGCTTGGAAATCCCGCATCCCCGCACTTCCAACCTTTGGAAAAAATTCGCTCAAAACTTCCAACGATTGGAAACCCGCGTCGCCCGCACTTCCAACCATTGGAAAAAGCGTGGGCGCAACGCGCCGCACGCCTCCAAGCGGAGCCTACAGCATTCCCTTGCTGGAGGGAACCCCTTTAATTCGCGGATTCAGCGTCGCAGCCGCCAGCAGCGCCTTCGCAACGCCTTTGAAAACGCTCTCCAGCGCGTGGTGCGGTTCCTGCCCGTATTGCTGGGCAATGTGCAAATTCATCCGGCCCTGCGTCACAAAGCCGCGGAAAAATTCTTCCATCAAATCCACATCGAAATCGCGAATCTTCCGCTTCTTCGTCGCGAGCGAATAGACCAGATACGGACGCCCGCCCAAATCCATCGCCACCTGGCACAGCGCCTCGTCCATCGGCACCAGACTCCAGCCATAGCGCGTGATCCCCTTGCGATCGCCCAACGCCTGATTCAGCGCCTCGCCCAGCGCGAGGCCGACATCCTCCACCGTGTGGTGATAGTCCACCTCGAGATCGCCCTTTGCCTTCACATTCAGATCCAGCAGCGCGTGCTTCGCCAGTAGATCCAGCATGTGATCCAGAAACGCGATCCCCGTCTTATTCCGATAGACCCCCGACCCGTCGAGGTTCAACTCAATGACGATGTCCGTTTCTTTCGTCTTGCGAACAATTCTAGCCGTGCGTTTTTTCATGTCCGCGCTAGAATAGCGAAGTTCACCCCACCGCCAAGCCCGAACACGCAAACCGCATGAATCAGGAAATCGAACGAAAATTTCTCGTCCGCAACGACACCTGGCGCGCGCACACCACTGCCATCCGCCCCATCCGCCAGGGCTACCTCTGCGCCGACCCGCTCCGCACCGTCCGCGTACGCGTCGCGGGCGCCGAAGCCTGGCTCACCATCAAGGGCGCCACCGACGGACTCTCGCGCGCCGAATACGAATATCCCATCCCCACCGACCACGCCCTCGCCATGCTCGACCAACTCTGCGCCACCGGCGAGATCAACAAAACCCGGCACATCGTTCCTCACGGCGCGCTCGTGTTTGAAGTGGATGTCTTCCACGGAAAGAACGAAGGCCTTATCATCGCCGAACTCGAAATCCCCACTCCCGACACCGCCGTCGAACTCCCCCCGTGGATCGGACAAGAAGTCACCGGCGACCCGCGCTACTTCAATTCATACCTCGCTCGCCAACCCTTCACCACCTGGCCCGCCACCACCTGACACCCCGCCCGCCGCACCGCGCGCAACCCCCTTCCCGCGCGCGACAAAAAGCGGTAGGCTGTCCCCTCATGCGTACTCGAGACAGTTTTGACGCCAAGACAAGCCTCGCCGCCGTGCTCACCGATGCACTGGCGATCTTCTGGGGCTTTCTGCTCGCCGTCTGGATTCGCTTCGACTCCGGCTGGCTCGAAGTTCCGCGCGGCCACCCGCCGCGCGGAATGTATGTCTACGCCGCAATCGTCGTCACCAGCCTCATCCTTTTCATATTCCGCTCACTCGGCCTCTACGAGCGCCCGCAATACGGACACTACATAGACAAAATTCCGCGCATCGTTCGCGCCTGCGGCCTCGGCATCCTCCTCGCCATGGTTCTCGCGTTCATCATTCAGATTGACCCGCCCTTCTCCCGTCTCGCCACCGCCTTTGCAATGGTCAGCGTCACCCTCTTCGTCGTCATCGAGCGGAACATCCTCTTTCAACTCGAACGACACTGGGCCAAATATCAGGCTGCCAAACGACGCGTCATCCTGCTCGGCGCAGGCCCCGTCGCCGTACAGCTTCGCGAAAAACTCGAAGGCGAACCGCGCCGCCGCTGCCGCGTCATCGCCTGCCTCCCGCTCCCCGGCGAAGCGCCCGCCGCCGAACTCCCCGCAGAACTGCTGCAATACACCCTCGCCGATCTCCCCGCCCTTCTCGAAAAAGAACCCGTGGACGTCGTCGCCCTCTCCCGCTCCACAATTCTCTCACAAAAAGAACTCGTCGAGACCATGCTCCACTGCGAACGGAATCTGGCCGACTTCCTCATGGTGCCCGACCTCTTCCGCCTCATGACCTCCAAAGTGGACATGCAGAACATTGACGGCATCCCGCTCCTCGGCGTCGGCAAATGGCCGCTCGACTATTTCTGGAACCGCCGCGTCAAACGCCTTGAAGACATCGTCGGCGCCATCGTCGGACTCACCCTCTCCCTCCCCATCATCGCCATCGCCGCCATCGCCATCAAACGCAGCTCGCCCGGCCCCGTGTTCTATAAACAGGAACGCTGCGGCGAAAAAGGGCGCGTCTTCCAACTCTACAAACTGCGCACCATGCGACAGGACGCCGAGGCCAGCACCGGCCCCGTATGGACCTCACCCGACGACCCCCGCCGCACCGGAGTCGGTGCCTTCCTTCGCCGCTTCAACATTGATGAACTGCCCCAATTCTGGAACGTGCTCAAAGGCGAAATGAGCCTCGTCGGCCCGCGCCCCGAACGCCCCTTCTTCGTTGAACAATTCAAAGACGACATCAGCCGCTACATGTGGCGACACGTCCACAAACCCGGCCTCACCGGCTGGGCACAAGTCAACGGCTACCGCGGCCAGACCGACCTCACCAAACGCATTGAACTCGACCTCTGGTACCTCGAACACTGGTCCCTCGCCCTCGACTTCAAGATCCTCACCCGCACCTTCTTCGCCCGCAAAAACGCCTACTGACCCCATCGGCTGTAGTTCCGCCTGCCCGCAATGCTGCGCATAGCGCTGCAGGCGGGCCACTCCACCCGCTGTAGTTCCGCCACTCCGCTGGCGGAATGATGAACCTCTTAACCTCTGCCAATAACACACCGCTCTGTCCACGCCCGATAGCAATTCCTCCACGTCACTCCACCCGCTGTAGTTCCGCCTGCCCGCAATGCTGCGCATAGCGCTGCAGGCGGGCCACTCCGCTGGCGGAATGATGAACCTCTCAACCTCTGCCAATAACACACCGCTCTGTCCGCGCCCGATAGCAATTCCTCCACGTCACTCCACCCGCTGTAGTTCCGCCACTCCGCTGGCGGAATGATGAACCTCTCAACCTCTGCCAATAACACACCGCTCTGTCCGCGCCCGATAGCATTCTTTGCTGCGCCGCGACAAGTCCGACTCCCTTTTCTTTCGCCCGCCATTGACTCTCCCGCCGCCACAGAGTATTCACGACCCTTTCCCATTCAGGAGATTTTGCCGTGTCATTTGAAAGTGGTTCCGTCAGCTTCCGCATGCTTTATCTGCCCCGCGAATTACCCGACGATGCCGTCGCCCGCTTTGCGCGGCACGCGGCACCGCCGATTGATACGCTGGGCACCGACATCATCAGCGGATGGGTCACCGGCCGCCACCTCCTCGATCGCACCATCACAGAAGACACCGCGCGCTACGCCGGATTCCTCCGCCTCGCCCTCATGCAGGCCGAACGCAAAATCCCCGAAGCGCTGCTCCGCGCCGAATGTCGAATGGAGGAACTCGCCTACATTCAGGCACACGGCCTCGAACGGATCGGCCAAACAGTTCGCCGCGAAATTCGCGAACAAATCACCGAACGACTCCTCCCCACCATGCCCCCCACCCTCCGCGGCATGGCGCTACTCCACGACCCCGTCGCGCGCCTCCTCTACACCAGCGCACTCAACGACAAACAACTCGACGCGATCCAAATCGCATTCTCCCAAGCCATCGGCTTCGGCGGCGTGCCCGTACTCCCCGAAACCGCATCGCTCCAGCGCCGCAATCGCAGCATTCGCGACTGGGAGTCCGTCAGCTTCTCGCCCGAAGTCGAACCCGACACCGTCCTCAACGACCCCGGCCTCGACTTCCTCACCTGGCTCTGGTTCATCGCCGAAGCGCGCGGCGGCATGCTGAAACTCAAAGATCTCGGCGACTGGGCCGTCATCGTCGAAGGCCCCCTCACCTTCGTAATGGAAGGCAGCGGCGCACACGAAACCGTCGTACGCCGCGGCGAACCCCGCCTCAGCGCCGAAGCCAAAGCCGCGCTCCTCGCCGGAAAGAAACTGCGCCGCGCAAAAATCACACTCGCCCGCAACGACGAATCGTGGACCTGCACCTTCGACGGCCCCTCCTTTGTCATCCGCGGCCTCAAACTGCCCGAAGGCGAGAAGCTCGACGCCATCAGCAAATTCCAGGAACGCATGCAGTTCATAGACCTCTTCAAGGAAGCACTCCTCTCCTTCTACGACCGCTTCTGCGCCGACCGCGAATCCAAAGACTGGCCCGCCACCCTCGCCGACATCCACACCTGGATCACCACCCGTAAAACGCGAAAATAGCCGCGCACGGATTCACGTCACCCGAAGAGTCGGGAGAGACAAGCGTTCGGAGTTGCAAGACACCGCGCGCGGTTTCTGCTATAGTGCACCCACTATGACAGCAAAACTTCGTCCACTTCTCATCGCCCTTCTCACCTGCGCCATTGGCAGCACTCAACTCCACGCAACGGAACTTCAGGCCGCCACGCCCATCTCGCCCGCCGATGTGATGGACACTTTTGAAGCCATCTTCGGCGTGCACAAAGGGCTGCGCCGCAATCACGTCAAAGGCTTCTGCGCCACCGGCGAATTCGTCGGAAACCCGAGCGCGCAAAAATACTCCCGCTCTCCGCTCTTCTCCGGCGAAACAATCCCCGTCACGGCGCGCTTCTCTCTGCCCGGCGGAAATCCCAACACGCCCGACACCGCCCGCGCGCCACGCGGCATGGCGCTTCAATTCAACCTCGCCAACGGCAACCACCACAATATGGCGATGGTCAATGCGCCGGTCTTCCAGGCCGCCACACCGGAATCGTTCTTCGCCGGACTAAACGCGAAACGACCCGACCCCGCCACCGGCAAACCCGATCCCGAAAAACTCGCCGCCTACAAATCCGCCTATCCGGATTCCCAAATTCAGGCGAACTACCTCGCCGCACACAATCCGCCGCCCAGCTACGCGAATACGACCTACTTCGGAATCCACGCATTCAAGCTCATCAACGCCGATAACGAAGCCACCACCATCCGGTTCCGCTTCGTCCCGCGCGATGGCGACAAAGAAATGACAAACGAAGAACTCGCCGACGCCCCCGCAAACTTTCTGCAAGACCGCTTTTTCGAACGCGCGCAGCAGGGCCCGATCCAGTGGGACCTCCTCATCACCATCGCTCACCCCGACGACCCCGAAGCCGATCCCACCATTGAATGGCCCGCCGATCGCGAAGAAATCAACGCAGGCACCCTCACTCTCACCGCTGCCGAAACGGAAGCCGACGGATATTGCTCCGCCATCACCTACGACCCCGCCATCCTCACCGATGGCTTCGCCCTCAGCGCCGATCCCTTCCCCGCATTCCGCTCCGCCGTCTATAATTTCGCCTTCGCTCAACGCGTGGCGGAACAAGCGGCAGCCGACAATGCGGATGCCGAACCCGCACCCGCGGAGTAACACCCTCTAAAACACCTGCGCCAAACTCGCGCGGTCACGCCCCGTGAATCCGGACGTGATCGCGCGCGGCCTCCAGATGCGTACTCACCCGCGCGCCCTCCCCCAACCGCGCTTCAATCGCATCCTCAATCTCCGTCGCCTGCGCATGCGCCAGCCAGATCGGCGTCTCATCCGGAAACAGCAAATGCACCTCCACCCAAATCTGCCGACCTGCCCGCCGATGCTTCAACTCGTGAAACTCCACCGCAAACTTCTTTGACTCCTCCTCCAGCACCGCCCGCACCACTCCGTCAATCTGCGGGTCCGCCTCATCCATCAACCCGCGAAACGCGCGCCGCATCAAGCTGATGCCCGACCACAAAATATTCGTCGCCACGGCAATCGCAAAAATCGGATCGAACGGCTTCCACCCCGTCATCCACGCCAGCCACAACCCCGCGATCACCCCCAAACTCGTCCAGCTATCCGTCAACACGTGCCGCCCGTTCGCCTCCACAATCAGCGACCCCATCCTCCGCCCGCGCCACACCAAAAACCCGCCCAGCACCCCGTTGATCGCAAACGCCGCAATCGTCCACCACAAGCCCGACGACAAATTCTCCAGCACCAACCCACTCATCCACTTCATCACCGACTCATAGATGATGTAGATCGCCGCCAGCACAATCAGCGCTCCCTCGAACCCCGCCGAAAAGAAATCAATCTTGTCGTGTCCATACGGGTGGTTACGGTCCGCCGGTTGCGCCGAATACCAGAGACTGAACAGCGCGAATCCGACGGCAACGTTGTGGACGACCGACTCCGCCGCATCCGAAAAAATCGCGGCGGAACCGGTGATGTAGTACGCATAGCACTTCATCGCCAGCATCCCGATCCCCACCGCCAGCGAAAGCCACATCACCCACAGCCCCGCTCCGCGATCGCTGCGCGAAACTTCCAAGGATTGGAAATTGTTCGTCATAAGACTTCCAAGGATTGGAAAAAACGCTGCAAAACTTCCAACCCTTGGAAGCCCTCAGCGGCCATAGTTCCAACCCTTGGAAGCGTAGCGCACAATTACCCCCGTGTCCAAACTCGCGCCGCGAATCGCTCCGCAAATTCCGCGAACGCAATAGACGCTATGGGCCGGATAGACGAATGGAATATCCGGGGAGCGCACGCGCCCTCGCGTGCCTTGCGCGGCGCCCCCGCCGCGCATCTGAAACCGCAGACACACCGCAAGCCAGAAACACGCCCACGAGGGTGGCTACAGTGGTGGGGCGAGCTGTCCCCAGCGAGCCGGTCGTGAGCGTGTCAACTTTCTCGCGGTACGCGAGGGCGCGTACCGCTGCATGCGAGGCGCATGCGCTCCCCGGAAAAATCTGCGCGAACATAGCCCGCGAAATCGCGCAAAACGCGGTGGGCGGGGAGCGCGTGGCCGCACCCGTTGTCTCACGGGGCGAGGTCGTCGGCCGGGATTGTGTGTTTGTGCACGCTCCTCGCTTTCGAGGACAGATCTTCCGTCATAGAAAAGTCGTCTTCGTGAAATGCGACGGTGCACTCGGCAACACGTTCGCGCGCGAGGCGAACAAGCTCCGCGCCGGCCAGCCAGTCTGCGTCAATTGCGAAAGATGACTCTCTCTCTGCGAGCCGGTCGGCGGGATAGCGCAGCGAAAAAGATTTCACGCTCAGGTGAAAAGGAAATGAACTGAAGTTGAAATCAACAAACGAGTCATCGTTTGGCATCACGACCTCCCCCCGCTCGCGATTGACGAGGACGTAGTACACCTTACGTTTGTTGGCGTTCTCTTCGCCGGGACGCGTGCCCTTCCTGAGGCGCGCCCAATTTCGAGTTAGCTGCGAGCGGCGCACGAGAATGATGACACCGCCAGACTCCGCATTTACTTCGCCGATTGTCTCTTCCACCGGGCCTTCGTGAAAGCGGCTGCCCGGCTCTAAGGAAAACGTATGGCTGACCACCAGCCGGTCCACGAGCACATCCGCCTCGCCATCGAGCGCGCCGCGCTTGTTTTTCAGCTCCAGGTACTGCGGGGGCGGCAGCGTCAGAATATCGGCGTATCGCGAGTAGGTAATGTCCTGCCCAATAATTCGCAGGCCGGGGAAGAGGTCGCTCAAATTTTTCTTTGTCCAATCCGAACGATAGTAAAGTGTTTCCCGATTTGTGCTGCTGATCGTTGATGCCTCCTCCCCCTCCGGAGTGAATCGCGTTCGCATCGCCGCGACATCGGCCACGTGCGCAGGCGGGAGCCCGTGGACGGAAACCTCGGCGCGAACGCGTTGCGTCGCTTTGGCTCTGCGCCCGAAAGATTTCGTCGAAGAATCGGCGGATTCGAAACGGGGCCCGATGCTCAACTTCTCGCAATCTACGACCGAGTCGGCGGGCGCCTGCGTCTCGCGCTGCATGAAGTCTATTTGCCAGAAAGAAGACACGGCAAAGGATCCGGCAATCGCGAGGACGGCGAGAACAACACTCCATCCGGTGCGACGCGTCAGATACTGGTTCACAATGGTCGCTAGGCAGAGAAGGAGCACGACAACATTGCTGACGATGCTCCTCGACACCAGGAGCGATGCGGGTTTCGCGAAAGCCGTCTCTTCGAGACCGAAAACAAACAGCATGGTGAGCGTAACCGCGGCGCTGATTACCACAATGGCGACAATGGCCGCCGCGCCGACAATCGCGTATCGCGCAAAGTTCAGCGTGAGGGCCGCCAGAGCAAACGCGCACGCGAGTCGCAGTAACGCAGAGAAAATTATTTCGGGCGCAACGCTCGCGACGTCCATCAGCGGAACGCGATTAATGCTGAGGACGGCGAGCTCGACGAGCGCGGGCAACACCACAAAGGCGAGCAGACAGAACAACGCCTTGGATGAAAGAAGCAGACGTCGCGGAACCGGACGTGTAAACCAGAAGGCCGTTGTTCCCACAAGCGGTTCGTCCTGCACAAGCAGCGGAACCATCACGATCACCAGCAGATATTGCAACATCGGCAATAGCACCGAGATCATCTGATAGGCAATCTGCGCGGGAAGGTTATCCGGCTCCGCACGATTGCCGAAGTTAATCAGCAGCGCTTCCGCAGCGACAAGCAACACCCAAAGGCCCAGCAGCCAGCGCAGGTGGCGCGCGTCTTTCTTCATGTGATGGGCAAGCAGGCTCATGCCGCACCTCGCTCTTTCTGCACCCGCCCGTGCCGCGTCAGTGTGAGGAAGATGTCGCGCAGACCCATCGGACTCGCGCTCATCTGCGCGCCTACCGGGAAGAGCCGGTGCAGTTCTTCCATCCGGTCCGGTACGGATGCCGCGCCATCAATGAAGCGCACGGTGCGCCCGCTCGCTTCCGGCAACAGGCAATCCGCCGGGAGCACGGGGCGCGCTGTTGTCTCGCCCGCGAGAATAACTTCAATTTTGCGGAAGCGGCTCTGCAGAGAAGCGACAGGCTCGCACACTGTCAGCGCGCCATCGTTGATGAAACCGACCCAGTTCGCCAGGCGTTCGACTTCGTCAATGTCGTGCGACGAAACAAAAACCGTCCACTGTTCCTGCTCCGTCAATTCCAGTACGCCGCGGATGAACTCGTCGCGTACGAGCGGGTCGAGTCCGCTGAATGGCTCGTCCAGCACGAGGAGGCGCGGCCGATAGGCGAGTGAAGAGAGGAGCGCGGCCTTTGTCTTCATTCCGCGCGAGAGGTGGCGCAATTTGCGATCCATCGGCAGATCAAACTGCTTGAGCAGCCGATCGCAAAACGCGTCGTCCCACGTCGGATACCACGGTTTGCAATACGAGAGCAAACCGCCGACAGTCATCCACTCGGGCATCTTCTGATTTTCGGAAACGTATCCGATCTGCGCCATAATCTCCGGGCTGATGTGTGTGATCGGGCAGCCGAGCACGGCTCCTTCCCCCGACGACGGAGAGAGGATGTTCATCAGCATTTTAATTGTAGTTGTTTTCCCGGCGCCGTTCGGCCCGAGAAATGCAAACACACTGCCCACCGGCACGTTCAGATTCAGATTCTCGACGGCGGTTTTTCGTCGGAACCTTTTGCAGAGACCGTACGTCTCGATCGCCAGCTCGTCACTCATCCGCCCCCTCCTCGCTCAACATTTCGTGTACGCGCTCCATCGGCACACCCAGCCGCCCCGCGTCGGAACGCAGTGAGCGCACTTTATCGCGAATCAGTCTAGCGCGCACCCTCTCTGCGGTGGCGGCATCGGGCAGAGCAGCAACCGGTTGTTCGTCGTCACCGGTCAACCATCCGGCTCTGCGCAGTGCGTCAAAAACCTTGCGCACTGCGGCGGGATGCACTCGAAGCTCCGCCGAAACTGTACGCCATCCCGGCAGGCGTGCGCCCGGAACAACCTGGCCCGAAAGAACCGCGCGATGAATCGCCGCCTCCAACTGCGGCTCGATCAAGTCGCCGACGATAAATTCGATGGAGAATGGCAGCATAGTGTACCGGAACGGGAGTGTGTCACAACCGGTCCGTCCATCCAATCCATAATTCCGCTAGCACCCGCGTCAACGCAATCTATTCGAGGCCGTCGCGCGCGCGTTTTCGGCAAGCGCAGAGATGCACGCATTTCTGCTTTCAGGGCAGTAGCCAGAGGCAGGCCATGGCGATGAGGGTGGGCGGAAGGGCGAGGGCGAAGAGGCGGCCGGGGTTGATGATGCCGTCGCGGAATGCGCCTTTGAGGATGGAGAAGCCTGCGGGGTTGGGCGCGTTGGCGATGACGGTTAGGCCGCCGCCGGCCACGGCGCCTGCGACGAGTGCATATTTCAGTTCGGCGGTGATGTCGGGAACCTGCGAGCCGAGATAGGTCAGCGCGGCGTTGTCGGTGACGGCGGTGAGCAGCGTGGTGGAGAGGAAGAGGAAGGAGCTCGACAGGCCGTTTAGCAACGGGGCGATCCACCACGATTGCAGTCCGCCGAGCACAACAAGGCCGCCGAGGAAGAGTGAGACGAGCAGGCTCTTTTCGTATTGCAACGAGGTCTGGTGATAGTGCGTGACTACGGTGAGGCCCATGAACAGGAGGAAGATTCCAACGAAGACGGCCATGTGGTGCGCCATATACACCGTGGCGGCGAGGAAGAAGACGTGAGCGAGGATCAACCAGAGCGGCGGGCGCGGACGATCGAGTGAGCGCTCATCATCTTTACCAACGAATGGAAGTGTGAGGAGCTCCTTTCGCAACATGAAGGTGGCATAGGTCGCGTTGAGGGCAGTGGCGAGCGCTGCCTTCCATCCGAAATGCGCGAACATGAACCCCAAATCCCAGCCCCATGTTTCCGCGACCATGAGAACGGGCGGCGCGGCGAAGTGTGTGAGAGTGCCGCCGATGGAGACGTTGACCAGAAGAACGCCGAGCGTGGTATAGCGAAACTTGCTGCTGGCATCGAATTGGAAAAACTTGCGCAGCAGAATGAGCGCGGTGACGGTCATCGCGGCGGGTTCAGTGATGAAACTGCCGAGGAGTGGGCCGAGCGTGAGGGTGACCCAATAAAATGCGATGGGGCGCGGGAGCGGGATCAGGCGGGCGGTTTCGCGAATCATCACGTTTGCGCCATACAAAACCGGCCAGGTGGCAGCCATGGCCATGACGACGAAGACGAATGCAGGCTCGGTGAAATTGCGCGACTCGACGTAGGTGACTGCCGAATGAATTCCGTCGGTGAAGCCGACGGCGACTAGAAAAATAGCGGCCCACAGGCCGAAGACAATTTCGACTTCACCCAGCAGATGAAAGAGGCGCTGGCGGGCGGAGTCCTTGGGAAAGCGATGCGACCAGTGTCCAATTTTGGCTGCCACGAATGTGTGCGTGATCGCAATGGCAAAAACAACCGTCGCCATGCGCTCAGTAAAAGTAGTCGGTTCAAACAACCCCGCAGCCATCGTCCACACACTAATCGGGAGCGGATGCGGGAGACAAGGTTATTTGCCGGAAATCGTCGCCCCGCTCTCTTGCGGCGGACGAAGCATCAGGCTACCACGGCAGCGTCTTGGGCGTGGCGCGCTCGCGCTCGTGCTGACTGCCCATTCCACCAACGGAAGGAGTGGCGGCCGCAGAATAGCCGGGTGCGGTATAGGTCGGGAGCGGAGCTGCAGAGGACGGGATTCCTATGGGCGCAGTGTCGAGCGGCTTGATTTCAAACGGCTTGAAGCTGCTGCCCGCATCCGTGAACGAGCTGCCGGAAAACATACTCGGCGACTCCGAGGGCGTGAAACGCCCCGGATCAGTAAACCGGGCATCGGTCGCAACGGAGCGCGCGGGTTCAGAACTTTCGCGAACGGGACGCTGCGCAACACGCGCGGCGGCAGAATCTGCAGCGCTCCCGAAAAGCGACGGGGCCGGAATTGCAGAGGCGGCGGAGCTCCATCCGGCATAAGAATCCACGTCAACTGCGGCGCGACTGCCGATGCGGTCATCGGCCGCACCGCGCACGTCAATTGTCGGGGCCGCGAGGAGGTCGTCCTGCTTGTCCGCTGCGGCGGAAGATGAGTCGCTGAATGTCGAGAGGACCGGCTCCATGCGCGCAGATTGCGCGGCGACGTCAGTTCGCTCGCCCTGCTGCATATTTTTGTTTTGCGCGGTGCTCGTCCGGTTAGACCCGGCGCCCCGGTCTGCACCGTTGCGCTCGTCGTCGTCATCGTCCATCGAAGCGGACTGCTGTACAGAACGGCGCGCGCGATTGGTTGCAATCTCATCCGCCAGCCAGCCCCACGAAGAGGGTTGGCTCTGCTTCGGTTCGGTATCGCGCCAGCCGTCGCGAAGGATGTCGCGCATGCGGCCGGGTGATCCGCGTTCGCCCGAGGGATCGCCACCGGAATCGCCCGGCGACGGAATAATGCTGAGATTATTTTTCGGCGCGAGTCCCGGCACGAAATCCGAATCGCGACCGGAGATCGTCCTCGGATCAGGTCGAACATCCGGCAATCGCGGTGGCGTCATTTTCGCGGGCATTTCATACATCTTCACCCGCCCGTCATACTCCGTCGGCGGGCGCGCCTGCTTGGGCGCATCCGCAGCGTGCGCGCGGCTCAACGCTGTAAGAAATGCACCGCAGAAAAGCAGTATGGCGAAGACTCGAAACATGAGGAAAATCATACGCGTGACGCGCCGCAAAAGCCAACGAAACAAATTGCGAGACAGCGGCGCGTCCCGCCCCTACTCCTGCGCGCGGAGGCGATAAAATTGCACAGGCTCCACAGCGGGAATCGCAAATGAGTCGGGGCCGCCCGCGCCACTACGCATCACGCCGCCGGGTAGTGAAGTCCAGCTTCCGGATACGAGATCGTTGACAAACTCGACGCCATAGCTTCGCGTCTTCCACGAATCAAATGCGACGTGGACAAGTCCCGTCTCGCTCCACACGCGATCAATCGTCAGCCGGTCAAGTCCCGCAATCACGCGAACGCGGTGCACCGTCATCGAAGAGTCGCCCTGCCAGTTGGGTACTTGAGCGGGCGGAAGACCCGCAGTTCCATTTTGCAGCGTACCATTATAGTCCTTGTCCGGATCGCCGACGTAATTGCCGCCGATCTGCTCGTTGGCGATGAGGTCCCACCCATAATCATTCGTCCACCACTGCGCCGTGTAGCGATCCTCCGCCGAGATGGCCACCAAATCATCAACGCCGCCGCGAATCACTGCATTCGATGCATTCAGCGTGCCCGGACGATGCACCTCTGCCCACACCGTCGCGCGCTGCCCCGCCAACAGCGGAATACCGGACCCGGAATTCACAATCGCGTTGATGTGCCCTGCGGAATGCACGGCGAAGTGATAGAGATTCGTCCCCGTCTGCGCCGTCATGCCCTCGAAGATATCAATCTCGTGTTTCGACGCGCCGCCCACACCGCGAAGCCAGCACGCGGGCCAAACGGCGTGATTCCAATCTGAAATCGTGATTTCAAATTCGAACCGCAGACTGCTGATGTCGTTTGAAAACCGGAAGAACCCTGCGCCATTCGCCGCCTCGCGCGTGGAAAGCGCACCCGCCTGATACCGGTTCGTCACGCTGTACGACCCCGGCACCCGCGTAATATCAACCGCGCGCAGGATGCGCTCGCCTCCATTAGTGATCACATGCTGCGGGTGATTGTAATGCTTCGAGTTGTTTCCCGATCCGTACGTCGCGTTCATTCCCGGCCCGTACATAGTCCACAGCGACCACCCGTCCACCGCGGTATCCAACAACACACGCGACTCCGCAGCGCGCGACGCCATCGGCGCAAACAACGAAACCGCAGCCAACACCCCCGCACACAAAATCATCCAGCGATTCATCTTCTCGCAACCCCTCGAAACAAGCACTCCGTCCTATTCCATGCCCACTCCCCTCGGAGTGTCAATCTATACCCGAAAGTCACAAATGTGCATGATCTCCCCCACGGCTTGGTAGGGCGAGCTTTCCAAGCGAGCCGATGCTCCCCCGGCTTGTCACGGCGTAGTCTCGCGAAGCGGAACGAAGCCGGACTCGCCGCGGCGTAGTTCCGCCCCGCTCTCCAAGAGTCGGGGCGAGGCGAAGGCGGATCTGTCTCGGCGTAGCCGAACGAAGTGAGACGAAGCCGGAAGAGGTCGCCCCACCATTTTTCGGCCAGTCTTGTTATCCCGTCAAAAATCTTCACGCCGGTCAGCAGGAGCTGTAGCCGCCTTCGCTGAAGGCGGCATTCAATTCCGCAGTCAACGACGCGCGGCTACAGATGTGCGACATGGGCAAAGTTGGGTTGAGAAGTTCGGATACAAGGACTGGTCTTTTCAATGCGGTACGCGAGGGCGCGTACCGCCGCATGCG
This sequence comes from Kiritimatiellia bacterium, assembly GCA_039807095.1. Classification (GTDB taxonomy): domain Bacteria; phylum Verrucomicrobiota; class Kiritimatiellia; order CAIVKH01; family CAIVKH01; genus JAMLJG01. The sequence goes on from JBDHQM010000004.1 coordinate 50,247, forward strand.
AGGCGCATGCGCTCCCCGAAGTTCTATCCCGTCAAGCCGGTTATCCCGTCAAAAATCTTCACGCCGGTCAGCAGGAGCTGTAGCCGCCTTCGCTGAAGGCGGCATTCAACGCCGCGGTCAACGACGCGCGGCTACAGGTGCGCGGCGTGGGCGCCGCGCACAGCACGCGAGGGCGCGTGCGCTCCCCGGATGGTAGGGCGAGCTGTCCCCAGCGAGCCGATTATAATCCGCACATCTCTCCGGCTCCCTCGGAGAGGTCGCCCTACCGTTTCCCGTCAAGCCGGTTATCCCGTCAAAAATCTTCGCGCCGATCAGCAGGAACTGTAGCTGCCCTCGCTGAGGGCGGCATTCAACCCCGCGGTCAACGACACGCGGCCACAGATGTGCGACGTAGGCAAAGTTGGGTTGAGAAGTTAGGATACAAGGACTGGTCTCTTCAATGCGATACGCGAGGGCGCGTACCGCCGCATGCGAGGCGCATGCGCTCCCCGAACTTCTATCCCGTCAATCCGGTTATCCCGTCAAAAATCTTCACGCCGACCAGCAGGAGCTGTAGCCGCCTTCGCTGAAGGCGGCATTCAATGCCGCGGTCAACGACCTGCGGCTACAGATGTGCGGGGAGCACACGCGCCCTCGCGTGTTGCGCGCGGCGCCCTCGCCGCGCGCGTGCTGACCCTCTTCTCAAAAGAGATGGAGTTGGTTGGGGTTTTCGTGGCCTTTGCGGCCGTAGCGGCGGGCGAGTTTGGGTTGGCCGGTTTCTTCGAATTCGCCTTCTTCCAAATTGTGCAGAATCTCACGCGCGCGGGCGACGACTTCGGGCGGGAGGCCCGCGAGGCGCGCGACTTGAATGCCATAGCTCTTGTCCGCCGCGCCCGGAACGATGCGGCGCAGAAACGCTATCCGGTCCCCGCTCTCGCGCACCAGCACATTGTAATTCTTCACGCCGGGCAGTGTGATCGCAAGGTCGGTTAGTTCGTGATAGTGCGTAGCGAAAAGAGTTTTCGCTTTCACGCGCGGGTCGTTATGCAAAAACTCGGCAACGGCCCACGCGATACTGATGCCGTCGAAGGTGCTGGTGCCGCGCCCGATTTCATCGAGGACGATCAAACTTCGCGCGGTCGCATTATTCAGAATGTTTGCGGTCTCCTGCATCTCGACCATGAAGGTGCTGCGTCCGCGCGCGAGGTCGTCGCTCGCGCCGACACGGGTGAAGACGCGGTCCACAAGGCCGCATTCCATTTCAGCGGCGGGCACGAACGAACCCGCCTGCGCCATCACGACGAGGAGCGCGACCTGACGGATGTACGTTGATTTACCCGCCATATTAGGGCCGGTAATCAAAATCAACTGGTTGTCTTTGCCGTCGAGCAGCGCATCGTTCGGCACGAAACGATCGGCGCCGGGAAGCGCTTCAATCACGGGGTGGCGTCCATCCTTGATTCGCAACGCATCGTCGTCCGTCATCACGGGCCGCACGTAGCCGAGGGCAAGGGCGCGGTCCGCCAGCGCGGCGAGGATGTCGAGCTGTGCAACGGCGGCAGCGATTTGCTGGATGGCAGCGGTGTGCGCGACAATTTTTTCCCGGAGATCGAGGAAGAGCTCATACTCAAGCGCGACGGATTTGTCCTGTGCTCCAAGGATTTTGTTTTCGTATTCCTTCAGTTCGGGCGTGATGTAGCGTTCGCCGTTTGCGATGGTCTGTTTGCGAATGTAGTCGGCGGGGACGCGGTCGAGGTTGGACTTGGTCACCTCAATGAAATAGCCGAACACGCTGTTGTGACGGACTTTCAGTGAGCCGATGCCGGTTCGCTCCTGCTCGCGCTGCTGAAACTCAACGAGCCACTGTTTCCCCTTACTCGCGGCGTCGCGCAACTCGTCGAGATCGGCGTTGTAGCCCGGTTTGAAGAGGCCACCGTCTTTGATCGGAATCGGCGGCTCTTCCACAAGCGCGCGGTCGAGCAAATCCACGAGCTCCGGCAGCGCCTGAATATCGCGGTTCAGCTCCGCGATCAGTGGCGAACCAAGCGGCGCGATGAGCGATTTGACGCGCGGGACGCCCGCCAGCGAACGGCCGAGGCCGCGCGCATCGCGCGCGTTGCCGGTCCCGGCGTTCAGCCGCGCAATGAGGCGCTCGAGGTCTTTGATTTCTGCCATCGCTTCGCGGAGGTCGGCGAGCGCGCGGCGCTCTTTTGTGAACGTCTCAACGGCATCGTGCCGCGCGCGAATGGCATCGAGATTGAGGAGCGGACGCGAGAGCCAATCGCGCAGCAGACGCGCGCCCATGGGGGTGCGGGTTGAGTCGAGTACGGCGAGCAGCGTGGCGTTGCGTCCGCCGCCACTCGATTCGATGAGGTCGAGGTTGCGCAGCGTGGTCTCATCGAGCAGCATAAAGTCGCGCGCGTGTTTCACGCGAATGGAGCGCACGTGGTCGAGGCTGCGCCGCAGCGCGGTGTTCACGTAGTGCAGCACCGCGCCTGCTGCGCGGAGACCCAGCGGCGAATCTTTCACGCCGAATCCGTCGAGCGAGTGTACGTTGAAGTGGCGCGTGAGCAGGTCCACGGCGGAGTCCGTCTCGAAGGTCCACTCGTCATGCGCGGTGAGGACGGGTCCGTTTCCGGCGAGAAACAGCGCGCGGATTTCGTCCGACTCGCGCGCGGGTTCGGGCACGATACATTCGGCGGGCGCGTAGCGAGCGAGGTGCTGCTGCACAGCAACGGCGGAATCTGCTTCTTCAATCCAGAACGCGCCGGTGGATAAATCGAGAAATGCTAATCCGAAATGACCTCCGGCGGGACAAAGGCCGGCAAGGTAGTTGTTGCGTTTCGACTCGAGCACCTGATCTTCGAGCACGGTGCCGGGTGTCACCACGCGCGTGACCTCGCGGCGCACGATCCCCTTCGCGGCGGACGGGTCTTCCATCTGATCGCAAATCGCGACCTTCAATCCCGCGCGGATCAGTTTCGCGAGGTACATGTCGGCGCTGTGGAACGGCACGCCGCACATCGGGGTGGACTGCCGTTTCGTGAGCGCGATGTCGAGGACTTGCGATGCAGTTTTCGCGTCGTCAAAAAACATCTCATAGAAATCGCCCAGCCGGAAAAAGAGGATGGTGTCCGGCGGCAGCTCGGCGCGAATCCGCCGGTATTGAGTCATCATGGGCGTGGAGGTTTCAGACATGAGCGCGGTTTTTCAAAATGAACAGTTCACACAGCCAAGTTGAGTCACAACCCTCTACGCTACCTGTCACGGCGGATTTATTCAACGCGAAGGCTCTCCATCATGGCGGTCAAAACGGGGCGTAGATCGTCGAAGGATTTGCGCGGCGCGCTGGCGGATAGGTGGACATGAAGGGAGCCTGCCGGAAAATCAATCGCCTCCACCGTGATGGTGCCGAGCGGGAGGGTGCGCCGGAACGCCGGGTGCCCCAGAAATTCGATCTCCTCGATGTTCGTCACGATGCGGAGCCGCTCTTCCGCCGAATCCAGCGCGGCGCGAAGCGCAGCGAGGTCATCGGAGGCGATCGGCTTGGTCATGATGCTGATCTCCATCTGATGCGGGCCGCGCAGAGTGACGTCGTAGTCGCCGTCCTGCTTAAAAGGATAGACCGCCCACGTCGCGGGGCGCGCGATGGAGAACCGGCCGGCAAAATCCACATAGCGGTTGGTCGCCGTCGCAACATCCAGCAGGGCGTCGGTGATGAGCGGGGATGGACCGGTTGTGTGGAAAACCTTATCCGCTTTGAGGCGAAGAGTCACAAAATCTGCCGTCAGCGCCAGCATGGCGACGCCCGCGATGGCCATGATGCCGAGGCGCACCCAGGGCCAACGAACGCGGCGGCGGGGGCCGGAATCGGGGCGTTTTCGCGTGACGCGGATTACTCTGGGTTTGGGAGTTGACATTGTGGCGGCTATTGCCGTAGCTTCTGTCCCTTCGTTTGGGGAAATTCCATGGATGCTTATGCAGTAATTGAGACCGGCGGCAAGCAGTATCGCGTGAAACAGGGCGATATTCTGGACGTCGAAAAGTTGGATGTCGAGCCGGGCCAGAAGGTTACACTGGATCGCGTGCTCGCGCTGAATGCAGGTTCTTCGCTCGTGGTCGGGGCTCCGGTTGTCGCCGGCGCGTCGGTGACGGCGGAAGTTGTGGACCAGCATCGCGGCGAAAAAGTCATTAATTTCAAAAAGAAGCGCCGCAAGGGCTACCACCGCAAGGTTGGGCATCGTCAGAGCCTGACTCGTCTGAAGGTGGAAGCGATTACGGCCTAAAGGGAGGTGCGTCATGGCACATAAAAAAGGACAAGGTTCTTCACGCAACGGACGCGACAGCAACAGCCGTCGCCACGGAGTCAAGGCATTCGGCGGCCAGCAGGTCACTGCGGGCAGCATTCTCGTTCGCCAGCTCGGCACGAAGTTTGTTGCAGGCGCGAATGTTCGCCAGGCACGCGATTTCTCGCTGTTCGCCCTCAAGGATGGAACGGTCGAGTTCGATCGCAGCGGCAAGCGAATCAACGTGCGGGAAACCGCAACGGCCTGATGTCGGAACCAATGTAATGGAAAGCGCGTCCGGTCGCCGGGCGCGCTTTTCTTTTTTCGTATGAAGCCCATCTCGTTCAAAGATCGTGTGATTGTGCAGGCCTTCGCCGGAAACGGCGGAGACGGCAGCGCTTCGTTCCGCCGCGAAAAATATGTGCCGCTCGGCGGTCCGGACGGCGGCGATGGCGGGCAGGGAGGCAGTATCTATCTGAAGGCGAGCAAGGATGTGGATTCCCTCGTCTCGCTTTATTTCCAGCCGATCCAACGCGCGAAGCACGGCGAAAACGGGCGCGGCGCGCAATGCACCGGCAAGACGGGCGATGATCTCTATCTGCCCGTCCCCTGCGGAACACAAGTCTGGCGACTCCCCGCTGTTGAGCCGGGCGCACCGGTTGACGACAAGGACGAAGCACCCGGACGCAGCGCGATGTTCGCATCCGAGCGCGAGTACATCGGTGAGGTCCTTGCCGATGGCGACACGATTCTGGTGGCGGCGGGCGGCCGCGGCGGACTCGGAAATGTTCACTTCAAATCTTCAACCAATCGCGCGCCGACAGAGTTCACGCCCGGCACCAAGGGCGAAGCGCACACGTTGATTCTGGAACTCAAGACGATCGCCGACGTCGGACTCGTCGGCTACCCCAATGCAGGGAAATCCACCCTGCTCAGCGCGCTGACCGCCGCGCGCCCGAAGATCGCGTCCTATCCGTTCACCACGCTGAACCCGTTGATCGGCACGCTCAAGTTCGAGGACTATACAATGCTCCGCATCGCGGACATCCCCGGTCTGATTGACGGCGCGCACAAGGGCGTGGGCCTCGGCTACGATTTTCTCCGCCACATCGAACGCTCCCGTTTCCTGTTGTACGTCATTGATATGGCTGGAACCGAGGGGCGCGATCCCACGCAGGATTTCAACAACCTGCGCGAAGAGCTGCGCCTCTACTCCGCCGATCTCGCAGCGCGTCCCTTCCTCGTCATCGCGAATAAAATGGACGAACCCGCTGCCGCCGAAAATCTGAAGGCATTCAAAAAGGCCACCGGTCTCAACCCCTACCCCATTTCTGCCGCAACCGGCGAAGGCGTGGAAAAACTGCACGACCTCCTCCACGACTGGTGCCGTGGACACCGCACATTTCTGGCGGAATAATTATTCGACTCGCGCGGGTTCTGTTTTCGCGGGCATACAGTAGATCGCGATGAGTGCAAGGGTTGCGAAGAGTGCCAGCCCGATATAAATGTGGTGCGTTGAGGCGTTGATGGCATCCTGCAAAAACACCTTCTTGCTCAACGCGAGCTCCCCCTCTTTCAGCACGTGGAGCACGTCGGTCAGGTTCTCGCGCATTTCAACCGGCGCGCGAGCCATCTGACGCTGAAACGAATTATTGAAAATTGCGCCAAACACCGCCGCACCGAGGCTCTGCCCCAAATTGCGGTTGAAAATCACGAGTCCCGTCACCACCCCGCGCTGCTCCCAGCCCACAATGGACTGCGCACCCACCAGAACTGGCGTACTCAACAGCCCGAAACCCGCGCCGAGCAACAACTGATCCAGCACCAGCAGAGGAACGGGCTGCGGATGCGGCAGGAGGAGAAATCCGCTGCAGGCGACAACCAGAAGAATGGTCCCGATAAGCGAGGCGTTTCGAAATCCGATCCGCATATACACCTTGGCGGAATACCCCGAGGCAATAGGCCAGCCGATACTCATCGTCGCCAGCACAAAACCAGACGCAATGATGCCCAATCCGAGCGATGCCTGCGCAAAGGTGGGCAGAAAGGTCTCCGGTCCCATCATCACAATCCCCATGAAAATCATCGAAATGTTGGTGAACACGAGTGTCTTATTGCGCCAGATCCATGGCGGCAGTACCGGCTCCGCAGCGGTCCGCTCCACCCGAACCATCAGCAGCGCCAGCACCAGATTGATCGCGAGCAGCACAAAACTTTGCGTGCTGATCCAGGGCCAGCGCTGCCCGCCTTCGAGCAGATATACGATAAACAAACCCACCGTGAAGAGGATCAGTACGGACCCGAGGAAGTCAATATTGGGGCGCCGCGGAACAAGGCGTTCGCGGAAATACACCACGAGCAGCACCATGCTCAAAATGCCGACGGGTAGATTGATGATGAATATCCAGCGCCAATTGATATAGGCCGTCAACGCGCCGCCCACTGCGGGTCCCACAATCGCACTCACCCCCCACACGCTCGAGAGCCAGCCCTGAATCTTTCCTCGCTCCGCCAGAGTGTAGATGTCGCCTGCAATCGTGTTGACGGATGCCAGAATGCTGCCCGCGCCGAGGCCCTGCACAGTGCGGAACAAAATCAGCGAATCAATATTCCACGCCCAGGCGCACGCGGCAGATCCGATCAGAAAGATCGTCACGCCGATCACCATGATTTTCTTACGCCCGAAGATGTCCGCCAGTTTCCCGTACAGCGGAATGGTGACGGTCTGCGCGAGGAGATAGGCGGAGAACACCCAGGAAAATTTCGCGAATCCACCAAGCTCCGAAACAATCTCCGGAATGGAGGTCGAGACGATGGTGCTGTCCATCGCCGCCAGCATCATCGTCAACATTAGCGCCAGCAATACATAGCCGCGCCGCATGGGAGGGTTGTGATCCATCAATCTCCAGCGTCCAAACGAAGGCGCTAACACTACAGCCGGAAGTCCGCCTTGTCGAATGTGCTGCAAAGAATTTTGCACCGCGCTCAACACGGCACGCGCAGTGTGCTATGCTAGACCCGTAAGGACAGCGCACATCGCGCGACAAACAACTATGAACCCACGCGTTCTTATCGCAGTAGCGGCGGTCGCAGTCGCGATCGTCGGCTGGCGTCAGGCGACGTCGTCCAAAACCGCGCACGCTCGCCCGGAATCCCGCGTTCAGCAAGGAGACGATGATATGCCCATTCAGACCGAATTTGCGACATTTGCAGGCGGATGCTTCTGGTGCACAGAGGCCGTCTTCGAACAAATTCCCGGCGTGCTGAATGTGGAGTCAGGCTACATCGGCGGCGAAACGGAAAATCCAACCTACGAGCAGGTCTCACGCGGCAACACGGGCCACGCGGAGGCGATCGAGATCGAATTCGACCCGAAGCTAGTCAGCTACGAACAGCTCCTCGATGTCTTTTGGCACGCGCACGATCCGACGCAACTCAACCGCCAGGGCAACGACGTGGGAACGCAGTATCGCTCCGCAATCTTCTACCACACCACCGCCCAACGCAAAGCGGCGGAGGCCTCGCTGGAGAAACTGCGCGCATCCGGAGAATACAGCGACCCCATTGTCACGGAAATCGTCCCCGCAGCACCGTTCTATAAGGCGGAGGACTACCATCAGGATTACTACGTGAACAACAAGAATCAGGGCTATTGCCAGTTTGTGATTCGCCCGAAACTGAAGAAGCTCGGACTGAAATACTGATCCGCGCGGACAACCCAAAGCAGGTACAACATGATTCCAACAGGTGTTCTCGGCCTCGGCTTGATCGGCTCAATCTGGGCGCGCCATCTCAACGATGACAAATGGCTCACCGGCGCGTGGAACCGGACAGCCAAACCCGATTTCCCGCAGTGGAAGGCAACTCCTGCCGAAGTCGCAAAGGCGGCAGACGCGCTGATCGTGTGCGTATCCGATCCGCCTGCGGTTGCATCCGTCCTTGCCCAGCTCGAACCCGCACTCGAACCGCGACACACCGTCATCCAATGCAGCACGATTGATCCCGAGAGCAGTAAGCGGTTCGAGGCGCAGGTTCGCGCGCGCGGCGCAACGTATGTGGAAGCTCCCTTCACCGGAAGCGTACCCGGCGCCGAAACGCGGACCACAATCTACTACCTCGGCGCGAGCGCATCTGACGTCGCGCGGATTCAACCCGTTCTGGATCGCCTTTCCAAAAAGCAGTTTCGTTCCGAGACGGGTGAAAAAGCGACGACGTTCAAGCTCGCATCGAACCTCGCGATTGCGGTGCAGTCAGGCGTGCTTTGCGAGAGCCTCGCCCTCGCGCGCTCGCGCGGAATGGATGATGCCGAGTTCTTCGATCTGCTGCGCATCAGCATGGCATGGTCGCCTGTGGCACAAATCAAGGAGCCGAAACTTCGCAACGCCGAGTTTTCGGCACAATTCGCTGTGCGCCACATGCTAAAAGACGTTCGCCTCGCGCGCGACAGCGGCGCCGCACCAATGCCGATGTGCAACGCTATCATTCAGCAACTGGAAGCCGCAATGGAGCGCGGCTGGGCCGATAAGGACTACGCAATCCTCGTCAAACTGATCGGCGGGTGAATCACTGATTTATCAACTCCTGAATGGCCGACGTACTGAAGAACAAAACATTTTAGATCGCGCCGACACAGCAAGCGCGCGCCGAGCGGACGCGCGCCCCTTTGGGGGATATTTTGAGGGCCACGACTGACTAGAAGGAAGAACGCGCCCTCGATTTATACACACAACAGCTTGAAAATAAACATGTAGCAACAACTACAAAAACGCTAATAAGTTGCGACTTCAATTTGTGCTTGCAACTTTCATTTGCAAGTTGCACCTTCAGTGTGTGAAAGAACTGAAATTTGAACAACCAGTTGCGCACTGGCCAGATTTTCGCGCGGATGCAGTGCTGGGGGACACAATCTTCGCGGTGCTGATTGGCCAGAGGGATACCCGGCGACTGAGAGCTGCAATTCTGGAGATGGCTCGCATCTCAACTGGAAAAGACATTCGCCAAGTGGTGCTAATTCTGGAAGAACCCCAACTCACCACAGCTCGACTCCTCGACGAATGGGAGGGAGCCGCCGGAGTGATTCGGCCGGAGCTATTAACGCGACTCTCAATGGTCATTCGGCGCAAGGGGATATGGACGGGAATTCCAAAGACTCCAAACACGGATGAGCAGGCTACGCTAAACAAAATTGTGAATCACCGTGCAATACAGCGACCGGTGCGCATATCCAGCCAGGGGGGAGCCTACTACGAAATTCTGCGGCTCATGCTCCATGAATGGCTGCTGGCAAAGGGGCCGATTACCATCAAGCGGATAGTCGAAATGTCGGGCACAAGCTACCCCACCGTTGCGAAATCTCTGGCGCGAATGGAACACTATCTCAAGCGCCACTCTGACCGTCGCGTCGCGCTGCAAACCTTTCCGCATGGCGAGTGGACTCGCTTGCTGGCCGCAGTGGATGAGGTTCGCGGCACCGTCCGATTTGTGGACCGGTCTGGCCAACCGCGCTCACCAGAGTCTCTGATGCGTCGGCTCCAAAAGCTTCAGGTGCCCGACATTGCGATTGGGGGTGCTCCGGGTGCAAAGCGCTATTATCCGGATCTCGATCTTGTTGGCACGCCGCGGCTCGATCTCTGCGTTCATTGCCCGGAAAAGAAAATTGATTTCGACTTTGTTCAACATCTGGATCCCGCCTTGGAACAAAGCAGCGATCCCTATATTCCCGCGCATTTGGTTGTGCACACAATCAGACGTCGCGACCCTCTATTTGATTTTGATGCAGATGGCACCGCCTGGGCCGACCCTGTTGAATGTTTGCTTGATCTGCACGAGGCTCATCTCGAACCGCAGGCCCTGGCATTTCTTAACTATCTGAAAACGGGGGGCGCTTGAGTGACTGACGAGCCGAATATCTTTCACTCCGTCTCACCCGAAGCTGTCCTTCAGGAGATCGTTGCCGCCCTCCCCGAGGAGTGTCGGAAGAACATTGTCATCATCGGCAGCCTTGCTGTGGGCTACCATTACTTCCGCGGTCAAAGCAGTATGGTTGTCCGCACAAAATATGCTGACTGCCTGCTATCGCCACGGATTGAAGCTATTCAGGCCGGTGTGGCCGCGACGGAAAAACTTTTTGAGAACCACTGGGAATTTCGCAAAGACGACCGATGGATTCAGCCTGGTACGGCCGACACGCCGACCCACGAGCTGCCGGCAGCTCGCATGAATCCGCCCGGATCACCCCACTGGTTTATTGAACTACTGACAGTTCCCGAGGCCACAAACGACCGCCGGATAAGCCACACGCGCATTGCAACGCGCTTTGGACACTTTTCCCTCGTCAGCTTCGGCTTCCTTTCCCTAATGAACTACGAACCCATCAAGACCAGCCTCGGTATCTGTATCGCCCGCCCCGAAATGATGGCACTGGCAAACCTGCTGTCACATCCGGAGATCGAATCAGAGACAATGAAGGGCCTGATCGCGAGCCGTGAAATTAAGCGGAGCAATAAAGATCTCGGGCGCGTACTGGCCATCGCCATACTTGCTACGAACAGCAACGAAGACGCGCTGCTGGAGTGGCCGCGCATATGGGGAGCTGCGCTGCAAGACCGCTATCCGAAAGAGTGGAAACGACTTGCGAGCCTGGCTGGTCAAGGACTACGACAGATGATCGCGAGCGAGTCCGATCTGGAGGAAGCCCGGCACACGTGCGAGTGGGGATTGCTCGCATCCAATCCTCCGACAGCCGCAGCGCTGCGCATTGCCGGCCGTCGCCTTATTCAGGATGCGATTGCGCCGCTGGAAGCTCTGGCTGCAGATTGAGATACAGAGCGGAACGCGGTCCCCAAAAACTCGAACAAACGCTTCTTTCTTCTGCCCGTCTTTTGGTGGAGAGCCAACTGATCGGCGGGTGAGAAGTGGTGGGCGTAACAGGACTTGAACCTGTGACCCCTTCCATGTCAAGGAAGTGCTCTAGCCAACTGAGCTATACGCCCGAAAGCGGGAATGCGTCCTTTGTGCCATTCGACAGGGCCGATTGTCACGCAGAAAATGCCCTCCCGCAATCACGCGCTCACGGCAGTAGCCGCGCGCGATACATCCGCGCAGTTTGCGTCATCGAGACCATCGCTTCCATCAGCGGAGCCACCGCATTGCTCACGGTCGCGACCTGACTCCAGTTCGTCGTGTCGCCGCTCGCCTCAATGGCATAGCGATACCCTTCCTCTGCCAGGAGCGTGACGACATCCGGCTGGATCTGCGAGATCAACATACTGGATCCTCCGGTATAGGCGCCGGGCGGACGATGCATCTTGTGACGCGGGTGCCCGTTGCGCTCGCGCGGAACGTCGTTCGCGAGCACACCCACCGGAACGGTCGGGGGCGAAGGGCGGTCTCCGCCGAGGAAGTCCGGGATCGGATAAGTCTTGGCGCGGAAAATGGAACCCGTCACGGCGGGGCGATAATCGCCCGCCGCTTCGTTCACAAATTCGGGGCGAAGTGTGTTGAGGTGATTGTCGGCAATGAGCTGCGCCTTGTTGCAGGTCGGGTTGTTGGTCGGGCATCCGCCTTCGTCGCCGAGCGGACTGTGATTGGGCGGCCCATTCCAAATCAGATTGCCGCGAATCCGCAAGTTGTCGTCGGCAAGCGAGGGCGTGGCGATGTTGGAGTTCGTCGGCGGAATCCGCGCGCCATGCACGGCGAAGTGTTGCCAGCGGCTGTAGTTCGTGCCGGGGTTGTAGACGATATTGTTGTAGATATAGACGTTCTTGTTGGGAATGTACTGCGAATCACCTTCCGGGATGGACAAGCCCCACCCGCCCGCGAGGCGGTTGCTCTCACACCCGCTCCACGTGCCGTCGCATCCGCGCCCGCCGTGTACCACCTCAATGACGTGGCTGCGTCGCCCGACGCGCACGAGTGTGTTGTACGCCATCAGAATGTTGTAGCCGCCGTTGACGCCGAGCCCTGCCCCGTCTGTGTCGTGAACAAAATTGTTGGCGACCTTGATGTCGTAGGCCTCGAAATGAAGCCACGGGTTCGTCATGAATTCAAAGCCCGTGCCCTGCCCCGCCGTGATACCGCCGGTGCCCGCGTCATAGACCTCGTTGCCTTCGATGATAATCTGCGCAGAGCCGCCCTTCACATACATCGCCCAATCTTCGGCGTCGTGAACTTTCGACCGGACAATGTGCCCATACTGAACCGCCACAAAATCAATCGCGTTGTCGCCTGCGCTCGAGATGTCGCAATCCTCAACATAGATGTACTGGCTCTGATTCACCTTGAGTGTTTCCTGCGCATTGTTGTTGCCGCGGATGGTGCAACCGCGCAGCAAAATGTGGTTGCACAACTCCAAATGAAACGCATCGCCGCCGTTCACCGTCTTCGAGAATTCGATCCCGATGAAATAGAGATACGAGCAGTCGTAGATATTCGGATCGGACAGAATCACGCTGCCCGGCGACCCTTCCGCCTGCAGAATGATGGGATAGGTCGCAGTGCCATACCGCGATTCCCAATAGTTCGGAATGTTTGTGTGAACACCCGGCATGATGCGAAGCCGGTATCCGTTGGTGAGCGTGACGCCCATCGGAATCCGGTTCCACGCCGCCGCAACTGTCCGCAACGCCTGATTCGACGTTGCGCCCGAGTTGGAGTCGTTGCCGTTGACGGCATCCACCCAGAGATCCTGTGTGACCGGATCTCCAATGTCATAGCTGATCGGCTCCCACACCTGTGCCCCCGCACCGTACCCCAGCAGAACTAACACGCATAAGGACACGAACGCGCACTTCATAGTATTCCTCCTCTTAAGCGCAAAAGGATATCCCGCCCGCGAATTCTTGTTTAGGCAAAAACTAGAAGGCAATTCGCAATTCGTTTTTATCCAACGCATTACAGCAACAAAAAGATGCTCAACTCCGAATAGAACGCGGAGTGGCAACGCTGCGCTCGCGAGCCTTTTTGCTTTCGCGAGGTGAGAAACGCGGCTAGAACTACGCGTTTCCCAAGGTTCCAACGATATGAGCACAACGAACGATTCCCCGGCGACAGATGATAAGCCCTCCCACTTCATTCGCGACATCATCGCCGCGGACAAGCAGGCGGGGAAAAACGGAGGCATCGTCGTCACGCGCTTCCCGCCTGAACCGAACGGCTATCTGCACATCGGACACGCCAAGGCGATCTGTCTGGACTTCGGCATGGCGCGCGAATTCGGCGGCCGCTGCCATTTGCGAATGGACGACACAAACCCGGCGAAGGAATCCATGGAATACGTCGAGAGCATCAAGACCGACGTGCGCTGGCTGGGCTGGGACTGGGGCGAAAATTTTTTCTTCTCCGCGCATTATTTCGAGCGGATGTACGAAGTTGCGTGCGATCTGATCCGACGCGGCCGCGCGTATGTGTGCGAGCTGACGCAGGAGCAGTGGAAGGAATATCGCGGCGTACCCACGCGGCCGGGCAAGGAAAGTCCGTTTCGCAACCGCAGCGTTGACGAAAATCTCGACCTTTTCCGCCGTATGCGCGCGGGTGAATTTCCGGACGGTTCACTCTGCCTGCGCGCCAAGATTGATATGGCGTCGCCCAACATTCACCTGCGCGATCCGGTGCTCTACCGCATCATGCGCGAGCATCACTATTTGACGGGCAACGACTGGTGCATCTACCCGATGTACGACTATGCCCATCCGCTGGAGGATGCGTTCGAAGGCATCACGCATTCGCTCTGCACCCTGGAGTTCGAAGTACACCGCCCGCTGTATGACTGGGTGGTGGATCAGCTCGGCGAGCTGCCCGTGCGCCCGCGTCAGATTGAGTTTGCGCGCCTGAACTTGAGCTACACCGTGATGAGCAAGCGCAAGCTGCTCGAACTCGTGCAGAAAAAACTCGTGAGCGGTTGGGACGATCCGCGCATGCCCACGCTGTCCGGTCTGCGCCGCCGCGGCGTCCCGCCGGAGGCCATTCGCGCATTCTGCGACGAAATCGGCATCACGAAATACGAGAGCCTCACCGATGTTGCTCTCCTCGAACACTGCATTCGCAACGCGCTGAACAAGACCGCGCTGCGCCGCATGGCAGTTCTCGATCCCCTCCCCGTCACCATCGAAAACACCGACGCTCTACCCGCCACTGTTGAGGCGGTGAACAATCCGGAAGACCCGTCGGCAGGCTCGCGCCAGATTCCGTTCGGCGCGCGCCTCTTCATCGAGCGCGACGATTTCATGGAGGTGCCGCCTCCGAAGTATTTCCGTCTCTCCCCCGGAAAATCCGTGCGCATCCGCTACGCAGGATTCCTCACCTGCACCGGCGTCCAAAAAGACGCGTCCGGCGCAGTCACCGGCATCACGTGCAAGTGGGATCCACCGTCAGCAGAGTTGAAGGTGAAGGGCACAATTCACTGGGTCCCGGCCGACTCCGCGCACAAACTGGAAGCGCGTCTCTACGACCGGCTGTTCACTGTCGAGCAACCCGACGCCCAGGAAGGCAAAGAGTTCACTGAGCTCCTCAATCCGGACTCGCTGAAAGTCACGACCATTCAGGCGGAACCGGCACTCGCCGATGCCAAGCCCGGCGAGCAATTCCAGTTCGAGCGAATCGCGTACTTTGTCGCCGACAGCGTGGATTCAAAACCCGGCCAGCCGGTATTCACTCGCACTGCCACCCTCAAAGACGCGTGGTCCAAATCGGCGAAGAAGTAGCGCCACCTACACCACAGCGCCCGAGATTCTTGGCCTGACCGATCAGTCTGATTAGTCAGATCAGTCGAATACAGTTTTAGCCCTTGTGGGAGTTGATCCAGTTGAGAGCGCGCTCTTTGGAGAATGCGCCTACCTTCCGATCCACGACCTTGCCGTCTTTGAAAAGCATGAAGGTCGGAATCGCTTCGATGTTGTAGCGCGACGCCAACTCGTTGTTCTCGTCCACATCCACTTTCAGCACGCGAAGGCTGCCCGATTGTTCTTCCGCGATTTCCGCAATGATCGGATTCATGATTTTGCAGGGCGGGCACCAGGTCGCCCAGAAATCCACGAGAACAAATCCTTCCGCGACGCTCTGATCAAACTGCTCGCTCGACGAAATAATGGTTTCGTTGCCGTGCTGCTCTGATCCTTCAGCAGCCCGGGTTTGGGAAGACGGCGCGCACCCCATCAAAAGCAAGGCGGCCAATGCTAGTGAACTAAATCCTATTTTCATGATTCTCATCCTTCCCGGGGGATAGCTCACCCCCTTCTTTCTACGTCGCCAAGCATCGGCCAAACCTGACATATTTCAAGCTGCCAATCCGACGTATTTGCACACCCCGACTGCAGCACACGACAGCGCGCCGCAACCTGCGGCGAGGCGGTGAGGTCGGAAATAAAACGAGAGAAAGCCGGTTTAGGCCTTCTTTTGCTGACGAGCGCGCTCTTTCAGGCGCTTCTTACGGCGAAGACGGGCGGCCTGTTTGACGCGAGTGCGAAGATTTTGTCCCATAACGCGTGCGGGTGTAGCAGGTGCGGTGGCGAAGGTAAAGTGCGATTATGCGGCTCTACAGCTTTTCGCAGCCGAGATCCTTCTCTTCCAGCGACTCCGTGCGCGTCTGAATGGCGTTGAGGAAGCGTCCGCCCATCGCGCCGTCAATCACGCGGTGGTCAAAGGAGAAGCTCAAATACAACTGGCTCCGCACTTCCACCTTGTGATTCACGACCGCGGGCGCCTCAAAGACCGCGCCCATGCCGAGAATGGCAACTTGCGGCTGGTAGATGATCGGGGTACCGAGCAGACTGCCGAATGCACCGAAGTTCGACATCGAGAATGTGCCACCTTCAACGTCGGCGCGGGTCAACTGCTTCGAACGCGCGGCGCGGATCAAACGGTCGAGCTCCTGCGCGATTTCCGGAAAACTCAGCTTGTCGGCATTTTTGACAACCGGCACCACAAGGCTCTCGTCCTGCAGCGCAACGGCGCAGCCAATGTTCACATCCTTGCGCAACACGAGGTTATCGCCGAGGACGGATGCATTGACGGTCGGGAAGTCGCGCAGCACGCGGGACGTGACGTAAATCATTACGGCGGTGTAGGTCATCTTGACGCCATACCGCTTTTCAAAGGCAGCTTTCATGCGCTCGCGCAGGGCGACGATATGCGTCACATCCACCGCGTGCACCATGGTCACGTGGGCGCTGGTGTGAATGGATTGCACCATGTGGTCGGCGATGGTGCGGCGAATCGATGTCATCGGAACCACTTGCCCGAGATGTTCGATGTCGCGCGGTGTAGGTTTTTGTTTGCCGGTCGCTTGTGCCAGATTTGTCGCACCGACAGGGCGCTGAGCGAGGTATTGCAACAAATCGTTTTTGGTCACGCGCCCGCCCTGACCGCTTCCGCGAATTTCCTGAAGCTCTTTGAGCGAGATATTATTGATCATCGCGAGGCGCAAGACGAAGGGCGACAGCCAGTCGCGCGTAAGCTCCGGCAATCGGGGGCCGCCGCCGTTATCGTCCCCTTCATTGATGACAGAAACCATCACCTGCTCACCGCGCGAGGCGGCGTGAGGCTGGTTGGCACGAGTCTCTTTGGGCGGTTCCACGGGCTCCGCACCTGCGGCGGCGCCCCCCTCCACCTCGAGGGTGGCAACAACTTCGCCGATTTTCGCGCGGGCGCCCTCGCCCTTCATGATCGCGGCAAGCCGGCCCGCGACGGGGCTTTCCACTTCGACGGTAATTTTGTCGCTCTCGACTTCCATCAACACTTCGTCGGCGGCAACCGCGTCGCCGACCTGTTTGCACCATTTGGTGATGGTGCCCTCGGCGACGCTCTGGCCCATCTGTGGCATCAGGATTGGAATCGTTTTCATAATTTTTCAGCGCAGTGCGCGATTGCAACCAACAGCTCGATCAACTCTTTCTGTTCGCTCGCCTCGCGCGTCTGTGTCCTCCATGCCAACTCAGTATTCAATCAACTCGACCAATGCCCGCTCAATCTTGTCCGCATTGGGGCGATAAGCCGCTTCCAGTTCAGGCGCAAATGGAACCGGGATATCCGGCGCCGTCACCCGCATCACCGGCGCATCGAGCAGGTGGAACGCGCGCTCCGCCACCAGCGCGGATAACTCCGCACCGAATCCGCACGTGCGCCATCCTTCGTGCACCACCAACACGCGATTCGTCGCCGCGACAGCCGCGATCACCGCGTCCTCGTCGTACGGCTTCAGCGTGCGCATATCTACAACCATCACCTCGTACCCCTGTGCGGCCAAACGCGTCGCGGCGCGGATGGATTCGTGCACCATCGCGCCGTACGTCAGCACAACCGCCTCCTGGCCGGGCCGCACAATGCGCGCGGCGCCGATGCGCACCGGCTCAATTTCATTCGGCACCAGCTCTTTGACGTGGCGATACAACAGTTTGTTTTCGAGAAAAATGACGGGGTTGGGATCCAGCACCGAGGCGTACATCAAATTGCGCGCATCGGACGGAAATGCGGGATACACCACCTTGAGACCCGGCATGTGACAGAAAATCGCCTCCAACTCTTCCGAGTGGAACGGCCCGCCGCCCAGTCCGCCGCCGCACGGCGCGCGCACGGTCATCGGCACAGGAAAACCGGTGCGATAATAGTGCGTGCCTGCGTTGTTCAACAAATGGTGCAGCGAATTGGTGCCGAAATCCGCGAATTGCAATTCAACCACCGGCTTGAGCCCCTGCGTGGCCATGCCGATAGCGGTACCAAAAATTGCCGATTCGCTGATCGGCGTGTCAAAGCAACGATCCTCACCGAATTCCTCCTGGAACCCGAGCGTCATCTTAAAGGCGCCGCCGAACTGGCCGATATCCTCGCCATACAGCACGACTTCCGGGTGCGCCTTCATCACGGCGCGCAACCCCTGTCGAATCGCCTCGAGATAGGTCATCTCAAGCATGGGCGTACACTCCATCATACATGGAAGCGGGATCCGGCGCGGGGTCGCGAAGCGCCTGCTGATAGGCCGCATCCACATTCGCCAGACACTCGGCCTCCAGCGCATCCACCTCCGCAGCGGTCAGCACGCCGTCGCCAATGAGCCGTTCGCGCGCGACTTTGATCGGGTCGCGCGCAGCATATTCCGCCAGCAAATCTTTCGGCACATACGACGAATCGTCGTGCTCGCCGTGCCCGCGCATACGCAGCGTATCGCACTCCACCAGAACCGCGCGCGGATTCTTTCGCAGATCGTCCGCAAGCGCACGGAGGAAGAGAAAAAGCTCCACCGCGTTATTGCCGTCCTTAAAGAAACCTTCAATCCCATAGCCCGGCGCGCGATCCACAAGCCGCTTGCACTTGTACTGGTATTTCGTCGGCGTCGAATAGGCGTAGTGATTGTTCTCAATCAGGAAAATAACCGGCACGTCATAGACCGCGGCAAAATTCACGGCTTCATGGAAATCGCCCGTGCTCGTGCCGCCATCACCGATGAAGCCAAAGCCCACCGCATCCAACCCGCGCCGCCGCTTTGCCATGATGCCGCCGACCACCACCGGCAGCATCGCGCCAAGGTGCGAAATCATCGTGTACACGCCGTTGTTCAAATTGCCGTAGTGCACATTGCCATCGCGCCCGCGCGTCGGACCATCCGCCCGGGCCAGCCACTGACGGAAAATGTTCAGCGTCGTCTCCCCGCGCCCGATGTGTACCGTGATATTCCGAATCAGCGGCACAAAGAGGTCTTCCGGCCCGCTGGCCGATGTCGCAGACGCGCCGATTCCCTCCTGCCCCACGCCTGTATAGACGCCGCCGTAAATCTTCGCCTGGTGATAGAGGCGGATCAGGCGTTCCTCCGTCTTCCGGGCCAGCAGCATCGTGCGCAGCAGACCCGTCAGCGCGCTCTTTGAGACATTTGTGAGATCGGATTTTGTTTCTGAAGCCATAATTCCGCCAACGATTGGCAAACCTCAAATCTGACAGATAATCTCCACACCCGCAATGCTTTCGTATTGCGTATTGCGCCCGAAGCATCGCAGTTTGCGCATGCAACGGCGAGGCCACAGGGTTCACATCAGCAGCGCCGGCAGACGCCCCGTTGCTGAACTCAGAAAACGCGGGGCAGAGCGATTATTTCACAGATGCGCCGGGCGGAAGATCGCCATCCACAGTGACGAGGCGGAGCTGATCGCCTTGCGAGGCGGCGAGAAGCATGCCATTGGATTCGACTCCTCGAATTTTTGCGGGCTTCAGATTCACAACAACGATGATCGTTTTGCCGATCACCTGCTCCGGAGAATAGTGCTGCGCAATGCCGGCGATGATCTGGCGCTTTTCTTCGCCCACCTGAATCTGCAACTTCAATAACTTGTCTGCGCCGGGCACTTTCTCCGCCTCCAGCACTTTTGCCGAACGCAGCTTCACCTTGGCGAAATCCGCATATTCAATCACGCCCTCCACGGGCGCAGCGACAGGAGTCGGCGCGGGTGCCGGCGCGGATGCAGGCGTCTCCTTCTTCTTTTCGATGCGCGGGAACAGCGGGCCCGGTTCCGATACTTCACTGCCGGCGGGAAACACACCGAACACCCGGAGTTCCTCGTTCGCGCACGGCTTCTGCAAGCCGAGCGCCCTGCGGAATGCATCCATCTTCTCCGGCATCACGGGTTGCAGGAGCGAGGAGAGGATGCGCAGCGATTCCGCAGCAACGTAGAGGCAGGTGTGCAGCTCTGATTTATCGTCTTTCTTCGCGAGCGACCAGGGCTGCTTCACCTCAAAGTATTTATTCACGCGCTTCACGGCGTTCAGCACTTCGGTCAGGCCCTGATCAATCCGCATCCCGTGGATGAGCGAGAAGCACTTCTCCACAGCGGCAAGAATCGTCGCGCGCACGTCGGCGGATTCCGCATCGAGATCGCCCGGAGGCAAGGCAGGCACGTTGCCGCCGCAGAAACGACGAGTCATATTCGTCACGCGATTGAGCAGATTGCCCAAATCGTTTGCGAGATCCGCGTTATAGCGCCGGATAAACGAATCCTCGGTAAAATTGGCGTCCTGCCCGAGAATCATTTCCGCCATCAAGAAATAGCGGAACGCGTCCACACCGTAGCGATCAATCATATCCATCGGATTGACAACGTTGCCGAGCGACTTGCTCATCTTGGTGTCGCCCGAGAGCCACCACCCGTGCGCAAACACGGTGCGCGGCTGCGAAACGCCGAGCGCCTTGAGCATGGTGGGCCAATAGACGGTGTGCGTGGTCAAAATATCTTTTCCCACGAGGTGATAGCAGCCGGGCCACCACTTCGCGAACATCGCGTCGTCCGATTTATAACCCACGGCGCTTATGTAGTTAACGAGCGCGTCGAACCAAACGTAGCAGACGTAGTCCGTATCGAACGGCAGTTCAATGCCCCAGGCCAGGCGGCTCTTCGGACGCGAGATGCAGAGGTCCTGCAGCGGTTTGCGCAAAAACCCGAGCGTCTCGTTGCGGCGGTGGTCCGGCTGGATGAACTCGGGGTTGTCGTTGATATACTGAATGAGCCAATCCTGATAGGCGCTCATCTTGAAAAAGTAGTTCGCCTCTTTAATCCGGACGATATTCGGCATTTCCTCCGGCTTCTTCCCTTCCGGAATGTCTTTTTCCGTGACGAAGGTCTCGCTCGTCACGTCGTACCAGCCGTCGTATTCGGCGCGATAGATTTCGCCGCGATCGTACAAGTCTTGAAGGCACGCCTGCACCACGCGCGTATGACGCGGCTCCGTTGTCCGGATGAAGTCATCGTGCGTGATCTCCAGCCGCTTCCAAAGGTTCTGGAAGTGAACAACCGTGGCATCGGCCTGCTGTTGCGGGGTCATACCCGCTTTGTCAGCAGCGCGCTGAACCTTCTGCCCGTGCTCGTCTGTGCCAGTGAGGAAATAGGTCGGGTCGCCCGCAAGGCGATGGTAGCGAGCGAGCACGTCGGCGAGGATCGTGGTGTACGCGTGGCCGATGTGCGGCTTGTCGTTGACGTAATAGATAGGCGTCGTGATGTAGAACGGTGAAGTGCTCATAGTGGTACCGGCGCCGAGTATAGACCCCGAAGTTGAAAGAACAACTGGGTTATATCCGGCCCGTTAAATTTTCAGTATCCGGGTAATATCTGCGGTTGTGTGGACACCCTGCAATTGCTGCGGCTCCTGGCGACGCAGTCGCTGATTGATGTAGCCAAAGAGCGCTTCGTGCTCGGCCAGCGTGTTATCGCTTCCGGTCACAAGCACCCAGATGTGCCAGACCGGCTCGGTGAGGTCGCTAAAAATGATCGGATTTCGCTCGGCATTTCCAACCGCAACAAAAGAGCGAGGCTGTTCAGACGCATGAACATCAATCAGCACAGTTCCCTGAACAATCCGAACGGAATTCGAGCGCGCAGCCTCAATCAAGCGCTCGCTGAGGTTCGCAATCGCACCGATTCCGGAAATCTGCGATGCAAGTTCCCGAATCGCGGCGTTTGCGTCGGTAGATTGCAACACCAGCGCCTGCCCGCCTGCATCCACATAGTCGCGCAAACGAGAGGGCGCATCAAATGCCTGCAGCGCATATACCGCCGAACGCTCGTTGCGGGGATAGGCGACCATGAAACTGTTTTTCGGAAAACGCGTCGCCAACAGGCGCGGCAGGCGATCGTCCTCGCGCGTCCACGCAATCGTCCCCTTTCTCGAAGCAACCAGCACAATCAAGTCGCTCGACGGACGCGCCATCTCGCGAAGTTTTGACGCCATATTCTCCCATGTGGAAATGTCCACCCACGTCACCACCACCGACGACTTGAGCTTCACCAGCACATCTTCCGCCGCAAAACGGCTGTCGCTCGGGGTGATTATGTGCAGCGCCGCGCCCAACTGCTCGCACACCGTGCACACCTCAGCCAATACACCCGGAAAGCCTGGCAGGCGGTTCGAAAACGGCGGGATCGCGAGAATCACGCGGCGGTATTCACTGATGGGACACGCATCGCGATACACAAAAATAGTCTGCGCAGAATCTTTCAGCAAACGATCCAGCACGCTTCCGAAAATAAACTGATTCGCCGCAATGTGCCCGTTCCAGCCGATCAGTACCGTGCGAATCCGCAGCTCCGCAATCGCCCGGTTGATGCCATCCGCGATATTGAGGTCCACGCGCGTAATCGGAACCGCATCCAGATTCGCATCCGTCGCCAATCGCACCGCGCCCTCCAACTTCTTCTCCGCCAGGGCCACCTGCGCCTCTACATCCTCATCGGCCGCCACCACCGTGAGCGGGAACAGCGGTTCTTCCGACTTCGGATTATGAATGAGAATCGCCATTGTCATCAGCGGGCCGATGCTCGCCGGATTCGCCAGCGGAATCAGCATGCGCTGCGGCACCCGCGAGAGATGCACGGCCTCCGTAGCCGCCCGCATCGCCACCTTTCGCCCCCATCGCTCCGTCATCCACGGCGACATCAAACACGTCACCAGAATCAGCATAATAATGCTGTTCAGGATCGTGTGATTGAACAGGCCGATTTCATAGCCGACATAGGTCGCCGCCAGCGTTGCAGCAGCCTGCGAAACGCAGAGCCCGAAAATGAGCATCGCCTGATCTTTCGTATAGCGAAACAGACGCGCACTGCCGAATACCGCAACCGTCTTCGTCAGAAACACCGCCAGCAGAATCACACCCGCCACGCCCCACATTTTGGGATCCTTCAGCGAATTAATATCCACAATCATCCCCACAGTGATCATGAACATCGGGATAAAAAGCGCCTCTCCGGCAAAGTGCACGCGCGATGCGAGCGAAGAGCGCGCCGGCACCAAGCGGTTCATCGCAATACCAGCAAAGAACGCGCCGATGATCGCCTCCATCCGCGCCACTTCCGCCAAAAATGCGCAGAGAAAAACAATCGCCAGCAAATAAACAAATCGCTCCACGCTCCCCGCCTTGAATTTGCTGAAGCTCAAACGGCTCAACCGGGGTACGATCAAAAAGAGCGCAGCCGTATACACCGCGATGCCGACAAAAAGACTGATCCAAAACCGCGTCGTCGCCTCGCCCTGCACCACGGCAGCAATCACGGCCAACGTCATCAGCGTCATCGTGTCCGTCACGATCGTGCCGCCCACCGCCGTCGTCACAGCCGGATCCTTCATGATGTCCAGCCGCTTGACAATCGGCTGACTCAGCAGCGTATGCGACGCAAACACACTCGCCAGCAACAGGATCGTCGGCCACAGGTGATCCGGATTCAGGTGATTGTAGAGGAAGAAATAAATAACCCCGGAACCCAACACCATCGGGAATAAATACGACAGAATGCCGAAGATCACCGAATGGCTCCGGTTCTCCTCCAGCTCATTCATGTCAATTTCCAGCCCCGCCTGGAACATGATGTAGATCAGCCCCACCTTCCCCAGCAAATCCACCGCCCCGCTCTTTGGCAGGATATCCAGCGCGTGCGGCCCCAGCACAATTCCCGCGATGATCAGCCCGACAATTTCCGGGATCCGCACAAGTCGGCAGATAATCGGCACGCACAGAATAATTGTCATCAGGACAGCAAACAGCCCGACCGGGTCCACAACCGGTCGCTCAAAGACAAACGCAAGAGTAGGTATAAAAGCAAAGCTCATAGAGTTCGCCGGAACTGTGGTTCACTCAGCGCAATCGCGCAACCCCAAGCGACAATTATTTTCACGGCGCACACGCCGCCCCGCCCCGCCGACCCACTCCGCGCCCGGCTCGCTTCAACCACTCTGACACAGCCCCCCGCCTATAAAACATCGCGGGAGCGAGCGCCGTTGCGCTCGCCCCCGCTCTCTCACCCGCTCCCTTGCGGTCAGTCGCTATATTCTTCATCGCGGAAGCGGCGACTCCGCCGCTCCCCTCCCTCGCGAGCCTCCGTCTTGCGCCCGCCGTCTTTTCCCCCACCGCCGGGACGCCCCATAAACTGCACGCGGTCCGCCGACACCTTGATCTTGTTCCGGCTCTGCCCCTCCTTGTCTTTCCACTGCGAGTATTGCAGTCGGCCTTCAACGAGGATCGGCGAACCTTTCCTTAAGTATTCCCCACACGTCTCCGCCTGTTTATCCCACGCAATCACATCCACGAAGCACGCGTTCTCCTCGCCCTTCCCGTCTTTTCCTCCGTACCCGTCATTCACCGCCAGGCCCAGATCCGCAACCGACATTCCCTTCGATGTTTTGCGGATCACCGGATCCCGCGTCAGATTTCCCACCAGCATCACTCTGTTCATTCGTATCATGTCCGTTCTCCCTTTTTCGTTGTCGTTTCTTTTTGTGTTCTCGCTCATTCGCGTACCGCCCACGCAGACGGATACAGATCCAACCGCTCGCACGGATAGCTGTTGCGAATGCGGCGATTGAAATACTCGCCCTTGTTCACGATGCGCGTGAAATCCAGATACACCTCGCGATCCACGCCCGAATAGGCGTAAGCCGCCCCACTGCTGAACACGATTGTCAGCGTGCGCGACGCCGCGTCGTATCGCGCGGCATCAAATAGCCGCGATTCAATCCGGTGAAACTCCACATTCTTTCCGCGCCACGGCAGCTCGCCCGCCCAGCCCGCCGTCGCCACCATCGCCATCAGGCCCGCCACCACACTCACCATCATCGCTCGCTTCATTTCCAGTCCTCCACATTGGGGTTTGATTCTGGAACTCTATATTCGCAAGCGCCGTGCCAAGTCGCAGAAAGGCGGATTCGCGAGATCGCAACCCGCGATTTACAAAGCACTTGCGAGATCGCCGCCGCGAACGCGCCCCTCGCAACTGACAGGGTGAAAACCATCAACTGCGGTTGATGAATTTCAACCGCAGTTGCGCAGAACTGGGGACGGAGCCAACTCTATACCGCATACCGTTGGCAGATAGAGAGGGGCGACTTCCAAGGATTGGAAACCGGTCGCGAACAGACTTCCAAGGGTTGGAAGTTTTTCTCAACGCAAAAACGGATACTCCACAGAAATGCGGAAATCGCGAGCGATCAGGAGTCCGCGCGATCTGTGCTCTTTAGAAATTTATGCACGGCCTGCGGAGAAATGCCGAGTAGCCGTGCGGCGTGCGATTTATTTCCACCCGACTGTTCCAGCGCCTTCGCGATCAACGACGTCCGGATTTCGGAAAGATACGATTCGATAGAGAAGCCCGCGCCCAGTTCCGGCAGCGCACCCGCGCGCGGAGCAGCAGCAGGAAGCGGCTCAATTTGAATATCTTCCGCTTGAAGCACCGGCTTGTCGGACAGCAGCACCGAGCGACCCAAGACGTTGGAAAGCTCGCGGATATTCCCCGGCCAGACATGCTCCTCCAATCGCTTCACCGCCGAAGCGTCCATACGGCGCGGAGTCGGCATGGAGCGATTCAATTGCGCGAGCTGATACAGCGCCAAGAGTTTGATGTCGCTCCGTCGCGCGCGCAGCGGCGGCAGCACCAGCTGCGCATAGCCAAGCCGGAAATACAAATCTTCGCGAAACGATTTTTCCGCAACCGCCGCTCGCAAGTCGCGATGCGTTGCCGCGATCACCCGTACATTGACCGGAACCCCGCGCGCGGCACCAATCGGTTCCACCACGCCATCCTCCAACACGCGGAGCAACTTCGCCTGCAATGCCAGCGGCAGCTCCCCGATTTCATCCAGAAACAACGTGCCCCCGTCCGCCAGCACAAACTTCCCCGCCTGATCACTCGCCGCACCGGTGAACGAACCCTTGCGATGCCCAAAGAGAATGCTCTCCACCAACTGCTCCGGCAACGCCGCGCAATTCACCGCCACAAACGGAGCGCGCCCGCGCCCGCTCATCTCGTGAATCAACGCAGCCAGCATCCCCTTCCCCGTCCCCGTTTCGCCGTGAATCAACAGCGGCACCGGATGCGGCGCAAGCCGTTCCGCCATCTCCAATACGCGCCGAAATGCGGCATCCTCACCGCGCAATCCAAGCTGCCTGCACGCGGTCATCAAATCAGGCGCGCGCAATCGCGCCGCGTCCACGCCATACGCCGCCATCGCTTCACGCGCCCGCTCTGCGGCCCGCGGCTTCTCATCCACAACCGCCAACCCCGCCCCCGCTGCGCCGCGAGCGAATTGCACCGCAACCCAGCGCACCGCCGGGGCGTCGTGCACCACGTCGCCCCACGCGGCCTGCACCGTTTCCGGCCCGCTGTTCACGCAAACCGTCAGAGACCCCACGGCAGCGCAGCGACGCAACTCGGACCCGAGCGCATCCGACAATGCCTCGCGGGAAAGCGGCGCCGAAATCCACTCGATCGCCAGCGCGGGATAGAGTCGCCGCAACTCCAGCTCCAACGCCAATGCCTGACCGGGCGTCGCCGATGTGGAAAGCAGCACCAGCCGGTCCCATTCCGCATTCGCAAGCAGCGCCAGTGTCGGCCCCAACCCGACCGACTCGCCCGTCAGGCCCGGCACATACGGATCCCACTCATCCACACATGTCAAAAGCATGTTCATGAAAACACCCGCACTCGCATCACACATTTACCTTCTGTTTTCGAGGCATCCGGAGCGGCGTGCAAAACACCGCGCTAAATTTCTTCGCCAGCTCTCCCCGCCCCGCGCACCCGCACATTTGCGCCTGCAAAAACCGGAGGCTATCCCACCGCCCGCCATTTCTCCAACCGCAAATAAAAAGGGACGGCCCGAGGCCGTCCCTTCCCTGCTGCCGAATTGAATATCCACTATTCCTTGTGCCAGATGTCACCTTCGCCATACCGGAACCAACGCGAAGTGGTCACTTTCTGGCGCGTGTAGAACATGATGCCTTCGCGGCCCTGCAGGTGCAGGTCCCCGAAGAACGAGTAATCCCATCCGCTGAACGGGAAATAGGCCAGCGGCGCAGGCACACCGATGTTGATGCCGACCATGCCCGATTTGATTCGGTGCCGGAACTCACGCGCAGCTTTGCCCGATTGCGTATAAATGCACGCACCGTTTCCGAAGATGGTCTTGTTCGACATTTCGATTGCGGCCTCGAGGTCGTCGAAGCGCATCACGTTCAACACCGGCCCGAACACCTCGTCCTTTGCAATCGTCATGCCCTCGCGAACGTGATCCACCACAGTCGGGCCGAGATAAAAACCTTTCGGAAATTCCGGAATCTTCACCGTGCGCCCGTCCACGACGACCTTGGCTCCGTCCTTGACGCTGCTCTCCACCAGCCCCGCGACCTTGTCGCGATGCTGCTGACTGATCACCGCGCCCATCTTCGCCGACGGGTCGCGATCCGTCGGGCCCACCTTGATCGCACGAACAGCCTCCGCAAGCGGCGGCAACAGATGATCGCCCGCCTTGCCGATTGCCACCGCCGTGGAACCGGCCATACAGCGCTGCCCGGCGCAGCCGAACGCGGCATCCACCAACCCTTTCACAGAGTTGTCGAAATCCGCATCGGGCATGACGAAGACGTAATTCTTCGCGCCACCCGCCGCCTGAACACGTTTCCCGTTTTGTGTGCCCTTTTCGAAAATATACTTCGCAATCGGCGAGGAGCCGACAAACGAAATCGCGCGAATCTTCGGATGCGTCAGAATCGCGTCCACGCACTCCTTGCCGCCATGCACAACGTTCAACACGCCCTTCGGCAATCCGGCCTCATGCAACAACTCAATCAGACGCACGCCGGTCAGCGGGACCTTCTCGCTCGGCTTGAGGATGAACGTATTGCCGCAGATCAGCGCGAGCGGATACATCCACATCGGCACCAGCGCAGGAAAGTTGTAAGGACAAATGCCCGCGCAAATGCCGACGGGTTGCTTGATCACATCGCAGTCAATGCCGCGCGCGATATTTTCCAGCACCTCACCTTTCAGCAGCTCGGGCGCCGAACAGGCGTACTCGACAACCTCCATGCCGCGCAACACATCGCCTCGCGCCTCGACAATCGTTTTGCCGTGCTCGCGCGTAATCATCTGCGCAAGCTCTTCAAAATGTTTATCAATCAGCGCCTTGTAGCGGAACATTACGCGAGCGCGTTCGATCGGCGGAGTCTCCGCCCAATCATACGCGGCGGCTTCGCAGGCTTGAACAGCTTGATCCACAACGTCCGCGCCGCACATGGGCGTTTGCGCGATCACGTCGCCGGTGGACGGATTGTAGACCGGCGTGTGCGCGGCGGTTTTCGGAACGAACCACTCCCCATTAATGCAAACGGGAACCGGCGTCAGGGCAGACTGCGTACTCATGATATTAATACCCTCTTTCCTAATCTTCTTTTCGCTAAAGCCAATTACGGATGCGCGGGGATCGGCTTCATCTTCCCTGCAGCTAAACCTTCTTGATACTGCTTCCAGCTCATGTGCTTCTTCCCGGTCGGCACATCCTCCATGATGATGCAATCATCCACCGGGCAGACCAGCGCACACAGATTGCAACCGACGCAGACGTCCTCCAGAATTTTCGGAATCATCTTGCCCGGCAGGCGGCCCGGCCCGAGGTCGTGGCCATCCGGCTTGATCAGCGCGATGGCCTGATGCGCACCATCTTCGCAGGCGATGTAGCACAAGTTGCAGTTGATGCACTTGTCATAGTCAATCGTCGCGACACGTTTGTAGTTGAGATTCAAATTCTCCCACTTGGTGACCTTGTTCACCGCCAACCCGCGCAACTCGTTGACCGACTTCATCCCCTTGCTGTCGAGGAATTCGCTCAACCCGTCCTTCATCTCCTCTACGATGCGGAAGCCGTAGTGCATGATCGCCGTGCAGACCTGCACCCCCGTCGCGCCGAGCGCGATGAAATCGGCCGCGTCTTTCCAATTCGACACACCGCCGATACCGGAAATCGGCAGACCCGCACACTGTGGATCCGACGCAATTTCGTGCAGCATATTCAGCGCAATCGGCTTCACCGCAGGCCCGCAATATCCGCCGTGTGTGCTCATTCCGCCCACATACGGCTCGGGGCACATCGTCTCCATATTGACCTGCGTGATGCTGTTGATGGTATTGATCAAGGACACCGCATTGGCGCCCGCCCGCTTCGCGGCGCGCGCTGGCGGCACCACGCTCGTGACATTCGGCGTGAGCTTCACGATCACCGGAATCTCCGCGACCTCCATAACCCAACCGACGATCGTCTCGATAACTTCCGGGTTCTGCCCGACAGCGGACCCCATCCCGCGCTCGCACATGCCGTGCGGACAGCCAAAGTTCAATTCGACACCATCCGCACCCGCGTCCACGGCACGCTTCATGAAGTCGTGCCAGTTCTCGCGCGTATCCGTCATCAGCGAGGCGATAATCGCGTGGTTCGGCCACGCCTTTTTGCACTCTTTGATCTCGCGGAAGTTCGTCTCCGGTGCGCGGTCGCTGATCAGCTCAATGTTGTTGAGTCCCGCCATGCGCATCTGACCGAGGTTCAGCGCGGAATAGCGTGAACTGACGTTGACGATCGGCGTGCCGATGGTCTTCCAGACGAACCCGCCCCACCCCGCAGCAAACGCGTTGTGGCACTGATAGGCGGTGTTCGCGGGCGGCGCGGACGCGACCCAGAAAGGATTCGGCGATTTGATTCCGGCAAGATTGATGGAAAGGTCTGCCATGATTGTTCTCCTTACGTAGCGTTCTTCGAATCCCGATTATTTCTGTTTTGCGTAATACTCTTCTTCAAGCTCCGGCGCGCGCACCGGATTGTCCAACCCCGATCCATACGGCTGCTTCATCCCATAGCGCGTCTTCTGAATCGGTCCGATCGCCGTCTCGCCCGTGAGCCACTTGTGAATCCCGCGCGCGGCTTTCCGCGCCTCGCCCACGGCGTTCACCACTTCGCGACCGCCATTGGCACAATCGCCAGCAGTGAAGACGTGCTTGAGGTTCGTCTGTCCCGTGACTTCGTTGCGCGCGACGGTCCCGTCCTTGTTGAGCTTCAACTTCGGAAAGAGGCGCTTCAACAGGTCGCTGCGCGGCGCCTGGGTCAACGCCTTGATCACCATGCCGAACGGCTCGAAGAATTCAGACCCGGGAATGATCTCCGCCTTGCCCTGATCGTTCACCTTCGTGCGCACAAGCTTGAGCCCTTCAACATGCCCATTCTTTTCAACGACTTCGACGGGGAGCACGTTGAACATGAATTCGGCGCCGTCCACTTTCGCGCTGTCGTATTCGTGCGGATAGGCGGGCATATCCTGCTCGCGCCGACGATACACAATGATCGCTTCTTCCGCGCCGAGTCGCTTGGCCTGCGCTACCGCGTCAATCGCGGTATTGCCGCAACCGACAACCGCCACGCGCTTCGCCAGCTTCACCTTGTGCAGCGGCTCAACGTGCAGCTCGCGAATGAAATCCAACGCCTCGACGACTTCCGGCAAATCCTCGCCCGGAATGTTCAGCCGCAAGGCATTGCTGCTGAGACCCACACCGATGAAGATGGCATCGAACTTTTTCTCAATGTCGGCGATCTTGACGGTTTTGCCCACTTCCACGCCGGTGCGAATCTTCACGCCGAGTTTTTTGATCATCTCGACTTCCGCAATGCTGACGTCCGGGCGCATTTTGTAGTACGCGATGCCGTACGTGTTGAGGCCGCCCGCTTCTTTGTCTTTTTCAAAGATCGTCACGTCGTAGCCGAGCTGAGCCAGCTCTGCCGCGCAACCTAGCCCGGCAGGTCCGCCGCCAATCACGGCGACCGACTTGCCGTTCTTCTTTTTCGGCGCGTGCAACACCTGAATGTCGTTCTCAAAAACGTGGTCCGTCGCATAGCGCTGGAGCCGTCCGATCTGCAGCGGCTTCTCATCGCGATCCAACATCACGCACGCGCCTTCGCAGAGCACTTCCACGGGGCACACGCGCGCACACGATGCGCCAAGCGGGTTCGATTCGAGAATCACGCGCGCGGACGAGGTGAGGTTCTTTTCCGCAATCTTCTTGATGAAGCTCGGAATATCAATGCCCGTCGGACACGCGGCAATACACGGAGCATCGAAGCAGTAAAGACAACGCTCCGCTTCGACAAGCGCCTCCTGCGGCCGGAACTTCGGCTTCTTTTCATCCATGTTCACCGCGGCCTGCTTCGCTGTAAGAAATGATTTCAACGGCATGATGTCACCCTAGGTTTGCTGAGGAAGTGGAGTGGACGTGTACCGGTTGGCGGCCGGATCGAGAGTGTGAGTTTCTATTCATCGCGTTCTCCTCATTTATACTCAGTAAAAGTCAATCCGTGCGCATCCGCCACGGCTTTATAGGTCAGATGCCCTGCGTGGGTGTTCAGCCCCGGACGCAACTCCGCCACCTGCTGCAACGCCTTTTCCAAACCGAGATTTGCCAGTTTGAGCGCATACGGCAGCGTCGCGTTCGTCAACGCCTGTGTCGCCGTCCGGCAATACGCGCCGGGCATGTTCGCCACGCAGTAGTGCAGAATATCCTCTTCGAAGAAGATCGGGTTTTCGTGCGTCGTCGCGCGCGATGTTTCAAAGCAGCCGCCCTGATCAATCGCGATATCCACAAGCACGGAACTCTTCTTCATCAACTTAAGCATGTCGCGGCGAAGCAGCTTCGGAGCCTTGGCGCCGGGCACCAGCACTGCGCCAATCAAGAGGTCCGTGTCCGGCAGCAGCTCCAGCAGGTTGTGCTCATTCGATTGCACCATGCGCACGGAGCCACCGAGCGTCAGATCAAGGAACCGCATCCGTTCAATGTCGAGTTCCAGAATCGTTACCGTCGCGCCCAGGCCAACCGCCATGCGCGCGGCATTCACGCCCGATGCGCCGCCGCCGAGAATCACTACATTCCCCGGCATCACGCCCGGCACGCCACCCAGCAACACGCCGGATCCGCCCTGCGCCTTGCTCAGATAGAATGCGCCGACAATGGTGCTCATCCGCCCTGCGATCTCGCTCATGGGCTCGAGAAGCGGAAGGCGACGCCCCACCTGCACGGTTTCATACGCGACGGAATCCGTCTTGGACGCCATTAGACGCTCCGTGAGCTTTCGATCCGCCGCGAGATGCAGATAGGTGAACAGCAGCAAGCCGGGCCGGAGGAATTGATACTCCGGCTCGATCGGTTCCTTCACCTTGAGCACCATATCGCCCGACCACGCATCCGCCGCCGTCGGCACAATCGTCGCGCCCGCATCGCGATACTGCTCATCGCTGAATCCGCTGCCCACGCCAGCGCTCTGCTGCACCAGCACGGTGTGCCCCGCAGAGACCAGCGCGCGCACCACGGCGGGAGTCCCCGCGACGCGGTTTTCTTTAACCTTAATTTCCTTCGGAATGCCGACTTTCATAAAAGGCTCCGCTCCGTTTGGTTTCGAGTTGCCTCAAATCTCCGAAATGGCGATGTCCAGCACCTCGAGCAGGAAGTCAATGTCCGCCTCCGTCACACACATCGGCGGCGTGATGCGGATGATGTTGCCGTGCAAGCCGCCCTTGCCAATCAATGCGCCCAACTCGCGCGCGCGCTCGAAAACCTGCGTGCAGGCCGCCTTGTTCGGCTCCTTCGTCGCGCGATCCGTCACGAACTCAAGCGCAACCAGCAGACCCGCGCCGCGCACCTCGCCGAGCACCTGATACTTCTGATGCAGCTTCTGGAGGCCCGCGAGGAAGCGATCGCCCAACACGCGGCTCCGCTCCATCATATTCTCGTTATCAATCACCTCGAGCACCGCCTTGCCGATCGCGCACGAGACCGGATTACCGCCGTAGGTGTTGAAGTGAATGCGCTGCGTGAGCGACTTGGCTATCTCCGGCGTCGTGACGACCGCCGCGAGCGGAGCGCCGTTGCCGATGCTCTTCGCCATCGTCACAATGTCGGGAATGACCCCTTGCGACTCGAAGCCCCAGTAGTGGCGACCCGTGCGACCGAACCCGGCCTGCACCTCGTCGGCGATGCACACGCCGCCGTGCTCGCGCACCACGCGATAGGCTTCCTTCAGGTATCCATCGGGGAATACCACCACACCCCCGACGCCCTGGATCGACTCGGCGAAGAAGCCGGCGATCTTTCCGGGCGTCGCGTTAATTATTAGATCCTTCACATCTGCCGCGTATTTCTTGCCCGCGTCCGGATCGTTGTGGCCCCACGGCCCGCGATACGGATACGGCGCAATCGCGTGATGCACGCCGAACGAGTGCGGCACATTGAACTTCCACGTGCTGTGCGCCGTGAGCCCCATCACCGACGCCACGCCGCCGTGATAGCAGTTGCGCAGCGCGACGAGGTCATAGTTGCCGGTGTGAATGCGTGCCATCAGGATCGCGAGGTCATTCGCCTCGGAACCGGAGTTCACAAAATAAACGCACTTCAAATTGCCCGGCATCTTCGAGGTCAGCTTCTCCGCATACTCGCAGATCGCACTGTTCAGATAGATCGTCGTCGTGTGCGAAATCTTGTTGATCTGATCAATCGCCGCCTTGTTCACGTGCGGATGGCAGTGCCCCACCCCCACCGTTACAATGCCGCCGAACGCATCGAGATAGCGGCGGCCGGTGTCGTCATAGACATACTGCATCTTGCCTTCGACGATCATCAGCGGCTTGTTGTAGTACAGAAACAGCGCCGGATTCAGATACTGCTTTCGCAGCGCCAGCGTCTTCTCATACGACAGCCCGGTGTACGGCGCAGGGGTGTGCGAAAACGCGGGCAAAACAGGTGCTTTCTTCGAACTCATCTTCTTACTCCTCTACAACGCGCGGGTGTGTTTGACGAATATGCCGCACACTCTGTGCTCATGATTCGCTACCGCCCTCCCGCATTCACAACCTGGGGCCGGTATCCCTTCATCAGGAAATAGTACAACGCGAACGCAATGAAAAATCCGACGAACCACGCGTAGTGGTAAACACCCGTCCAGAATTCGGCAGCCGGAACCGCCACCCCCAGTGTCACGAGAAAGCCCGGC
The DNA here is from genome assembly GCA_039807095.1 of Kiritimatiellia bacterium. Classification (GTDB taxonomy): domain Bacteria; phylum Verrucomicrobiota; class Kiritimatiellia; order CAIVKH01; family CAIVKH01; genus JAMLJG01. Next base: position 84,326 of record JBDHQM010000004.1, read on the forward strand.
ACGTTCGGCGCAATCGCCAGCACCAGCGCCACGAGCGCGCGGATGTTATAGCCGTTGGCGTAGGAGTACTCGCCGCGCGGATCATACAGCGCGCGCAGATTCATCGTCCGCTTGCGAATCGCAAAATAGTCGCAGATCAAAATGCCGCCAATCGGCCCGAGGAGCGAAGAGTAGCCCAGCAACCACGTGAAGATGTAACCACTCGGATCCGCCGCCAGTTTCCACGGCATCATCAAAATGCCGATGATCCCCGTAATCACGCCGCCTGCGCGCATGCTGATCGCGCGCGGAAGAAAGTTCGAGAACGCGGTCGCGGGCGCAACCACGTTCGCCGCCAGGTTCGTCGTCAGCGTTGCCAGCGACAACGCAAACATCGAGAACAGGATGATCCAGAAACTGTCGAAACGCGAAAGCAGTTCGACCGGATCCCAAATCGCCTCGCCGAAAATCACCGCCACGCCGATAAAGGCATAGAACGGCATCGTTGTGTTCAACCCGAGGAACTGCCCCCACAACTGCGCGCGCTGACTCTTCGCCTCGCGCGTGAAGTCGGGAATGTTCAGCGACAGCGTCGCCCAGAACGCCACCATCGAGGTCAACCCCGGAATGAAAATCTTCCAGAACTCCGCCGTCGTTTTGTATTTCCCCGGCTGCGACAACATCGGCCCGAATCCATCTGCTTTGTTATACGCCCAGATGAGGAACATCAGCCCGATCCCAATCAACAGCGGCGCGCCCCAGTTCTCAATGAAGCGGATGGACTCCATCCCCCGCCAGAAAATCGCGATATTGATGAACCAGAAAACCAGGAAGGACAAAAACTGCGCCGTGTTAACCTGAATGTGCTCGTTACTGATGAACCCCCACACGGCAGTGTTCGCCAGTTCCGGCCACTTCAATAACAGCAGCTTGTATATCGCCTCTCCGCCAATCCACGACTGGATGCCGAACCAGCCGCACGCCACAATACCGCGCAACACCGACGCGATATGTGTTCCCGCAGTTCCAAACGGCGCGCGCGCAAACACCGGGAATGTGATGCCATATTTGCAGCCCGCATGCCCGTTCAGCACAATCGGGATTAACACGATCAGATTGCCGAGCGAGACCGTCAGAATCGCCTGCCACCAGTTCATCCCCGCATGGATCAACCCGCTCGCGAGCATATACGTCGGAATGCACACCGACATGCCCACCCAGAGATTCGCGATATCTTTTGTGCCCCAGCGGCGCTTGCTAGATGGAATCGGCGCCAGATCGCCGTTGTAGAGGGGACTCGCTTCAACATACGCCAAATCTTGAGGATTCAGATCGGATTGAAGCGGGTCGGCCATATTCCTATCCCCGATATGAATCCCGGCGCCGCATCGCGCACTTCGCACGCGAGCAACACTTCTGACGGCTCTCTCGACGCATTGTCACCTGATAAGTTTGCGCGCCAACGAAACAACCGTCAACACAAAAGGTAGGGGAAAACCTGATGCACAATTAATTGCCGACCCATTCAGTCCGAAACGCAAAACAGAGGCGGGCTTGTCCGCCGGAGGCCCTGCGTAGGCGGGCTTGTCCGCCGGAGGCCCTGCGTAGGCGGGCTTGTCCGCCGGAGGCCCTGCGTAGGCGGACCACTCTGCTGGCGGAATTATGAACCAAACAATCTCCGGGGAGCGCACGCGCCCTCGCGTGCTTCGGTGCGCGCCCCCGCGCACCGAAGCGGGCAACATAGGGGCTACATTCTAACGGCCGCAATTCTATGCAAAGCGTTCTGACGATCCAGCGACCGGGTTTACTTTCGCCGCCATGCAGTGCCTTCGGCAATGACGAGCTCGAACTTGCGCGCGTGTTCGCGGATCAAGAACGGGATGTCCTCCCGCTTTTCCAGCGTGAAGCCGGAATCGAGAATCTCGTGCAAGCCTTTGAGGGTAGACACGGGACCTTCCTCGCCTTCGTATCCACCGATCCAATTTTCGCGCGGCGTATAAATCTGCCGCCACGTGCTCGGCGTCGTCAGCACGAGTGTGCCACCGGGCTTCACCAGTTCAAAAGCCCGCTCGAGAAAGCGCCGGGGCTCCATCATTCGGCAGATGAGATTCGCAGCGAACACCACATCGAACACGCCGATATCCGCGCGCAGTTCTGCCGCGTTTCCAACCTCAAAGGAAACGCGGGTAACGTCCACATCCTTCGGCGCCCACGCGGCAAACGGCTGACGCAATTCGCCCTGAATCGGAAGCGCGTAGAGAAGCGTCTCTCGCGCGCGCAGGCGTTGCGCGGCATCAATAAAGATCGTCGCGCGATCAATCCCGATCACTTCGTCGCAACGACGCGCCAACTCAAATGTGGATCGCCCTACGGAACAGCCGACGTCCAACGCGCGCGCGCCGCAATCGGGTACATCGCCAACCAACTCGTTGACGCAGCGTTCGGAAAAGTTCAACACCATGCATCCGCCGAAGCCGTTCAACAGATGCAGCTCCTCCTCGGCCGCATAATGGAGCCAGAGATACTGCGCCAACGCATCGGAAGTTTCGTAGTATGACGCAGATTTCTGCACTACCCGTTATCCTTGAACCGCGCGCAAGAGGCCGAGTGAATACTCGCTGGGCATATAGTCTTTCGCGACGACGATCGTTTTGCCGTGTCGGTGCAGACGGATCTCGCAATTCGTCACCTCCGGCGTCTTGTGCGGCGCGAAGAGAATGTCATCGTGCGTGGCGTGGCTGGCATCGGCGAACTTGTCGGGCGTCAGCCCGCCGCCGAGGTGATCGCTCCGCCCCGTGGCGATATGAAACGTGCCCAACACCTTCTCGTCCTGAATATCGCGACCGGACACCGGCAACACTTGGGTTCCCAGGCCGAGTTCGCCGATTTCGCCCGTCGCGGGATCGGCCTTAATCTTTGCCAGATGATGCTTCACCGTTTCTTCGTTTCCACTAATCAACACCGCATCCACAACCCGTCCGCCCTTCACCGTCATGAGGGCGAGCGTTCCGTCTTCTTCATATTTAAGAGGGAACTGACCTTCCGCACCCGTCGGAACCCAGTACACCTCGCCGGCAGGCAGGTTCGCTACATCCGGCGTCGTGCCGCGACAAAGACCGTGGCTCTTCTGAGCCTCCTGCCCGCCCAACAGCAGTTTTAATGTATACGTTTTACCCGCAACCGTAAAGTCGAGCTCTGCCCAGTCTGCGCCCGTCATGCCCGCGCGCAAGGCCTCCGCATCGCGGCTCACTTCGTTGTAGTCCACTGCTAGGCCGGTTCGCAGAATGATGTCGTTCATTCCGTGCATCGTCGCGCCACGGAATCCGTACTTCTTCGCAAACGCCGTCAGCGGCGCCGTCGCCGAATACGTCGTGATAGCGAGAATCAAGTCGTACTTCGCATACACATCGCGATCGAGGCTGATCGCTTTGCCCGCCGCGTCATACGCGAGGTCCGGCAGATCGAGATTGCTCCCGCCGGTGATCTTGTAGGCGTACATCTCGCCGCCCTTGAGATTCAAAATGCCCGCTTGAAGTCCTTTGTAAATCACTTCGTAGGCGTGGCGCTGAATCGTGTAATTCGCGTTCGCGAGGAAGCGGTAGTCCTGCATATCTTTCGGATCTTCCAAATCAATCAAAACCGCAACGCGTTCGCCTCCGGCGGGCTCGAAAACAGTCTTCAACAAACGGGCGAGGTCGAACGGCGGGAATTTTCGGTCAGTCATTTCTGCACTCCTTCTGATTCCATTTTGTACGCAGGGCGAGCGATGACCTTGCAAAAAACTATTCCGAAATTTTAAGACGCGTCCAATTTGCGCAGCGCGCGACGCCCCCACCCGAGCGTGAAGAGCGCCGCCGACCACGTCACCAGCCCGATGCCGATCCATAATCCCATCGGCCCGAAGTGCGCCGTCAGCAGTGGATACAGCGCCAGCGGCGCCGCAATCTGGCGATACAGCCCGATCCACAACGCGTACATCGGCTGCTGGATCGCCTGCAACAGCGAGGTGGTGATGAACAGAAACACGTATGCGTACAACACAAACACCGTCACGTGTAAATACCCCACCGCAATCCCGACAACCTGCGGATCGCTCGCGAACAAACCGACCGCCGGCCGCGCAAACGCAAACATCAGCGCCCCGCCAATCAGCATCACCACCAGCCCTTCGCGCAATCCCGCGCGCCACACGTCTCGCACGCGATCCACGCGGCCCGCGCCCAGACTCTGGCCCGCAATCGCAAGCGTGGCAGATGTCAATCCCAGCACCGGCAGCAGCACGACCTGCTCAATTCGCGTCGCCACGCCATACGCCGCAACAGCAGCATCGCCAAAACGACTCGCAAAATACGTGATCGTGAAAATACCGACGCCAATGGTGACGTGATTCAGCGCCGCAGGCGCGCCTTGCCCAAAGATGCGCCGGAACGGCTCCGCGCGCGGGCGCAGCAATCCCCACGTCTCCACTGTGAACAATCCCGCGCGGCGCGCGCGCAGGATCATGTAGCACACCCCGCCCGCCTGAATCATGATTGTCGAAAGCGCCACGCCCGCCAACCCCATCGCCGGCACGCCGAACCCGCCGAACATGAACCACGGATCCAACCCCGCATTGAGCAGCGCGCCCACCGCCAGCATATTCCGCAGCGTGTGCGTATCTCCGCGCGCCACCAACCCCGCATTGACCGCATAACTGCCGACGAAAAATATCGTTCCGATGAAAATGATCCGGACGTACTGAATCGCGCTCTCCAGATACTCGCCGCTCGCGCCGAGCAACACAAACAGCGGACGCATGAACACCAGCCCCAACACCATCAGGAGCAGTCCGGCAATGATGCCGAACGAAAGCGACTGTGCGGCGAGCAATCGCGCGCGCGGCAGATCGCCGCGTCCCAGCGCGTAGGCAATCAGCGCCGTCGTCCCCGCGCTCAATCCCGCGCCGATCGCGATGATGCTGAAGAAGACCGGAAACGACGCGGAGAGCCCCGCAAGCGCGGCGGTGGACAGTTTGCCCGCGAAAAACGTGTCCGTCAGATTATAGAGTGTATTGCAAAAAATCCCGATCGCAGCGGGCATCGCCAACTGCCGCAGCAGCGGACGCACCGGTCCCGTTGTGAGATCATACGTCTGCATCTGGAGTCCGTCCGGCGCCGCGCGCCGGTCCTATAGAGACGAAAACGCGCGGGCGATCGTTCAATCGCCCGCGCGCTCGAAGCAACCGTTAGTCCATCCACTCGGTGTGGAAGAACTGCCCGCGCGGCTTGTCCACACGCTCATACGTGTGCGCGCCGAAGAAATCGCGCTGCGCCTGCAGAAGATTCGCCGGCAACACTTCCGAGCGGTAGCTGTCGTAATACGCCAGCGCCGCGCTGAAGCACGGAACCGGAATTCCCAGCTTCGCCGCCTGCTGAATCACGCGGCGCAAGCTGCCCTGCCCGCGGACAACGATCTTCTTAAAGGTCGGGTCCAGAAGCAGATTCGCCGGCGCTTTGCGGCGGCTGAACGCGTCGCGGATTTGCGAAAGAAACGCCGCGCGAATGATGCATCCGCCGCGCCACAACATCGCGAGCTGGCCGAGGTTCAACTTCCAGCCGTACGTCTCCGATGCAGTCTTGAGCAAGGCGAAGCCCTGCGCATACGAGCAAATCTTCGACACAAACAGCGCCTGCCGGATGGACTCGATGAACTTCGCGCGATCGCCTTTGTATGCGCTCTTCGGACCGCGCAGCTTTTTCGACGCCGCCACGCGCTCTTCCTTGTGCGCCGCCATGATTCGCGCGAACACCGACTCGGTGATCAGCGTCACCGGCACGCCCAAGTCCAGCGCGATGCTGCTTGTCCACTTGCCCGTGCCCTTCTGGCCCGCCGCGTCCAGAATCACATCCACCAGCGGCTTGCCCGTCTCCGGATCCGTCCGCGTGAACACCTTGGCGGTGATTTCGATCAGATACGAATCCAGCTCGCCCTTGTTCCAAATCGAGAAGATGTCGTGCAGCTCCTGCGCCGTCATGCCGAGCCCGCGCTTCAACAGGTCGTACGCCTCGCAGATGAGCTGCATATCGCCGTATTCGATGCCGTTGTGCACCATCTTGACGAAGTGCCCCGCGCCGTCCGAGCCCACCCAATCGCAGCACGGCTCGCCATTCACCTTCGCCGCGATCGCCTGAAAGATCGGCTTCACGTGCGGCCACGCCGCAGGCGAGCCGCCCGGCATAATGCTCGGGCCGCGCAACGCGCCTTCTTCGCCGCCCGAAACGCCCGTGCCCATGTAGAGCAACCCGCGCGACTCCACCTGCTTCACGCGGCGCTGCGTGTCTTCAAACCACGAATTGCCGCCATCAATAATAATGTCGCCCGGCTCCAGCAGCGGAACCAACTGTTCGATAAGCTGATCCACCGCAGCACCCGCCTTCACCATCATCATCACGCGGCGCGGCCGCTTCAGCGACGCCACAAGTTCCTGCAGCGAGTGCGCCCCCACAATCGTCTTGCCCGCCGCGCGGGTCTGCAAAAAGTCGTCCACCTTCGACACCGTCCGGTTGAACACCGCCACGGTGAACCCGTTGTTGGCCATATTAAGGACGAGGTTCTCCCCCATCACCGCCAATCCGATTAAACCGATGTCTGCCTGCGTCGCACTCATACTCTCCTCCAAACTCAAGGGAACGGGGCACAATCGCGCCAATCCCGGAAATGTCAAACAGACGTGTATATCACGGATCACCCCCTCACGCAAGCAACCCTCAGGAGCCGCCAGGTCCATGATGTCAGCCCGGGCTTTGGACAACAGGGCGCAAACACACCGCATTTCCGGCTATTTTTGCGTCCCGCAGCGCTCTGTCCCCCCTTCCACACAACGTGTGTTTGTCGCGCGCCTTCCAACAATTAGAATTTCTGTTTCGCCGGGCTTCCAATCCTTGTAAGATGGACAACGAGACCCAGCGACGCATGAAGCTTTCCAGTCCAGCGTTCAACGATGGCGCGCCGATTCCCGCACGCTTCACGTGTAAGGGCGAAAACATCTCGCCGCAACTGGACTGGACCGGCGCACCCGCCGCCGATACGCAGAGCTTCGCGCTGCTCGTCACCGATCCCGATGCGCCGGGCGGCACATTTCTGCACTGGCTCATCTTCAACATCCCGTCCACGTGCCATCGCCTCGATGCGGGGGTCCCGAACAATTTCAAACTCGCGAATGGCGCAGTGCAGTGCGTGAACAACTTTGGCCGACCCGGCTACGGCGGACCCTGCCCGCCGCCGGGCGAAAACCATCGCTACTTTTTTGAACTCTTCGCGCTGAGCAGCGCACTCGATCCGCGCGAAATCGCAACTGCTGCCGACCTGCGCCGCGCGATCGAAAACAAAGTACTCATCCGCGCAAGCCTCATGGGAACGTTCAAGCGCTGAATATCTCGTCCACACAACGTCGCCGCGCGCAACGTACATTCGGAGTCGTTGCCCTCGCGTTCGCCGCATTGCTCACGCTCAACACGAAGGCACAAATGATCGCAGGCGATCCGCAGCACCGCTACAACCTGCCTGGCACAATCTCGTTCGAGCACAATATCTTCTCCGGCAAGGAGGGGGAACGCATACGCGTCGAGAAAAAGGGCGGGCGCACAACTGTCATCGTGAAGCTCGATCAGGACGAGGCGATCTGGGGATTCGGCCAGCGCTTCGACGCTTTCGATCTACGCGGCCGCTCGTTCGAAATTTGGGCGGAGGACGGATGGAATCAGACACACACCAGCTACTTCGCCATCCCGTGGTTCATCAGCTCCGCAGGCTACGGCGTTTTCGTCAACTCAACGGGGCGTCTCTCCGTGGATGTTGGCGCGACGACGCCGGATGAATTGCGCATCGAAATGCCGGAGGACGGCGCAGCGGTGTATGGATTCCGCGGAACGCCGCGCGAGATTCTCGAGGCATACACACAACTCGTGGGCCGACCGCACCCCGCACCCGACTGGGTATTCCGCCCGTGGATTTCGCGAAACTCCTATCTCGGCGCGCTCGAAATTGATCGCACCATCGAATTGATGAATCGCTACGGCCTCAAGGCTGGCGTGGTGGTACTCGAAGCGTGGGAGCAGCAGTTCCACAACTTTGCGTTTGAGGAAGACCGCTATCCGCACCCTGCGGACTGGATCAAGAGTCTGCACGATCGCGACTATCGCGTGATTTGCTGGATCACATCCAGCATCTGGCCGGCCGGCAGCACGTATGAAGAGGCGAAGCGCCGCAACTTCATCGTGAAGAACGACGACGGCACCGAATACGTGACGCGCTGGATCGAGAACGGGCGCGAGCTGGATTTCCGCATACCCGCTGTGCGCGAGTTCTGGCGCGACCTGCACCTTCCGCTCATCGCGCTGGGCGTGGACGGGATTAAGACCGATGGCGGCGAGCACATTCCCGATCCGTGGTTCCACAACGAACACCCCTTTCACTATCAGCGCGCCTCGCTCGACGCATTCGCAAAAGCCGGGCGCACCGGCGTCACCTTCGCGCGATCAGGCAACCCGCTCGTCGCGGGAAACAGCCTCTTCTGGGCGGGCGACCAATACGCGTCGTGGAGCAACCTGTACGTCGTCTTGCGCGGCGGCCTCTCCGCCGCGCTCTCCGGCCTCTTCTATTGGGGCCACGACATCGGCGGCTACAGCGGCACGCCGACCAAAGACCTCTATATCCGCTGGCTTCAGATCGGAACTTTCTCGCCGATCATGCAGCTCCACGGCGAAAGCGCGCGCGAGCCGTGGTATTACGACGAGCAAACCATCGAAATTGCGCGCCACTATTTCGGCGTGCGCGAAAAACTTCAGCCCTATCTCATCGCGCTCGCCACCGAGGCGCGCGAACAGGGACATCCGATCTGGCGCCCGATGCCGTGGGTATTCCCCGACGATCCCGCGACGTATCGGATCGGCGATCAATTCATGCTTGGTGACGACCTCCTTATCGCGCCGATTTTGAATGAAGCGGGCACGCGCGACATCTATCTGCCCGCAGGCGCGTGGGTGAATCTCTGGAACGGGCGCACAAACGAAGGCCCGACAACACTGTCCGTCTCCGTGGACCTCAGCATGACGCCCGTCTTCGCGCGTGCGGACGCCTACGAGCGCTGGAAAGACCTCTTCGCCAATGCGCCGCGCATCCAGCAAAAGCCCTATACCCTTGCGCTCTACGGAAAACAGAACGACCGCGGCATCGTGCCCGCCGTGCGCTATCTGCGCGGCCAGAAAACGGAAACACTCTCCTTCATCGTCAGCAACAACACCCCCGCAGATGCGCGGCTGAACGCCACGCTCAAACTGCCGCACGGCTTTACCGCAACGCCCGCCAAAATACAGTCCACCATTGCCGCAAAAGGGGCGGGTCGTCTCGATTTTGTCGTGACGATTCCCGAAGACATCGAGCCCGGCACCTACACATTCGATCTCAACAGCGCGATCAATAACACGCGCCAACCCACGTTATCCTGGCACCTCGTCCAGCCGTTGCACTGGAAGGCAGTCGGCCCGTTCAAGGGCGGCGTGGGCTCTGAACAGCCGCTCGACGGCACATCGCCCGATCTCACTGCGACATATCCGCAGGGCAACGCGGAACTGCGCTGGCAGGAGGTCCCGCTCAGCGCGATGCGCGACGATGGCTATATCGAGTTGGGAAAGTTCATTCGCGGTGAGGGCGGCACAACAACATTTGCTCTCTCCCGCTTCACATCCCAGAAGGCACGCCGCGTGAAGCTCGCGCTCGACTCCGGCGACAGCCTCGCAGTTTGGGTGAACGGCGAACAGGTCTGCAACCGCATTGGACACCGCAACCCCTCCCCCTCGCCCATTGCACCGCAGGACGTGCCCGAAGTTAATTTGCGCGCAGGCGAAAATGAAATTCTGGTTCGCACGAGCCGCGGCCTTGCCGCGCAGGAATTTTTGGTTCGGATTATTGATTCACAATGACCTTTCGTGATTGTCTCGCCGCAATCGCTGCGACAAACTAATCCCCAATGTCCGGATGGATCAAAGGCGGTTTCTGGGGCGCGGTACTGATCACCGCGCTATGGCTTCTTGCGCCGCGCCACGCGATGCAGCGCGATGACGGTGTCGTCGAAATCCACTACATGGGCCGCGGTGGTCCGATCAAAGGCGCAATGGACGATGCCGTCCGCGAGTTCGAACGTCTCAGCCGCGAACGGCACGCAGTGGACCCGTCCTATCCGATCTATCGCGTGATTTCAGGACAGGACGCCACGCGCAGTCAGACGGAAGACCCGACGCGCTTCCTCGTGAGCCTCGCAGGAGGGATGCCGCCCGACGTAATTGACTTCGACCGCTTCGCCATCAGCGAGTGGGCGGCACGTGGCGCATTCACACCACTCGATGATCTCATCGCGCGCGATGCCGCGGCGTGGGCGGCGTGGCAGCAGAACCCCGATGCGCTGCCGCCGTGGCCGGGCGCTACCGAGGACCCGCCACGCGCCGCGGGCGGCCGCACCGAACCCGCCATCGAACCGCTCGCGCAAACCAACTTCTTCCCCGGCTGCTGGGACGAAGCGGTCTATCGCAATCCCGTCACCGGCACCTCCGGGCTCTACGGCATTCCGTCCGACACCGACAACCGCGTACTCCTCTACAACAAGGACATCCTCGTTCGCAACGGCTACACAAACGAGCTCGGTGAAGCGCAGCCGCCCCGCACCTGGGAAGAGCTCGAAGAAATGGCGATCCGCATGACGGAGCGCGACGAAAAGGGCCGCATCAAAACAATCGGATTCATCCCGAACTACGGAAACTCGTGGCTCTACATGTACGGCTGGCAGGCAGGCGGCGAATTCCTCAGTCCCGACGGACGCCGAATCACGCTCAACGATCCGCCCATTGTCGAGGCGCTCACCTTCATGACGCGCATTTATGAAAAACTCGGCGGCGCAAACAGCGTGTATGCGTTCCAGTCCACCTTCCAGGGCGGCGATCTCGATCCATTCGTCCTCGGCAAGGTTGCGATGAAAATTGACGGTGTCTGGGTGATGTCCGATCTCGCGTTCTACGGGCGCGATCTCAATATCGCCGCAGCCCCCGCCCCCATGCCAGCGCGCGAACTGGCGAAAGGGCGCAAACCGATCTCGTGGCTCGCGGGTTGGGCATACGCAATTCCCTCCACCGCGCGAGAAAAGAAGGGCGCGTGGGAACTCATCCGCTTTCTCACCAGCCAGCGCGCGATGGAAATCATGCGCGCATCCGAAAATTTCACCGCGATGAGCCAGGGCCGCCCCTACCTGCCCCGCCAATATCCGCAGCGTTCACAGAATGAGTGGGTCTTCAAAACCTACGTCGAAAACAATCCCGCGCTCGAACCGAAATTCAAGCAGGCCATGCGCGTCTATAACGACCTGCTAGACAACTCGCGATTCCGCCCCGTCACGCCTGTCGGCCAGAAGTTGTGGAACTGCCAGATATGGGCGATGGAAGACGCCATCTTCGGCAAGAAGTCGCCGCAGGAAGCGCTCGATTACTATACCGCCATCGCCCAGCGCGATCTCGACATGGTCATCACCCCGCCTCAAGGCGTGACCATCCGGAGTTGGACCTGGTTCTTCTGGACATACGGCGCGCTCATCGTCGCGGTCATCATCCTCGTCTACCGCCGCGAGACGCGACCGGTGACGACCACCAAAAAATCGCGGAACTTCCTCGCCGGTCTCTTCACCGGTGAAAGCAAATCGGACGCGCTCCTCCTCGGCAGCAAAGGCACCTACTTCCGCTCCCAATGGCGCGACGGCATCCTCTGCGCCCTACCCTGGCTCATCGGCTTCATCGTCTTCACCGGCGGCCCGCTCCTCTTCTCCATCGTCATCAGCTTCTGCCAATTCGATGTGCTCAACCCCGCCGTCTTCACCGGACTGCGCAACTACATCTTCATGGTCCACGGTGATGAGCTCTTCTGGAAATCGCTCTACAACACCATCTACATGGTCATCGGCATCCCGCTCGGCATGGCGGTCGGACTCGGCCTCGCCATGCTGCTCAATGTGAAAGTGCGCGGAATCGCCGTCTGGCGCACGCTCTTCTATCTCCCCAGCATCGTCCCCGCCGTCGCCTCCAGCATACTCTGGATATGGATCTTCAACCCGCAGAGTGGCCTCTTCAACGCCATGCTCGACCTCGTCGGCATCTCCGGCCCGAACTGGCTGCAGGACGAAGCCACTAGCAAATGGTCGCTCATCCTCATGGGCCTCTGGGGCGCAGGCGGCGGCATGATCATCTGGCTCGCCGGCCTCAAAGGCATCAGCGAAACCTACTACGAAGCCGCCGCGCTCGACGGCGCCAACGCGTGGCAGCAATTCAAATACATCACCATCCCCATGATGACGCCCTACATCTTCTTCAACCTCGTCATGGGCCTCATCGGCACATTCCAAATCTTCACCCAAGCCTTCATCATGACCCAGGGCGGCCCCGTGAACTCCACCCTCTTCTTCGCCTATCACCTCTTCAACAACGCTTTCCGCTACATGCAAATGGGCTACGCCGCCGCCATGGCGTGGTTCCTCTTCCTCATCGTCGTCATTCTCACCGCCTTCCAAATGAAAACCTCCAAACGCTGGGTGCACTATGAAGAGGACTGACCGCCTCCGCATAAAAACTTCCAAGCGTTGGAAACCCGAAACGACCGAACTTCCAATCGTTGGAACTTTCTAACCGTGCCAACCACCGCCACACACTCCGTCGAAGCCGATGCGAAGCAAGCGCGCGAAGCGCGGCGTCTTCGCGCCATCGCGCGTGTCCTCGTCATTTATGGACTCCTCCTCGGCGGCGCGATTCTCTTCTCCCTCCCCTTCGTCTGGATGATCGGCACCAGTTTCAAGGTGGACCGCGAAATGTTCAGCGGGAAACTCACCTTCTGGCCCATGCAACCCATCCCCGTGCGCGCCTCGCCCTATCTCGACACGCGCTACTTCGATGAACCGGACGACAGCGAATACCCCGCTATCGAACCGGAACTCCTCTCCGCAATCGCCCGCGAGAGCGCGGCCCTTCCGCCCAACATTCGCGACGAGAAAAACGTCTCCGCCATCATCGCGCCCGGCATCTATAAACGCCTGCGCGAAACCATCCCCACCACCGCATGGAGCGGCCCGCAGGACGCACTCCTGACCGAAATCAATTCACGAATCAACTCCGAGCTCGTGGACGAAACCACGCGCAAAATCTATCGCCACCTCAGCCTCGCAGGCGTACGCGTACGCAGCCTCGACCTGCAGGAAATGGACCTCACCAGCGGACACCGCATCTCCGACTTCTGGCAGCTCGAAGGACCCGCTACCCTAGACGACGGCGAAGAAGGCGCAACCAAACTCGCCGACATCGTCTACAACTTTCCCGAAAAGAAAGGCGGTGAAATTCGCCTCACCCGCACACTCACTCTGCCCTTCCCCGTTGACCGCCTGCACCGCATCCAACTCTTCATGCGCCCCGACGATTCGTGGCACTCCATGGATTTCTACATCGAGAAACAGGGCAAAGTCTTCAAGGGCAAACGCTCCGAATACATGGGCAACTTCCAGTGGACCATCGTCTCGCTGCAAGACTATGGACCCGACGATGAATCCACCAAAATTCGCCTCTGGGTCCCAATGGTTGAGCAGCAGGGCATCACCTCCGATATCACCGCGCCCGATCAGGTGAAGCTCACCCTCGTCCTCCGCCAGAACGACGCGCTCGGCGCGTGGTGGGCAAAAATTCAGCGCAACTATCGCGGCGCGCTCGACTACATTCCCTTCTGGCGCTACGCCGCTACCAGTGTCTTCCTCGTCATCCTCAACATCGTCGGCACCCTCTTCTCCTGCTCACTCGTCGCCTTCGCCTTCGCGCGCCTTCAATGGCCCGGTCGCAACCTGAGCTTCGGCCTCATGATGGCGACCATGATGATCCCCGGGCAGGTGACGATGATCCCCTACTTCCTCATCATCAAATGGCTCGGCTGGTACAACACCCTCACCCCCCTCTGGGTCATGAGCCTCTGCGGCAACGCATTCAACATCTTCCTGCTCCGCCAGTTCATGAAAGGAATCCCGCGCGACCTCGAAGACGCCGCCCGCATTGACGGCTGTAACTCGTGGCAGGTCTATCTCCACGTCATGCTCCCGCTCATCAAACCGACCCTCGCCTGCATCGCCATCTTCACCTTCATGGGCGTGTGGAACGACTTCATGGGCCCCCTCATTTATCTCAGCGACCAGCGCCTCTATCCCCTCTCCCTCGGCCTCTACGCATTCAACGTCCAGGCAGGCGGCAGCTTCGGCATGATGATGGCAGGCTCCCTCCTCATGACCCTCCCCGTCATCCTCATCTTCTTCTTCGCCCAGAAATACTTCATCCAAGGCGTCACCCTCACCGGCATGAAGGGCTAAAGCCCACCCTCTCCGTAGTCTACGGTCTACAGTCTACGGTCTAAGGTCTATCATCTGCACTAAACCCAATTTGTGATACGTTCTCTTTTATGCGCTTTCTCCATTTCAGCCTGATCGCGAGTCTCTCATTCGCGACATCGGCAAGTTTTGCCGACTCGCTCTCCGCACTTTCGTGGGACGATGCGCGCGAACTCGCCGCGCGCTCGAACTCCACCCTCCTCGCAGGCCGCGAGACGGTCGAGCAGGCGCGCTACAACTATCAAGCCGCGCGCGCAACCTACTGGCCCACCATCTCCGGCTCCGCAGGCTATTCGCGGTCTGACTCCGATTCGCGCGAGGGCGGACCCTCCGACTCGACGTCGCTGGGCCTTTCCGCGCAATACAACCTCTTCTCCGGCTTCGCCGACCGCGCGCGTGTCGAGCAAACCGAAGCGGCGCTCAACCGCGCGCTTGCCGACTGGCAGGGCACGCAAGCCGATGTCAGCGCATCGCTGCGCCGCGCATTTCTCCGCCTCCTCTACGCGCAGCAGCGAGTAGACCTCTCCAAATCCATCGCCGCGCGACGCCAGCAAAACCTCGACCTCGTTCAGCTCCGCTTCGACAGCGGCAGTGAAAACAAAGGCTCCCTCCTCCGCGCCAAAGCCGTCACCAGTCAGGCCAACGCAGAAGTTGAACAGGCAACGCGCAGCATCGCCGTACAGCAGCGCGAACTTTCCAACGCCCTTGGACAGGACCCGACCGACTCCTGGATTGTACGTGGCGAGTGGGCGCACGCCGCGCCCGACGCCGACCCGCTCTGGGCGGACCTCATGCGCAACACGCCCGCCGTACGCGCGGCGCAGGCCAATCTCGAATCAAGCAAGGCCGCCGTCCAACTCGCCCGCGGCTCGATCTATCCCTCCCTCGCGCTCCGCGCGGGCATAGACCGTAGCGGCGAGGAATGGCCGCCCGATAACGACGCTTGGAGCGTCGGCGCAACCCTCTCCGTCCCGCTCTTCACAGGCGGACAGAACATCAACAAACTCTCCAGCGCGCAGGCGGCGCTCCGCCAGTCGGAGGCACAGCTCCACAGCGCCGAACAGGCGGCGCTCCTCGACCTCGAATCCGCATGGACAAATCTCCGCGACGCACAACAGCGCCGCGACGTACAAGCCGCCTTCCTCGATGCCGCCGAAGTGCGCGCCGAAATTGCGCGCGAACAATACGCCAACGGCCTGCTCAGTTTCCAAAATTGGGACCAAATCGAAGACGAACTCACCTCGAGCCAGCAGTCTCTTCTCACCAGCGACCGCGATGCCGCCATCGCCGCCGCTGAATGGGATCGGGTCCGCGGCATCTCAACCCTGGTTATGCCATGAAAAAAGTACTCCTGCTCTTACTCGTGCTCGCCATCGCTGGCGGCGGATGGTGGTGGTGGCGCGGCCGCACCGAAAAGAAAGATGCGCCGCAATATCGCGAGATCACCGTTGAGCGCGGCAACATCCGCGAGACGGTCCTCGCCACCGGAACACTCGAACCGCAAATCCGCCTCGAACTCGCCAGCCCCGTCGCCGGACGCCTCGAAGAAGTCCTCGTCCGCGAGGGCGACAGCGTCACCAAGGGGCAAATCGTTGCGTGGGTCAGCTCCACGGAGCGCGCAACCCTCCTCGATGCCGCCCGCGCGCGCGGCCCGGAAGAATTGGCGAAGTGGGAAAAACTCTACAACCCGACTCCCGTCATTGCGCCGCTCGATGGCACCGTCATCGCGCGCTCGCTCGAGCCCGGCCAAACCGTCGGCTCCACCAGCGCCATCATCGTTCTCTCCGATCGCCTCATCGTTCGCGCCGATGTGGATGAAACGGATATGGCGCGAATCGCGTTGCAGCAGAAAGCCGAAGTGCGACTCGATGCCTATCCCAACCAAATCCTGCCCGCGCGCGTAGAACACATCGCCTACGAATCGGAAACCGTGAACAACGTCACCATCTACAAGATTGAGGTGCTTCCGGAAAATCCGCCCGCATTTATCCGGAGCGGAATGTCCGCCGCGGTCACCTTCATCGTCAAACAAACGAACGACGTCCTCATCCTCCCCGTGAGCGCCGTGCAAATGCAGAACGGCGGCGCAACCGTCCTCACCCCATCCCCGCATCATAAACCGGAGCCAACGGCGAAATCCGTCACGGTCGGAATGGACGACGGGCGCAACGTGCAAATCCTCGACGGGCTCAACGAAGGCGACACGGTGCTGATTCAAAACTACGATTTCGTCACACGCGCAAGCGACAACGCGAAAAGCTCACCGCTCTCGCCCTTCGGACGACGCCGCCACTAATCCGGACGCGACCTGCGCCATGAATACCCCGCCCCTCATAGAAGTCAAAGACGCCACCAAGGTGTACACCCTTGGCGAAGAAAAGGTACACGCGCTGCGCGGCGTCTCGCTTTCGATTCAGGAGGGCGACTTCGTCGCCATCATGGGCGCATCCGGCTCTGGCAAATCCACGCTCATGCACATCCTCGGCCTGCTCGATGTGCCGGACAGCGGCTCCTACAAACTGCACGGCCGCGAAGTTTCCTCCTGCACGGAGGACGAACTCGCGCGCATCCGCAACGAGGAATACGGATTTGTCTTTCAACAATTCAACCTCCTCGCGCGCACCACGGCGCGCGAGAACACCGCACTCCCGCTGCTGTACAGTCCAAACGGCGTGGATATCGCGCGCGTGGAATCGCTTCTCAAACAAGTCGGTCTCGGCGACCGGATGGGGCACAATCCGAATGAGCTGTCTGGCGGCCAGCAGCAGCGTGTCGCCATCGCCCGTGCGCTCACAACGAACCCGCGCATCCTTTTCGCCGATGAACCGACCGGCAATCTCGACTCCGCCAGCGCGCACGACATCATGAGCCTCCTCAAACAGCTCAACGCGCAGGGCATCACCATCATCCTCGTCACGCACGAACGCGATGTCGCCGATTACGCGCGCCGCATCCTCCACATGCGCGACGGAGAGATTCAGCGCGAGGAAACCCACGACCCGAGCCCGCTCGCCAAATCGGCCCCGCGCGACGAAGCGCAGACCGCGCGCGATGCGCGCGCATCCTGGCGACACAACCTCCGCGCATTCGGCACCTATTTTCGCCTCGCCGGACGCGCCCTCTGGGCGCACAAAATGCGCGCCTTCCTCTCCATGCTCGGCATTCTCATCGGCGTCGCCTCCGTCATCGCCATGCTCGGCATCGGCGCGGGCGCAAAAGAAGCGATCAGCACCCAATTCGCCAGCCTCGGCTCAAACCTGCTGATCCTCCGCCCGGGTGCCCGACAGACGGGCGCCGTCCGCACGCAAGCTGGCCAAAGCAGCCGCCTCACCCTCGACGGCGCGCACGCGATTGCCGCTTCAGTCCCCGACATCGAACTTGTTTCCGCAACGCTGTCGCGTCGCGCGCAAATCGTGTTTCAGGGAAAAAACTGGAACACCGAAATCAGCGGTGTCGAACCCGCAAACGAACAAATGCGCGCGCTGCAACCCACCGCGGGCCGCTTCATCACCGAGGCGGATGTGCAATCCCGCGCGCGTGTCGCTCTCGTCGGCCGCACCATCGTCCGCGAAGTGTTCGGTGGGCAAAATCCCATCGGCGAGCAACTCCGCATCAACCGCGTAATCTTCCAGGTCATCGGCGTCCTCCCCGAAAAAGGCTCCTCGCCCTGGCGCGACCGCGACGACGTCGTCGTAGTACCCATCTCCACCGCCATGCACCGCCTCGCAGGTGTGGACTACGTGGACGCCATTGAAATGCAAGTCGCCAGCGCCAACCGCGTCAACGACGCGCAAGAAGCCGTGATGGCATTCATGCGCCAGCGTCTGCGCCAACCCCCATCCGCACCCGACACGGTTTCCATTCAAAATATGGCGGAAATGCTTTCCGCACTGACAGAAACCAGCCGCACGATGTCCGTCCTGCTCTCGGGGATTGCCGCCATCTCCCTCATCGTCGGCGGCATCGGCATCATGAACATCATGCTCGTCTCCGTCACCGAGCGCGTGCGCGAAATCGGCGTACGCAAAGCAGTCGGCGCGCGCCGTCGCGACATCCTCGGCCAATTCCTCGTCGAAGCCATCGCCGTAAGCGTTACCGGCGGATTATTCGGACTCCTCCTCGGCTCCGGCGCCGCCTTCGCCATGTCGCAGTTCGCAGGCTGGGTCGTCATCGTCACCCCGCGCGCCATCGCAATGGCCGTCGGCTTCTCCGCCCTCACCGGTCTGATCTTCGGCCTCTGGCCCGCCCGCAAAGCCGCCATGCTCAACCCCATTGACGCCCTTCGCTACGAATAGAGCAGTAAATAAACGATGCAATTCGCTTGGCCGCTTCCTCTGCCTCCACTCAAGGCGGATAAAGCCGGGTATCATTCGTGAATAGATTCCGTTTCGGATCAAACTCCACATTCCGGTCATTCGGCGTCGGATTCAGATAATAGGTAAAACGCCCATTTATGCGCCCGCGAATCTGCCCATACAATGCGTTTGTGATCTCGCCAACCGCATTCGTTTGCGTGCGAATGCGAAAATAATACAAATCCCTTCCATCATCGTTTGTCTCTGTAACCGCGCCATCGGATCGCTCAAAGATCAAAAGACGGTTGGTATAGCCATCCGCAGGAGCCTCATACGCCGACCAGAAGTCGCTCCCAAGCTTCGCGCGAGGATTCCCATCTGGATGTCTCGCGATCAGCCCATCTGTAGCATTCGCAAACATAAACTCACATCGCGACTCATAACGAACAGCCAGCCCCGCCGCATTCGTCTCGTCAATCGTCATGCCCCACTTGAATATCAAATCCGAAGCGATCCCGTTGCCGTGCGGCGCAAGAAAGTCTCCCTGAACAAAGTCGTATGCGGATACTTCCTCCATCCGGTATTCACCAACCCGCTTGAAAGGAGTAATCCATTCGTTTTCAACAGTGCGGATGAACATGGGGATTTGATTCTTTTTCCTCTTCAGCACCACCGATTTCTCTATAGACCACGCCCGCACGGATTCTCCTTTCGCGTCGAGGTCATAATTATCCGCAGCAATCTCGGTTTTCAGCGTCGTTCTGTAGTAGCCTTCTTTTTGAAAGCGGGCAAACACCCCTCCTTCAGTTTCCCCTTCAACACGATACACGCCATTGCTATCCGTCAGGCCATCGAAGAAAGATCGTTTATGTGTTGAGGAAAGCTGCAAGAACTCCCCCTTTACGGAAACGCCAGAAATCGGCAATCCTGCATCATCTCGAACTACCCATGAAACAGACGCAGGAACAACCGGTTGTGCCAACGCCGAACCCACAAGAAGTGACACCAATATGCAAACTCCACAAATCTTCATCGCCAATCTCGGTTTTCTACAAAACTGCTTCCAGGCCTGACGCGGCATAAATCGCTTCCCGACGCACACACCTCTAGCAGCCGCTAAAACCACTGCCAACAGTCGTCAGCCTCATCACGGAACACTCACCGCTTCCAGCGGAGCGAGATTCGTGAATAGATTCTGTTTCGGATCAAACTCCACATTCCGGTCATTCGGCGTCGGATTCAGATAGTAGGTAAAGCGCCCATTAATCTGCCCGATAATTTTTCCGTACAGCGCATTCGTTACGACTCCGGCTTCGTTCGTCTGCGTCCGAATGCGGAAGTAGTACAAATCGTGGCCGTCATCATTGCTCTCGGAATTGGTGCCGTTAACTTTCCAATAGAGAGACATTCGATTCGTGTACCCGTGTGTTGGCGCCTCATACGCTGAAAGATACGCACTACCCTCATTTCGGCTGTCGCCCTTACCGCCATCCGAAATACCTCTACAAATCCCGTCTACACCGTTCGGCATACTGATCTCCAAATTCATCTCCATGTCGAGCGCCCTCCCGGCTTTGTTTGTAGAATAAATAACCATATTCCAGTTGTAGCGCAGATCGCCCACAATCCCGTCTCCATGCGGCGACACGAACTGGCCATTCAAAAGGTCATACTGCGATATCGCATGAAGGCGATATTTACCAACGCTTTCAAAGGTGGAGATGTAGGGATTCGCAACAGCCCGGCTGTACATCGGAATCGGATGCCTCATCCTTTTCAATACAACGGGAATCGTTATATCCCAGTGACCCACCTCCACTCCCTCGCCCGGATCAAGAGGGATACTTGTAACCGTTTCGTAGTATCCCTCCGCGCGGGCACGCACACCAACCCCAATGAGTGCCGATCCCTTCGCAACAAACACTCCATTCGTGTCCGTCACGCCCTCAAACCGATCTCGAGCGCCCGCATTGCTCACATCCCGAAAACCACCATCGAGAGAAACGCCGCCCACCGGCTGACCGCGGTCGTCACGGACAACAATCGTTGCCGTGGTTGGCACATACGGCTGGGCAAGGCCGAGCTGGGCAAGAAGGCAAAAACAAATACAAACAATACGCTTCATCTGGCTTTTCCCTCTGTCCTCCGCTCACTCAAGGCGAATAGGCTCGATCATCATTCGTAAATAGATTCTGCTTCGGATCAAACTCCACATTCCGGTCATTCGGCGTCGGATTCAGATAGTAAACAAAGCCTATATGTGCCGTTTTCGAATCTCGCGCATCGAATTGGATGGGACCCTTGATTTTGCCGTAATGCGCGTATAGCAGCCGCCCTTCTTCATCAACCACACTGCGCACACGAAAGAAATAGCCGAGGCAGTCCTGCGGTTGCGTCTGATAGTAGCCCGTTTCGGGAATATAACCGATACTGCTCGTCCAGATGTTTGAATACGATGACTGGGGAGCTGTACGCGGCAGGCGGAAAAACGACCCCTTCGGCCCTGCGTCTTGAATTATTTGGATGCCATCCGCCGGACCCGCGAACTGCAACACAAGTTGTGCTTCAAAATCCCTCCAATCGGTGACTCGTCGCGTTAACGTCAACAAAAAATCGCCAATCTCCCCGCTCCCATACGGAGCGACCCAGTCTCCGATCAGCAGGTCATACCCGACGGGCTCGCCCGCAGCAGGCAGTTCGCTTTCAATTGGGATTCGTTTCGCATACATCGGAGCCGGGGCAATAATTTTTCGCAATGTAATGGAGACCTCTGTATTCCACGGCTCCCATCGCCCTCTAACCGCATTTGTAAATACGATTTCAATTCCCTTCGTTGGGTAGTAGCCATCTTTTTGAGCAGCGCACGTCACCAACGAGTTGCCGACGGCCTCGGCAGAAAACAATCCATTCGAATCGGTTTGCCCCTGAATTGAAAACGGCCGAATGCCCCATCCCTCTCCGGCGGGAATGTTTTTACTGAATTCCACACTCGCCAAGGCGTCGGCAACCGGAGCGCCTTCCTCATCCACGACCCTTGCGACAATCCTCGCGTTTAAACGCCTAATCTGAGCCAAGGATTCGAAAGGCAATCCCGACGCAAAAACAATTGCGACAACGAGCAAGACTCTAAGTTTCAAGGTCCCTCTCCAGCCATTTGCTGTGACTTATTTCGTTTGTTCATTGGTCGTTCTGTTTTGGGGGAGATTCAATGACAGCCGGTCAAACATCTCACGGCGCGCGCACTTCCTCCAGCGAGGAGAGACTTGTGAGGAGATTCTGCTCCGGATCAAACTCCACATTCCGGTCATTCGGCGTCGGGTTCAAGTAGTACAGGAAGGAGATACGCGCATTCTCACGCGCAAGACCAGAGACCAGAAAGGCTCCATAAATCTTCCCGTACTGGGTACGAATAATGCCTCCTTTTTCGTCAACTTCTGATCGCACCCGAAAAAAGTAGTTGGGCCGAGAGTCATCTCCAACGTCTCCATACCCGCCTTCCCCGGGGGTCCGACCCCACCGAACGACAATATTGCTCCTATAGCCATCAATCGGCGGTATCGGGGACAGCCGCAGAGCGCTCCCTCCTGCAGCAATTATATCCGCCTCCAAGATGCCGTTCTCCACCCCCGGGACGCTGACGATCAACGTGCTCTCGTAGTCATCTTCGTTTGTAATGCGGCGCTTAAGTTCGATGACAATGTCTGCACAAATGCCCTCCCCTCGAGGCTGAACCCAATCGCCTTTTTCCAGATCATAAGCACATGGCGCACCCACTTCCGGGATTAAAGTGTCAACACGCTTGGCAAACATCGGGATTGGATTGCCGACCCTGTGCAACACGGCAGTTACCGCATTCTTGTCGGGATCAAATGGCTGCCAGGGGCCATTACCTTCTTCTCCCAGACGATAGAAATACAGTTGTTTCGACCACGAATAGTAGCCTTCCCTTCTCGCGCTGACCCCTATTGATCCCGCGCCTGTCGCACTTGCCCTAAAAAACCCCGCCGCGTCAGTTGTCCCCTTGATGTTTTGCCCCCTGTGATCTCCAATCCATGCGTTACCACCCTGATCAAAGCCCGCACCTATCGTCGCATTCGCAACGGGCCTCGCATCATCATCAACAACGCGAACGGTCACACTCAACCGAGCAGGTTGCTGGCCCCAGGCAAACAGCCCAACAATGAAATAGAGCAAAATTGTGCTAACAAGTTTCTTCACTGATTCACCTCTCCCACTTGGCGAAACGCATCAAACAGTTTGTAAATATAGAAGTAGGCCATGTCCTTCAAATCACTATGGAGCCAACGGGTATCGTAGGCCCCTCTAGCACGCCCCCAGCCGTTCAGATTTCTCGCTCCATCCGCCTGCAGATAATATTCAAGCCGAAACATCACTACCGGCGAAGGATTATGGTCCGCCCTCAGCCGTCTTTTCTTTCGCCGCCCTAATCACCTTTGGAAGGTCAGCCTTGTTCGGGCGATTGCCGGCCATGATTTCGGCTCTCGCCTCCTTCGTCAGTTGTTCTCGCAACTGCCACAAGGGTTCGAGTTCCGCGTTGGGTTCCAGACTCCGGTCACCATAGGGATTCGACGCCGATTCGTAAGAGACCACACAGGAATCGGGACGGAGAGAGTAGCTCATATCAAAGCGCGTATACACCGATGGGGCTCGCGTGCGCAGATACAGGTAGCGCGGGAAGTCCTGATCGTGAACTCCGTCTAAGACATATTCCGACACATATCCGGAGGCCGGAGCCTCAAAGAGAAGCGCATTGGTCGCGATCAGTCCGTCGCCATTTTCGGACGTGCGATAGGTAACGCGCCATGCGCCAGTCGTGCCAATATTTTCAAGTCGGATTTCCAAATCGGCATAGAACGCCGACTGTGGTTGATTCGTCGCTTCGGCAATTGGCAAGGTCTTACGCCGGAAGAGGTCAAACCGCTTAGCAGCAGGATGTCCGGCCGACGATCGCGCCAATTCGGCCGCATCCGTCATCAGAAATACTGACTCCCCAGTCTTGTGCAAGCGCACAACGATGCGCCTTGTTGGTGATGTCCGGTTGTTCTTTAGGTCGTCACTTGTAATGCCTCCGAAATCCTGTTGCTTCATGCTGAACACGTAGCCGTCACGCCTTGCCTCCCGGACCGTCGCACGCATTGCCCTCTGCCTAAACTCCCACTTGCCGTGTTCGTCTGTCGTGATCCACCGCTTGCTCATCGGGCCGGGAAATGGCGTGGAAAACTCCTGCCAATGAAGTAGCACCTCAGCACCACCCACGGGTTCGTCATTCTGGTCCACAACGGCTCCGTAGATGTGTATCTCACGCCGTTTCCATTGTTCGATTTCGGCCTCCCTCTTATCCTCTGCGACGGTGCCCAACCCCTCCGAGCGTGCTAAATCGGCGCTTAGTGAGATCAAACCAGAAAGACAAAGAATCAGCCCAAGGTTTGCGCGCGTTATTTTCATGCTCCGATCTGTTCCGTCGTCACATTAGGGGTTTAGGAGCGTGGAAACAAAATTGCAATCTTTCCGAACCTGTTCCCAGAACTTCCGTTGTTCGGGTATCGAGAACCTGAATTCTTTGCTGTGGAAGTAGTATTCTTCATCGTACAGCATCCCTCTTTTCAGATCCCAAGACTCGAACTGCCCAGAAGCAACAGGAGTCTGCCCAAGGGCTTTGGAACGTGATTCGGCGATGTAGGACAAGATGGTCCACAGGTCGCGAGCCGTATTTACACTATAGACATTCCAGATATCGCCAACTACGCCTCTGACAAACCGGAATGTCCTCCACCGTTGAATCGAGCTGTCCCATTGACCAAGGCCGTCTCACATCGCCAGGCGCGCGCTCTCGTTGTTGCTCCGCACGTGCTGGAGGAAGTCGGACCTGCACCGGCGTAATTCAAGTTTTTTCGCTGCCTTCCCGCACACGTGTAGCGGTTTCCCACTTCGGGGATACATGAATTCACGGGGCTGCCTCCTTCCGTGTCGAAAGCGATAAGGAAGCGCACGGCACCCAAAATGTCGCCGCATTTTTTCTTGGATGCGTGCGAAGCGACGTACGACGGCACGAGTCTGCGCAAGTAGGCGTAGTGCCGGAGGAGATCACGGCTTGCCTTTGTCCACCTTGTCCTTTGCTTCCTTGATCAGCTTCCGAATGTCGGGTTTTGGGGGGCGTTTACTCTGACGGAAGGCCGTCTTCGTCTCGTCGGTGAGTTGCTTCGTTACCTCGTAGGGAAGGTCGGTCGCCTGCTCAAGATTCCGGTCGCCGTAGGGATTGGTAACGGACTTACCGCTGATCCGAAAGAACCGCTCGTTCGCGTTGATGTGCTCGATCTCAAGGCGCGTGTAAATGGCCGGATCACGGCTCTTGATATAGACATACTTCGCCGCCACGGGTTTTCGATCCTGGGGCGTGAAGGTGTATTCCGGCTGATAGCCCACATCCGGTGCTTCGTACAGCAACTGTTCGGATACGAGGATTCCGCCGTCGGTGTCCCCCGGCGACAGAATGACGGTCCACATTATATCGTTCGTGTTGAGTGTAGCCTTGACTTGAAGGTCACAGACGAGAACCTCGTCATTTAAGACAGGCTTTGCCAGATCGCGCAGTGGTTCTTGACGAATAAAATCGTATCCCCGCAGCCTCCCGGAGTCCTTCATCAAAACCTGAGAGTCCCAGTACCTCACCTCGAGACAGAAGGTTGGTTCGCCTTGCTTTCTCAAGCGGAAAATGACGGGCGAATCTTTCGCGGGAGTAAAGGGACGTTGAATGACCCCCTCACGCACAGAATACACAAATGCGTTATTTCCATTCTGTGATCTAATGTATTCGTATCCCGTTTTTGATACTCCCTTGATGTAAACACTTCGCCCCTTTTCGCCTTTGAGCACAAATGATCCTGCCACGTCTGTCTGGATATTAACGGATTTGGCCTTCCCGAACAACTCGTCCATGGCCGGACTGAACTGAGTAATCTGAATATCAACCGATGCTCCTTCGACTGGCATGTTGTATTGATCCAGGACTTTACCATAGAACACGATGTCCATATCCTGTTTTCGGAGCACTTCTTTCATCCGTAACATCTTGTCCTCGTCTGCTTTGCGATCTATAACCGCATGGTCGCTTTGAGCAAAGACCGATACAGCCAGAACGAGAGAACATAGAAAACCAACTGCGTAAGTTCGTTGTTTCATCATGGGTGCTCCATTGACCCGGTAAGGCTAGCATCGCGAAAAAAAGTACGCCAAAACAACCATTCATCAGCGACGTTTGATCGAAACTCCCTGCTGTGGGAATAGTGTGCAGCGTTGTATCCCCAGTCCTCTAGATTTCTGTGGATCCCAAAGCCGTTCACTGCCGATTCCGTCCCCAACGCTCTAGATCGTGACTCCACGATTTGGGCAAAGATTTCAAATCGATTAGCGGGAATGACCAACGTACGCTCGTCAAACGGCAGCAGGCTGTCGTAATAGAAACGGTCGCCAGAGGCGGGAGCGTCCGACGCGAGTGAGAGTAAGCGACCAAGCATAACGAACGACTAACGGGAGCAGAGACACGTCACGGCGCCCGCACTTCCTCCAGCGCGGAGAGATTCGTGAAGAGGTTCCTCGTCGGATCAAATTCGACGTTTCGATCATTGGGCGTCGGATTCAGATAGTAGGTGAACGTCAGGCTGCCATAGTCGAATCTGGAGAAGTCGCCATGGATTTTCCCATACAGGGCGTTGACGATGTTTCCATTGTCGTCCTTCTTCGTGCGCACGCGGAAAAAGTAGTTCTGGTCTTCACTGGTTCCTGTTGACGACCTTTCCGGGTGTTCAAAGGCATTCTTGACGAGATTGGCCATGTAGCCTGTTTCGGGCGCTTCTCGCGGTAGCCGCAACGCGCTTCCGCGAGAGGGTGGAACCAGAATGGATTGAATACCGTCCCCATCATTGGAAAAGGTGATTGTCAGCGTCGTGTCGTGGATCTGATATCCGCTCGCAGTCTTACCTCCAACTTGACGATGGAGCGTCATGATAAAGTCCGGCGTTGCGCCACGACCGTTTGGCACAACCCAGTCGCCCTTCATCAAGTCGAACCCGATCGGCTGTCCGTCGGCTGGCATTCTGGCATCACGGATCCATTTGGCATACATCGGTATCGGTTTGCCGATGCGCTTCAACAGAACCTCCACAGTAGGATTCCACGGCTCCCATCTTTGCTTGAGTGTTCCAACGTAGTTCGTGAAGAGGAGTTTGTAACCGCTACTCCAGTAGTAACCGTCTTTGCCCACCGCGACTCCCGCCTCGCCCTGGCATGTTTCCTGAACAATACAAAGCCCGTTCGTACCGGTGACGCCTTGCCACTTCTTTTCCCTCCCTCCACCCCAACCCCAACCCGGCTTGATTGACTCCACGAAACCCGCGTGAACCTCGGCGTTCGTCACGAGCGAGCCGGTCTCATCTATCACTCGAACGGTGAACATCGCTTTCGGTTCTGCTCGCGAGTTTAGGGAAAAGACAACAAAGCAAATCAAGCCAAGGCTTGCCCTTGTAAAAAAGCTCATTGCAGGCCTCCATCTTGGGTGATCTTGTCAAAAATCCGGAAAGTGAAGGGATAGGCAATATCCTTGATGTCGCTGTGTCTCCAGTCATTGTCTCTGCGAGGCCATCCGATCGGGTAGACGGCGCGCTGATAATCCATGAAGTCAACATTTGCCCGTCCAAATCCGCTCAGGGCATTGCGCCCCATCGGATTTGAAAGCGCCGGAATAGCATCGGCAAGAAGCCGTCGATAGATAGCCGAGTCACGGACATTGGAGTGTCCATCAAGCAAAAAATCGCTTCCCGTCATAGGAGCATAGAGTTCTTCATTGTCAAAGTGTCGGAAAAATGAGTTTGTTTTTAGGGTCGCCTCCGACAGCGCCTTCGCCTGTACAGGCGGCATCCTAGCATAGACAGGAAGTTCGGTTTGCAGGTCATAGCCGATTATCACATCATAATCCGAGTTGAAACCCCATCCGGCCTCACAGTTGCCAGGCGCAAGCCACATGAGAGTTGTGCCTTTGCGCATCTCCTGATTGACCCATGCCTGAGTACGGCCAATCGAAGGAACGGAACCGTCAGAATTCTCCAGCACGTCTTCGGTGGAAGAAAAATAGTTGTAGGCAAAGGAAATATTCTGGAACCGATCACGCCAGGTCAGAGAGTTCCTTCCGTCGCCGGAATCAAACAGTTGATACCATTCGGTGGCCCAAAGACGGTTGCTGTAGTTCTGCCAATCAGGGTGCCGCATAGTGGCCGTATCAAGGGCGCTTGCTTTGTATGCTTCCGTCGCAACCGCCGCATTCAGCATGAAGTAGGTGTTGACACTCAGGCGGTTGTCCTTGATCGCGCTGGAGACGACCATGTTTCCCAAGCTGTGACCCGCAATGTACTTCGTGCCAGGCAGTCCATTGACGGCCGCTGCGAGATTCGATGAAGACTCAAACGCATTGACGACATTTCTGTAATAATCCGGTGTCTTACCACCACCGAGCCACCAGGGAAGCCATTCCGTGACTTGGCCTTCATTCCCGAACCACGTCACCGCTGTGAACATGGCGCGCGAACCAGCCTGATACAAGCGCTTGAACATCTCGGCATTCCACCCGCGGGCACCAGCTTCGCTGACGCTGTAACCGTGGACAAAGATGAAGTGCTTGTCGTTACAGTGGGCGTCGGGATTGTTGGCCGGATCGCCGGGCCTACTGTCCCTCTGTCGGCCCGGCCGCAAGTTGATCCAGCGGTACATCTTTTCC
Organism: Kiritimatiellia bacterium; assembly: GCA_039807095.1. Lineage (GTDB taxonomy): Bacteria > Verrucomicrobiota > Kiritimatiellia > CAIVKH01 > CAIVKH01 > JAMLJG01. Next base: position 112,815 of record JBDHQM010000004.1, read on the forward strand.
ACGCCGTCAATGCGCATAGGTAGTCTAGCTTCGGTGACTACTTTGCCGTCTAGTCGGACTTCTAATACCAGCGGATTTTGTGTGGTTGCGCGCCCTTCGAAGAGCAGAACTCCCTTGCTGGGATCGCTTTTGATTTTGTTTACAAATTCTTCGCTGAGTTTTACGCCTCCTGCCGTCACCCTGAACACGGGCGCGCTGTACGAATCCTTGTCAAAGGAAGGCCCATAACTTTTGCTATCTACGATGAGAAAGTCTCCCGCGTTCCCCTTCGACAAATCGGTATATACCGCATTCAATGCGTCATCCGCTTGTTTTAGATAGCACTCAACCTGCGTGTCGTCCGGCATTTGGCGTAGTATTTGCCCCACGTCCAACCAGACCGGAAAGAAGTCGGTCAAATCGCTGCGTCCGTCAATTTTATCGTTTTTGCAATTTGCCTTCCTGCCCTGCTCGGGAACATCACTGTCTCCGTCGGAGATATCGCCGTCATCCGCATCGTCATTGATCCAGAACCGGAATGGATTATTCGTACTCGCTTGATTTGCGTCTTCGTCATCAATCCGACGATTATGATTCCAATCCGGTGTCAAAGCTGCCTTCAGCACGGTGTATTTTAATTTATCTCGCGCCCCACTTTGGGGATGTTGGGCAGTGAGTGTGTATTCACCGGGGGCTGCGCCCTCCAGGTAGAGTGTCAGGCCTTCACGCACGCACTCCATGGTGTAACTGGATGCCGCATTGGTCATCTTCCGCCGGTCTTCATAGCAATTTTCGATCCCGGACAATGTGATCACCTCGTCGTCCGGCAAATCCGACGGCCACACCGAAATTGTGACGGGGACCAGATCGGGATCCTCCGAAAGGAGAGGCGCTTCGGTGTTGTCCGGCTCGCCACTTTCATCACTGTCATTGTCGTTCACGCCAATGAACATACCCGGCTCTTCTTCATCTTCTTCGGCAATTCCAGCCTGAATATCCACCTTCACCACTGTAAAGGGGCGTGCATCTGAGCATCCAGCCGCTGTGACGCTCACGGTTTCTCCGCGAAATGTCGCGCTGGGCCGCCCAGTCTCTTTTACCACAGCTTCGGCGCCATGCGGCGGGTTCGGATCAAACACCGTACCGGCAGAACCGTACAAGCCCCAAGCAACCGATCCAGCGGTTGCCCACGCCGTGGCTGTAAGCCGGTCAACTTCATGCGCATCGGTCAGATCAATTCCCAGCCACGATTTGGAAATATTGAGTGCCGTCTCATTCACGGTGAAGGAATGTGAAATCGTATAGATTTGTGGACACGGATCACATACAGACGCGACCGCATGCAGCGAAAACATAACAACGGCTTCTCCTGCAGACCCGACAACAAAATCGGCGCAAGACCCCGGCCCGTTGCTTGGACTGGCGTCCACGCCGGTTACTTCCCACTTCCATGTTAGCTGATCGTAAGAATAGCTGCTCCCATCTTTGCATTGTCCCGGAATGCGCTCCACCTCCGCACATACAGAGACGCCGTCACCTTTACACACTGCAGTTGGCGCGGGTTCTTGAATGACTAGATTAACGGATGGACAGGTCTGGGCGAGGAGCGAGATGGGTCCGCCCAGAAAGACGGCGGCAAGCAAGAGAAGACACGCGGGGAGAATTTTCATGGCAGCCGTTTGAGATCGCCCGCGACGCGGCGATCAAAGTTTTCCCAATCCGAACGAGAATATTTCTTTTCCTGTGCTGCCGCCCGCTCGATGTTACGGTCGTATTGGAGCAAGAGCGCCTTACCCACGACCGCGCCATCGCGCGGCAAAAGGCTTTTCGATCCGAGGGCCAGGTGCAGGCATTGTACGCAACGATCGCGTTCGGTCGTATTGCCATGCTTATAGGCTTGAAGGGCTTTCCAATACCAAGCCGTGACGCATAGGATATGTGTCGGCGATTCTACGACGAGTTGATCGAATATCGGCAGCGCTTCGGTCGCGCGCTCGCAATTCATTAGCCAGCGACAATACGGAATGCCGACGTGTACCCGACCAAGTGGCGGCGTGGCGGGATCGTCCAACCAGTCGCGCGCGAAGGCGTCTCCTGCCCCTTGTGGTCCCGATAGACTGTATGCTTCCACCAACAGTCCCAAGTACGCCCAGAAACTTTCGCGAGGGGACCACAACCATTCCCGTTTCTGCGCGTCGAGGCTCTCCCAAAGATGAAGCGCTTTCGCCGATTGTCCAAAGTCGTAAATCTGCCGACGAGCCAGGTGAAACAGGATATCTATCGCGACCGAGGGGTGCTCCTCCCTATAAAATCGTTCCAGCGCTATCCCCGATCCGCGCCCAAACAATGTCTCTGCCCAGGGCCGCAGTGTTTGTGATGCAGCAGCAAGCTGGCGAGCAAAGTCCATCAGCACAATCGGATCAGTCTCGTCGCGCAGTAGTTCTTCGATTTCAGGGCGCGCTTCAAGCAGCGCATCGCCCTGCCCCGCAGCGACCAACTCTTTTGCCCACAAGAGTTTTGCCTGCAACTTGAATCGAAGTGGAACGTCGTCGCTTCCGCCGATCTGCTTATACAGGGCTGCGGCCTCAACATGCCGCTTTGCTGACGATTCGACGCGAGCGAGCGACCATAGCGATTTTGACCACAGCTGGTGGTCCGGCTTCAGTGTTCGGACGTTCTTCGCAAGCAATTCTCTCGCACGCTCTGTACGCTTGGCCTTGGCACACACGAGCGCGAGCGCGTGTGTGATGCGCGGCGCATACCGCTCCCCATAGCGCGCAACGGCTTCGGCAATCAACTTCTCTTCCCCTGCCGATTCTCCGTTTTGCAATCGCATTTCCACTACGGTTTTCGCGGCGGCAAGCCATTCGGTTGCACTAAGTCCTTGCGTTTCGAGCAGCACGCCAGCCAACTCTTCGCACCGACTCTCCTGCTGCGGCGCAGCGGTACTGGCCAATAGCATCTTGCGCATTTCCGTTTCAACGACGGGAAAGAGTGATCCCTCTTCTTGCATCCACTTTTGCGCAACGACCTGCCACTGGCGCATGTCATTCTTGCGCAATTCGCGCACGATGCTCAGCACGGTGCGCGCCCGAAGAGGCGCACTCGTTCGACGCAGCCCATCGAGTAGTTTTTCGCTGATCTGCCAACCGCCCAAGTTTCGACGCGCGGCGATCAGCGTATTCCACGACTCGACGGTCTTGGCCGTATAGCGCCCGATGCGGATTGCCTGCCCGGCCATCTCCAGCGCACGCGTGTGCTCGCCCCGGGCCAGCGCGATTTGTGCCAACCCCTCGCGCGCCCGACACGCGCCGCGCTTGCTGGCCTGCAGTGCGCACTCAAAGAATTCCTGCGCGCAGCCAAGCTCACCCTCGCGAAGAAACAGAAATCCAAGTCGCGTCGCCACCACACTCACGCGTGGCGGCGCCATCGGCACCATCACCTCGCCATCTTCGGCAAGTCGCCGGTTGGCGCTACGGACCTCCTCGTCGAATTGCTGGAATTTGGCCTTCGCCACCGCGAACGTATGGCGGGCGATCAGAAGCGCGTCGTCAACCTGCGCCATCTTTATATACGCACGCACCTGGCCCAGTAGCGGACGCAACCAGAGCAAATGATGCCCCAGGCAGAGCGTCGCAGCCTGCTGATAAATACCGATAGCCGATGTATACGCCCCGCGCTTGTATTCGCTATCGCCAACCAACGCCAGCACGCGCCCCTTGTCGTGACGCGCCAGCGCCGGATTGGCGAGCAAACGGTTTGCCCCGTCCAGCGATGCGACAAATTCCCGCCGCTGCACCGACTCGCTCACGCGACGCAACGACGACGCCAGCGGGTCTCTATCCGCCGGCGCAGTGTACACCTTCTTCCGAAACCGCTCTCTCTCGGTTCTCCTCACTGCGATCTCACCCTCCTTGAGTGGAATCCCACGTATCCAACTGTAAAATTCGGCCGGTTAGCGCGATCCCCGCAGAGACCTTTGCCTCACGGCCATCGTCGATAGGGAACTGGAGCTGTATTCAGCGCTCCGCCTATCAACGATACGTTCAAATTTTTATGACTCTCTATCCGCGATAAATCACAGCCGCCACACCGCGCCGCGCGGTAGCTCTCATTGCGTCGGCTGCGGTCGAAAAGCGCGCGTGCCTGAAGTACTCCGCATCGGCGGGTCTGATTGTCGCCGACGGATGCGGCTTGACCCGCACAACCTTCGGCAGACGTTTCGCCCGTCCGGCACCGCCCGCAGGCAGTGCGAGAAATGCACACGCGACCGATGCGGCCCCGAGCATTTTGACGAAATTTCTACGCGAAAGAGAAGTCATACGCTCTAATAAAACGGTATATCGCGCAAAATCAATCTCTTTTCCGGACAAATTTATTTCTTTTTGTTACCTCCTTGGCAACAGCGCGTTACTACGCATTATCGAGCGACGATTTCAAGAAATTTCGCAAATTTCAGGCTCGATTACGTAGACGCGCTTCAGCATTTTGACGAAAACCATAGCCATCATGATGCACGGGAGAAGCAGCCTCCTCCGTGTCGCCCGCAGCCGATATTCGGAGCAGAACCCGCCAGAGGCGGGCGGAAGAATGCGTCGCAGCTCCGCTCTCCCGCGCAGCGGAGTGCGCGGGCCACCTATGCGCGGTTATTCGTGTCTGTCGCCGCCCTGTTGAAGGCGGTGGTGGATTGATGAGGACGAGTCGCGATCGCGATTGCGATCGGGATAAAACAATGCGCTGTGTATTCGCTTTCCCGCGCAGCGGAGTGCGCGGGCCACCTATGCACGATTATTCGCGCCTGGCGTCGCCCTCGCCGAGGGCAGAGGTGGATTTGAGTCGCGATCGCGATTGCGATCGGGATAAAACAATGCGCTGTGTATTCGCCTTCCCGCGCAGCGGAGTGCGCGGGCCACCTACGCGCGATTATTCGCGCCTGGAGCCGCCCTCGCTGAGGGCGGTGGTAGATTGACGGAGACGAGTCGCGAGTCGCGATCGCGATTGCGATCGTGATAAAACAATGCGCTGTAGATCCGCTTGTCTGCCGTATTTCGCACAGCGCTGAAGGCAAAGAAATTCTTAGACTAAAACGCTTCACCTTCGAAACTCGTCGCGCTATACTCTGCACTTATGCAGAGGGGTGTACGACATGGTTTGTTCGTTCTGCTGAGCTGTCTGGTTGCGTGGGCCGCACCGGCGAAGGCACAGTCATATTTCCCATCGCCCGATGACTGGCGCGATCAAAACTTCTACTTCATCTTCACCGACCGCTTCAATGATGGCGACCCATCCAACAACAACGCCAATCCCCAATCGAGTTCAAGCCCTGCGAACAGCCGACGCATCCACGGTGGGGACTTCAAGGGGATACAGGACAAGCTGCACTACATAAAAGCGCTCGGCGCGACTGCGCTCTGGATCACGCCGATTCCCCAAAATTACGGAAACGCCGGCTACCACGGCTACGGCGCGGACGACTTTTATACGCTTCAGCCAAACTGGGGTACGACGAACGACCTCAAAAACCTCGTCAACGCCGCGCACGAACTCGGCATCTATGTCTGTCTCGACATCGTTCTAAACCATCAGGGCGACCGGATTGACAGCGCGAATAACGCGTGGAACACGACCTTCAACATAAACGGCTATACACCGCGTTGGCGAAGCGGCAAGGCGTATCCCGCTCCGTTCAACCTGCTCACTAACTTCCACAACAACGGGATCATTAAAAACTACACCGACCCGGAGCAAATCCTCGGCGAGCTGAGCGGCCTCGACGATCTGCGCACGGAGACGGAATACGTCCGAACCAACCTCGTCGAAATCTACAAACACTGGATCGCGGTCGCGGACTTCGACGGATTCCGCCTCGACACCGTCAAGCACGTGGATATCGGCGCGTGGCAACACTTCAATCCAGCGATTCGCGCGTACGCCAACTCGATTGGCAAAACGAACTTCTTCCAGTTCGGCGAAGTATTCGATGGCGACGACAACAAGACGGGGTACTACACCGGAACGAAGGCCGGCGGCGCATTCGCAAACGATTCCGTTCTCGATTATCCACTCTACTTCCGCGTCAACAGTGTCTTTGCCGAAGTGTCGGGCAACACGAAGCAGATCGAAGACCGCTACAACGCCATCGCGAGCAAATACGACCCTTACGCGCAGTCCCGCCTGGTCACCTTCCTCGACAATCACGACCAGTCGCGCTTCATGAATAAGGCGGCCAACGACACAAACCGTCTCGCCCTCGCCCTCTCCTGGCTCTACACCAGCCGCGGCATCCCCTGCCTCTACTACGGCACGGAACAGAACTTCAACGGCAGTGGCGATCCAAACAACCGCGAGGACATGTTTGCGGGCCGCTTCGAACCATCCGCACCCTCCGTCGGCGACAACTTCAACATGACGCAGGGCTCCTTCCTTCACATCGCGCGACTGAACAACCTGCGTCGCCTCTACCCGAGTCTGCGCCGGGGCGATCACCACAACCTCTGGGCCAACTCGTCCGGCCCCGGCCTCTTCGCGTATGCGCGGCGCCTTGGAGACGAAGAAGTGTTCATTGCCTTCAACACGGCCGCCGCAACCCAAACTCTCCCGCAGCGGCCAACCTATTATTCAGCAGGCACCGTGATGGTGAATCTCTTCAACACAAATGAAACCCTCATCGTCCTCTCCGGCAACGACGGAATGCCGTCCATGTCCATCCCCGCGCGCGGCTATAAGATATTTTTGCCGAAGACTCGCGTCTTGCCGATGGACCCGCTTGTGATTCAACAGGCGCCTGCGCACGACTCAACCAACATCGTCGCCACCACGCCCATCACGCTGACATTCAGCGAGCCGATGGACACGAATGCCACTCAATCGGCGTTTTCCGTGACACCGTCTGCTTCGGGCTCGTTTGCATGGGCTTCCAACAACACAGTGATGACGTTCACGCCCAGCCCCGGACTTGCGGGCAAAACATCCATTGTCGTGCGCGTGAGTACCAACGCGTTCGCCGCAGAATCCGGAAATCATCTCTTCGGCGCCTTCGAGACGCGTTTCTTCACTTCATCCGCTGTCTACACCGATGCTGTTCCGCCCACCATCCTCGTACAGGCACCCGGCAACGGCACACTCACGAATGGCATCTTCTCCGTCACCGGCACCGCAACGGACAATGTCGCAATTGCCTCCGTCGAGATTCAAATAGACGGTGGCGACTGGTATCCCGCCACCGGCACCACCTCCTGGACTTACACCCTCGACTCCCGGAACTTCCTCAATGGAATGCGCCACATCGCTGCGCGCGCGCGCGACTCATCGGGAAATCTCTCGCCGATCAGCTCTATTGATCTCCGCTTTTTCAATATCCCCGGCAGCTACGAAGTGCGCATCAATGCAGGCAGCGCCACCGCCGCCACAAACTGTGACAGCCTTGTTTGGCAAGCCGATCAGACATGGAGCCCCGGCTCGTTCGGCTATGTCAACGGCGACGTCGGCTTCATCGGCAACACCATTTCGAACATCTGCGCAAGTGCGCAACAAATGTATCAGAGCGAACGCTATAGCCCGGCGGACGGCACGCTCGACTATCGCTTCGATGTCCCCGAAGGCTTCTACGAAATCACACTCCTTCAAGCTGAAACCTGGGTAGACGCCCCGGGCGAGCGCGTCTTTGATGTATACATTGAAAACGAACGCGTTCTCCCCGATTTCGACATCTTCGCAGCCGCTGGCGGCAAAAACCTCGCCATCCAGCTCGTCGTCACCAGTGTGGTCAGCGACGCACATCTCGACATCGAGTTCAAACCCTGGACCGACAACGCGCGCATTTCCGGCATCGCTGTAAAGAAAACCGGCGATATTGACACCGACGGCGACGGCATTCCTGACTGGTGGCTGCGCGGCTGGTTCGATCACCCCACCGGTCAGGACGCGGATCAATCAAAGGCGCACCAGGATGCGGATGGCGACGGCTATAGCAACTTTGAAGAGTACATCGCCGGATCCTCACCCATTAACGACGGCAGCCTCCCGGCCATCAGCGCCATTACCGCGAACCAGCACCCCGCTGTTACGGCTCCCGGGATCAGTGGCCGCCTCTACGATCTTCAATGGAAAGCCGACCTCTCCACCACCGATGATTGGATCACCGTTCGCAGCGGTCAGCCCGGCCTCGGCTCGCCCCTTCTCATCGAAGACACCAACGCTCCGCCCCACGGCGCCTATCGCCTGCGCATCCGCCTGCCCTGAAAACCTACGAGCGACACCCACATCGCCCAGCCACCGGCGACAGCGCGTCCACAGAGTGCCCCGCCTACAGCGCTGCGCGCAATATGGCAGGCAGGCGGAGCTACAGCACACTCAACATTTTCGTTGTAGTTCCGCCACTCCGCTGGCGGAATGAGGAAGCAATCCATTTCCGGCCACGACAGAGCGCGGCCTTCCAGTGCACAGAACGGATCGGCCACCTCTGCACGGCCAAACGCGGGTGGCACGGGCACTCCGTGCACGTGCATAAAGCTGAACGTACCCACGCCCGGCGCCGACGAGAATCAACCTCGTTGATCTCTTTTTACTCGCCGATAATTTTGACGAGGACACGCTTGTCGCGAAGGCCGTCGAACTCGCCGTAAAATATTTGTTCCCACGGACCGAAATCCAGGCGGCCCGCCGTCACGGCAACCACAACCTCGCGCCCCATCACGGTGCGCTTCAAATGCGCATCGGCGTTGTCTTCGCCGGTATCATTATGATCGTACTGCCCGTGCGGACGTTCGGGCGCAAGCTGCTCCAGCCAGCGCTCGAAATCGGCGTGCAGCCCGCTTTCGTTGTCGTTGATGAAGACACTCGCGGTGATGTGCATCGCATTGACGAGGCACAGGCCTTCGCGAATCCCGCTCTCGCGCAAACACGATTCAATCTGCGGCGTGATGTTCACAAATCCGCGGCGCGCGGGAACCTTGAACCACAATTCTTTTCGAAACGATTTCATCCCGCGCTCCTTCTAGTCCGGCTCAGGCTGGTACGCCGTCGCGAAACTGCATGTCGTACAGGCGCTTGTATGCGCCGCCGGATGCGAGAAGCTCGCGATGCGTACCGCGCTCGACGACACGTCCGTTCTCCAGAACCAAAATCAGATCGGCGTGCTGAATGGTCGAAAGACGATGCGCGATGGCAAATACAGTGCGCCCGCTCATCAAGGTATCGAGCGCATCCTGCACAAGCCGCTCGCTCTCGGTATCCAGCGCACTGGTGGCTTCGTCGAGAATCAGAATCGGCGCATTGCGAAGCAGCGCACGCGCGATGGCGAGGCGCTGACGCTGTCCGCCGGAAAGGCGTCCTCCGCGCTCGCCGATCTTTGTGTCATACCCCTCCGGCATCGCGGCGATGAACTCGTGCGCGTTGGCGCGGCGCGCGGCGTCTTCAATCTCGGCCGGACTCGCGTTGGGTGTGCCATACGCGATGTTGTTCGCCACCGTATCGTTGAAGAGAATGGTCTCCTGCGTGACGAGCCCAATCTGCTTGCGCAGCGTTTCGAGAGTGAAGTCGCGAATGTCGGTCCCGTTGATGAGAATGCGGCCCTCTGTCACGTCGTAGAAGCGCGGCAACAGACTCACAAGCGTGGTCTTGCCCGATCCCGACCCGCCGACGAACGCAACACATGCGCCGCGCCGCGCTTCAAACGCAACATCGCGCAGCACGAGGCGCTCGTCATAGGCAAAGCTCACGCTGTCAAACGTGACGCGGGCAACAGGCTCTGTGAGGGGCCGTGCGCTGGACCGGTCTTTCACGCGGACCGGCTGGTCCAACAGTTCAAAGATGCGGTCGGCCGCGGCCGAACTCTGCTGAATGCTCAAATGAATCTTGCTCAACTTCTTGACCGGTTCATACATCGCAACCAGCGCCGCGCCGAAGGTGAAGAACTCAGCAAAACTCATGTGCCGCCAGCGCGCATAAAGCAGAATCAGGGCGAACCCGACCATCGAGATCAGCACAATGATCGGCTCGACGGATGCGCGCGCACGGGTCACCTTCATGGCGCGCGAAAACACCGCCTGGCAGCGATTGAGAAAGCGCGCAATTTCGTGCGCCTCCATTCCAAACGCCTTCACAATCCGCGCGCCCACAGAGTTCTCCTCCAAAATATCCACAAGATCGGCCATCTTCTCCTGCCCCTCGCGCGCGGAGCGCCGCACTTTCCGGCCAAACGTCGCAACGGGCACGATGCAGATCGGGAACAGAACGAGACTGATCACCGCCAGTCGCCAATCGAGATAAATCAACGTGCCGATCATGCCGAGAAGGGTGAAGGGCTGCTTCGCCAGATCGCTCAAAACGCCAGACACGGATTGCTGCACCATCTGCGTGTCATTCGTCGTGCGCGAAATCAAATCGCCGGTCCGGCTCGTGCCATAGAAGGAAATCGAAAGTTCCTGCAGATGCTTGAAGAGCGCGAGGCGGATATCGAGAACCACGCGATTGCCGACCCACTCGAGCAGATAGGTGCTGAAATAGTCGCCCAATCCGCGCGCGAGCCCGAACAGCGGCAGCAGCGCGGCGACGGCAATCACGCCGGCAAGCGGAAACTCATCCGGATTGAAGACACCCGCTAGAGTTTCCTTCAGCGCCAGGAGCGCACCGGTAGTGGACCCGCCGAAAATCACGCCGAAAATCACGCCGCCGACAATACGCAGCGTGTACGGTCGGGCAAAACGGAGGAGCCGCCGATAGGTCTCCCACTCTTTTCTCAGCTTGGGCCCACCAACAGTCTTTGTCATGTAGCGTCCTGCGCCTCGAGATATCGCTCGGCCTCTAGCGCCGCCATGCACCCTGTTCCCGCAGCGGTGATCGCCTGCCGATAGGTGGGGTCCTGCACGTCGCCGGCTGCAAAGACTCCGGGAATCTTCGTCTTTGTATTGTTCGTGATCAAGTAGCCGTGTTTATCCATATCCAGTTGACCGACAAACGGAGCGGTGTTCGGCTGATGCCCGATTGCAGCGAAAAACGCCTTCACTTCGAGTGTGGAAACTTCGTTCGTTTTGACGTTCCGCAGCTTCACGCCGCTGACTTCGTTCTTCGTCACATCGAGCACGTCCTCCACCACGGTGTTCCAGATGACGTTGATTTTGGGGTTCTTCAATACGCGCTGCGCCATGATTTTGGATGCGCGAAACTCGTCGCGCCGGTGGATCAGGTGAACAGTGGACGCAAATCGCGTGAGAAAACTTGCCTCTTCCATCGCAGTGTCGCCGCCGCCGACAACGGCAACGGGGACGTTCCGGTAAAAGGCGCCATCGCAGGTGGCGCATGCGGAAACGCCGCGGCCGATCAGCTTCTGTTCATTCGGAAGGCCGATATATTTCGCCGTCGCACCGGTCGCAATGATCAGCGTCCGCGTCTCAAGCGTTTTCCCGTCGTCGAGCGTGATGCGGATCGGCTTGCCGGCCAGCTCCGCCTTCTCGACCACATTGAACTGGAATCGCGCGCCAAACCGCTCGGCCTGCGCGCGCATCCGGCTCATCAAATCGTTGCCATCCACACCCTCGGGAAAACCGGGATAGTTTTCAACTTCGGTCGTGGTGGTGAGCTGGCCGCCGGGCTGAATGCCATCCAGCAGCAGCGGCTTCAATCCCGCGCGCGCGGAATAGATGGCTGCCGTCAGTCCCGCCGCACCCGTACCCAAAATAATCAAGTCTTCCATGCGTCTCTCCGGTCAAACCATTTGTTTATCAAAAACGCGCTGAGTTGCCACACCTCAATTGACGCACTTTTGAGCGGGGTCTATTCTGGCTTCCGCGCGTTTTTCAGAAGCGCAGAGGAGTGAACGATGTCGGAACCTGATATGTTGCGGGAAATGTTTCGGATGCAAGAGCTGCTGAATAAGCGCATCGGCATTCGCGAAGCGGGGCAGATGACGGAGGAGGAGCAGCATAAGTGGGTGCTCAACTATTGCCGCGCAATGTCGCAGGAAATTGCGGAACTGACCGACAGCATTCCGTGGAAATGGTGGGCAAAATATCAGAAGTTCGATCTCCAGAACGCCCGCGTCGAAGTGGTGGACCTTTTCCACTTTCTCATCTCTGTCGCCGAAATCCTGGGTATGTCGGCCGACGACGTGTTCAACTATTACCGCGACAAGAACAAAGTGAACCTGCAGCGACAGGACAGCGGCTATACGACGAAGGATGAATCCGACAATCGCGAGGTCGGACGGAACAACGGCAACGGCTGAACGCTACCGGCCCGCCCGCGCAGCGCGGTAGGCGGGGATTGATTCGGAAAGTCGCTTCACCAGCTCCGCGCTCGAAAGCTGGCCCGGCGCACTTTCTGCATCCAGAAAACCGTAGACGAGGGCCGATCCCAAACCCGCAAGGCGAAGTCGCGACGCCGCGCCGTGCGGCCCCATTCCCATCAACGCCAGCGGAACGTGTACAGGCGGGTCGCGCAGAATGGCCTCCAGTCTCTGTACAGCGCTCTCGGTCGCCGTCCAGACGGCCAGCTTCACAATGTCAGCGCCCGCCGCTGCACCGCGCTCAATCAAGGCACGCAGGCGCATATCGTCCGGCATCGAATGAAAATCGTGAAACGAGCCGACCACCAGGCGCCCCTCTTTCTTCGCGAGTGGCGCAACAGCCGAAAATGCGTCGGATTCCAACTCGATATCCACCGCATGAACAAACGGAAGCAGTGCGGCATAGCGCTCGATTCGCGCGGCCTCGGATTCACCCCACTTCCCTCCCTCGCGGGCAGAACGAATGGTCAATAGCAACGGCGGGCACTCCGCGCCTCCGACCCGGCTCCTCAACCACGCGTCGGCTTCTGTGCCGATCAAGTCGGCACGCACCTCAATCCAATCGCATGCCTCGCGGAACTCGCTCGCGCGCGATAGCGTCTCAAAACAACTCGCCACGCCCACCACGCGCAACGCGGCGGGCCTTGAAAGAGAATCACTCTGATGTTGAGCGGACATGCGGCCAGTCTATTGACTGACCGCTCACTTCGCAACGCTGCACGCGCGCAGCAGCTCTGATCACTTCTTCTTCGTGCCCTTTCGCTGAACAGGCGATTTCTTCGTCACCGCGCGCGCGGTGCGCGGCGCGGCTTTTTGGGGGGTCGGAGCACGCGGCTCTGCACCGGACGCTCCCCGCGCGGTCGCGCGGGATGCATCGGCCTTGAGCGTGGTTTCGTAGTGGTGGATATAAAAGGCGTTGTTGTAGCCCTCACACTGTCGCTCTTTCCATTTGAGTGACGGGTGGTGGAAAATCGCGCAAGTTGCGCCCAGATTCAGCGCGCAACCACGACACTGCCGAACCGGCTTACTGCCCAATATAGCCATTGATACGCCCCTTTTACGCTAAAGCACAGACTACCAAGTATAACTCTCGATTCCAAGCAGGATTGCGGTAGAGCGCAAGATTGCATCGCACATGCGCAATTTCCTAGAATGGCCGCCATTCGCATCGAGCCCAATGAAGAGACCCTCCGCAGACACAACCGAGATCGCACCGCACGACATGCAGAACATTCGCGTTCTCGTACTCGATGACGAAGAGCCTGTACGCAGGCTGGTCGAACTCCTGCTCACCCGGCACGGATGCATCGTCGAAACGGCCGACGACGGCCGCGAAGGGCTCCGCCTTCTGCTGCAAAAGGACTTCGATGTCGCCGTGGTGGATCTTCGCATGCGGGATATGGGCGGCTCTTCATTCCTCGAACAGGCCCGCAGCGTGTGGCCCTGGTTGGGCGTCGTTGTGCTGACGGGGTTTGCTGACGAAAAAGCTGTCGCCCATGCCAAGCGCTATGGCGTCACGCGAATTCTCGCCAAGCCCATGAACGCGGAAGAGCTGCTTCGCGGGGTGTTGGAAGAGGCGATCGAGAAAAAAGAGCTGGTGGAAATGTCGGCCAGCCACAACCTCGACCGCATCCAGGCCCAGCTCGCACTGCTCCGCACATTCAGCGAATCCGCACTCACGGCGGAAAATCTCGACGACGCACTGCGCAGCCTGAGCGCGGGACTCGGCAGCCTCCTGCCTTGCGCCGCAGCAGGCATCCTCAACCTCGAGGGCGACGACCCCGTACTGCATCTCCACGCCATTACGCCGGTTGCACACGACTTTCTCATCAGCACCGAAAAGGAAATCCTCCGCCGCTACGAGGCGCTGAGCGGACACGCGGCACCGCGCGCGAATCTGCGCGTCATCTTCGATCCGTCCAATCTGGACCCGCAGGGATCCAGCCGGGTCGGCAGCAGCTTCAGCGTGCCGATCATCGCGCGTGGCGAAATTCGCGGTATGCTCACGCTCGCCGCCGTGGCGGATGACGCCTATTCCTCGCGCGACGCCTCCTTCCTCTACCACGCAGCCAACCAGCTTTCGACCGTCCTCTCCGCGCTCGCGCGAATGCGCGAGCTCTCCGTCCGCGATGTACTCACGGGCCTCTACAACCGGCGCGGCCTCGAAGAAGAATATCAGCGCACCTGGATCATGAGCAGGCGCTACAACTGGCCCATCGGCGTAGCCGTGCTAGACATTGACAACTTCAAGACGCTCAACGACACGCACGGGCACATGCTGGGCGACCAGATTCTGCGCGAATTTGCATCGCTGGTCCACCGCGTTGCCCGCGAGTCGGACATCATCGGCCGCTACGGCGGCGACGAAATGGTCGTTGTTCTGGCACAGGCGGGCACGGCCGACTGCATCGCGTTCGGTGAGCGCCTGCTGAACGCCATGCGGCAGCACGTTTTCTGCACGAGCAAAGGATTTGCCATTCAGCTCACAGCATCCATCGGCGTAGCGAGCAGCGTGAACGGTTCGGCGGACATGACCAGCGACACACTGCTCGCTCAGGCGGATCAGGCGCTCTACATGGCGAAGAAAGAGGGGCGCAACCGCGTCTCGCTCTACCAACCGCTCCCCGCTGCAGCCGGCGAGAAGGCGGGCATTCCACTGCCCCCGAACGCCGCTGCACCCACCCGCGCGCGCGGTACCATTCTTGTGGTGGACGATGAGCCTTCCATCGGCACCCTCCTCTCGCGCATACTTCGCGCGCAGGCATACGAGGTGCAGGTCGAAACCACCGCCGCAGCGGCGATCGAAGCCATTCAGGCGAAACCGGGCCGGTTCGACATCATCATCACAGACCTGAATCTCCCCGAAAAGAGCGGTCTCGATCTGCTCGATGAACTGCGTTCCATTGACGAAAACATGATCAAGATCGTCATCACCGGAAACGCGACGATAGACAACGCGGTTCTGAGCCTTCGACGCGGCGCGTATGATTTCATCGAAAAACCAATCGCCGGCGAACAGCTCACCGCCATCGTCGAACGCGCGCTGGAATACCGCCGCCTGAAGCACGAAAACATCCGCTACCAAAACCACCTTGAAGAGATGGTGCGTGAAAAGAGCGCGGCGCTCCGCGAGGCGCTCAGCCAGGTCAAAGCGTCATACGACTTCACTCTCGAAGCGATGGCCTCCCTCCTCGATGCTCGCGAACGCAGCACAGCGCACCACTGCTCGCGCGTTCGCGACCTCTCCGTCATTATGGCGCGCGAACTCGGCCTCTCCATCAACGAAATAGATGAAATCGCACGCGGCGCACTCCTGCACGACATCGGAAAAATGAGCATCCCCGACAGCATCCTGCTGAAGCCGGGCCCACTCACACCCGAAGAGCGCGAGGAAATGATGCGGCACCCCGAGGCGGGCTATCAACTGCTCAGCCCGAGCCCGCACCTCAAGAGGGTCGCGGAAATCATCCGTTCGCACCACGAGCGCTTTGATGGCACCGGCTATCCGCGCGGCCTGAAGGGCACCGACATCCCGCTCGGCGCACGCATCTTTGCCATCATTGATGCCTACGACGCCATGCGCTCGGATCGCGTCTATCGCAAGGCCATTTCAAAAGAGGATGCGCTGACTGAAATTCAACGGCACTCCGGAACACAATTCGATCCGGCGCTGGTCGAAGTATTCACCCGCCTTCACCTCGCCATCGAGGTCGCCGGAAACTGGGATTCATAGTTCCGGGCGCAATCCGAGGGTCGTAGCCCGCCCGCCCGTCAGGACAACGGCTCTTTCTTCTCGGTCAGAATCGGCAGCAGCGGCGCGCGTTCCGCGTTGAGCTTGATGTAGCTCTTCCATTTTGCAGGCACGCGAACCATCGGGAAAATCGCGTGCGTCGGACACTCGGGAACACAGGCGCCACAGTCAATACACTCGACCGGGTCAATCACCAGCATGTTCTCGTCTTCGTGGAAACAGTTGGCCGGACACACCGTTACACAAACGGTGTTCTTGCAACCAACACAGGGTTCTGTGACTACGTGCGGCATGATAACGGCACTATACCACAGAAAACGCCCGTGTCAGGGCGCAAACATCATTTTTTTCAGCGCCTGCAAATCAACCCCCGCCAGCGTGGTCAACACAAAGTCGGCCCGCGCGAGATATTGCCGGTCATAACTGTTCGTCAACCCCAACACCGTAAGCCCCGCACCCTTCGCGGATGTGATCCCCGCAGGCGTGTCCTCAATCGCCAGACACGAGGTCGAGGGCAGCGCCCGATCATACCGCCGACTCAACCGCTCAACAGCAAACCGATAGCAACTCGGATCGGGCTTCGATTGCTGCACATCGTCCGCCGTGACAACAACGTCAAACGCATCCTCGATCTTGAGCGCCTTGAAGACCGGTTCGATGTCCGAATACAGCGCCCCGGTGCAGAGCGCCAGCGGAAGCTGACCCGAAAGATCGCGAATCAACTCGACCGACCCGGGAAACGGATCGGGCGGCGCCTGATTCACCAGATTGCTGAAAATCGTGGCCTTCTGATCAACCAGTTGACGAATCGCATCCGCATCGAAAGGCTGCCCCGCCTTCTTCAAAATCGCCGCAAACGCTCCGCGATCGTCAAAGCCTATCAGATCCCGGACATAATCCTCCCACGTGAGCGCAATCCCCTTCGGCTCGACGATCTTCTTCATCGCCTCGAAGTGCAAATGCTCGGTATCCACAATGACACCGTCAAAATCAAAAACAACCGCCTCCAGCATATCATTCCCTCTGCATCTAAAAACCACGCACCTTAGCCAGCAACGCGAGCAACTCTTTCAACGGACGGGTATTCAGCACGTCCTTCTTCTCCAGCCAGCCGCGCCGCGCCTGGCCGATCCCGAACATGAGATTACCCAAATCCTGCGTCTGGTGTCCGTCCACATCAATGCTGATCAAGACGCCTGCATCCTTCGCCATCTTGCAATAGACATCGTCCAGATCGAGGCGCATCGGATTCGCATTCAACTCCAGAAAACAGCCGCGCTGCCGCGCGTGTTCGATCACGCGTGGAATATCAATCTCATACGGCTCGCGCTCCTGAATCAAACGCCCCGTCGGATGTGCCAGAATCGTTGTGTACGGATTGTCCAGCGCCTTCAACACCCGCGCCGTTTGCGCCTCGCGCGACAAATTGAATTTGCTGTGCACCGACACCACCACGAGGTCCAGCGCCTCCAGCACTTCATCCGCCAAATCCAGCGAGCCATCCTCCAAAATATCGCACTCGACACCCTTTAGGATGCGGAATCCCTTCAATTTCGCGTTGATCCGCTCGATCTCATCCATCTGCTTGGCGAGCCGCGCTTCATCGAGCCCGTTCGCGACGGTCAGGCGCTTCGAGTGATCGCACATCGCGATGTATTCATAGCCCAGCGCCTGCGCCGCGTGCGCCATTTCTTCAATCGTGTTCGCGCCATCCGACCATGTGGAGTGATTATGCAAATCGCCGCGAATGTCGCCCGCCTCGATCAGTTTCGGCATCTTGCCTGTTGCCGCGAGTTCCACCTCGCCGCGATTTTCGCGAATCTCCGGCGGCGGCCACGCCAACCCGACCGCGGCATACACATCCTTCTCCGTGCGACCAGCGATGGATTCCTCTCCCCGCATCACGCCGTATTCGTTCACCTTCAGGCCCTTCGCCTGCGCAATTTTGCGGACTGCGATGTTGTGCTCCTTGCTGCCCGTGAAGTATTGCAGCGCCGCGCCGAAGCTCTCTTTCGGCACCACGCGCAAATCCACCTGCAGACCGAGGCGCAACAGAATGCTCGCCTTTGTCTCCCCCTTCGCCAGAACCTGCTGCACTTCGTCATACGCGACGAAGGCATCCATCACGGCGGCGGAATCCGCCGCCTCAACCAGGATGTCCAAATCGCCAATCGTCTCGCGCGCGCGGCGGTAGCTGCCCGCGAGCTCAAGCTGTTTGACGCCCGGCACGGCGCGCAGATGTTTTACCAGCGCGTCTGCATACGGAACGACCGAGGAGCGGCGGAACCGCTTGGCGTAGTGCTGGCGCATTTCGATGCCGCGCAGGATGCTCGCCTCCGTCTTCTCGCCGAACCCCTTGATTTCGCGAATTTTTCCCGCGCGCGCCGCTTCCGCGAGTTGCGTCAAATCCTGCACCTTGAGGTCGTCGTAGAGAATCTTCACCCGCTTCGGACCGAGCCCCGGCAGGCGCAGCATATCGAGCAGACCGGGCGGCATCGCGGCGCGCAATTCCTCCAGTTGCGCAATGCGCCCCGTGATGACCATCTGTCCGATTTTTTGTGAGAGGTCTTTGCCGATGCCGGGAATGCCGACGATTTCCTCGCCGCGCTCCACGCGCTCGTACAGCGGCTCGCCCAGCTCCGCAATCACGCGCGAGGCGTTGCGATAGGCGCGCACGCGAAACGGATTCTCACCCTTAATTTCTAGAAGATCGGCGATCTCGTCAAACGCCGCCGCGATATCGGAATTATGAACAGGCATGCCCGCAGCATAGCCTGAACGCGCGCTACTCGCCTAGCCGTTTCAGCAGGCCCTTCTTGTAGAGCAGCCGCATCGCATAGCAATCCAGGTAGTGACCCGCGCGATACGACGTGAGATGCCCGACAAAACGCCCCTCTTCCAACAGCGCAATCGCCGCGAGCAAGTCCAACACCGCGCGGTGCCAGACGGCTTCCAGCGACTTGCCCTCGTGCCGCAACTGAGGCTCGTTGATATAGCCCCATTTGCTGGCGACCAGGATATTGTCCATGTTGTAGCCGAGATTGCGCACGTCGGCAAAAATCCGCCCGACCGTCTTCGCGTAGAGCATCTTCGCGAATGACGAATTCGTGCGCGCCTCCGCGCCGCGGCGGAAGTGTTCATACACGAGCGGAAACTTGATCCGCTGCTTGCCGATCGCCGTCGGAAAATCAATCGCGCAATCCACCGTCAGCTTCGGCGCGCCTGTGCACGGCTCGAAAATCAGAAAGCTGCCGTTCGGCAACCCCACGGTGACGCGCTCCTTCACCGTCCAATAGTCCACCGGACGATCCACCTCCACGGTGCCCGCAGATTCCAGCGCCTCCACGAGGTCCAGGCTACCCCGCTTGAACAGCGGCGGATCGCCCGAGTTGCAGCGGATCATGAGGTTGTCTATCTCCATCCCCATCTTCAGCGCGACGATGTGCTCCACCATGCGCACGTAGTTCTGCGGCGGCCCGCTGCGCAACACGATGTTGCTCACCACATCGCCCGTGGTCCACACGTTGCGAATCGAAACGCGCACCGGCAGACAGTCGTGCAAATCCTCGCGCGAGAACCACCAGCCCTCGAGGTCCGTCGGCTCCAGCGTCAGCTTGCTGATGGACTTGCCCAGAAATGTGCCCGGCCCCTCAACCGACACGCTTTTGGCGAGGGTCTTCTGCCGGCGTCGCGGCAGTTCCGCGCGATCATCCGAAAGGTCCCAATCCACCGCTTGCTGTTGCAACCGTTCATACGAACGGCGCAGCACTTCGGGATCGCCGGCCAGAATTGTTCCGAACGCATCCTGCATAAAGCTTCCTTATCCCAGCGCCGCAATCAGCGCGGTGAGTTTCTCGCTCTTTTCTTTCAATTCGCGCTGGCGCGCCATCGTCTTGTGCACCACGTCCAGCTTCGCTTTTTTCACAAAGTCCACATTCGCCAACCGTTGATCAATGCGCTCGATCTCCTGCGTCACCGCATCGAGCTGCCCCTGCAGCTTCGCGCGCTCGGCATCCACATCGAGACCCGCCAGCGACAGATAAATCGTGCCCAGCGCGTTCAACGCGCTCGGCATCGCCTTCGACGGCACAAACCCGGGATCAATGTCCAGCTCGCCCGCCTTGAGCAGCAGCGCGATCGCCTTCACATCCGCGCGCAACTGGCCTGCCGCTGTATCGTCCACCGGCTTGATCGTGAAGTTCACTTTTTCGCTCGGCGGCACTTCATAATCCGCGCGCAACTGGCGTCCGCGCCGAATCAAGTCGTGCTTCAAATCCACATACTCGACGTACGGCTGCGCCATCCCGCGCAACACCAGATTGTCCGGCGTCGGCCACTTCGCCGTCATGATCGTCTCGCCGTCCAGCCCGTAGCCCATCCCGTGCCACAGCTCTTCCGTGAGGAACGGCATCAGCGGATGCAACAGGCGCAACGCGCGATCGAAGACGTGGTGCATGATCTGCAACACCTCGCGCCGGCGCGCCTCGTCCGAGCCATAGAGCACGTTCTTGGCATACTCCACATACCAGTCGCAGAACTCGTGCCACATGAAATCGTAGAGCACGTGCGCATAATCGTTGAAGCGAAAGCGCTCCAGACACTCCTGCGCCACCTTCGCGGCATCGTCCGCCTTGGCGACGATGTGCCAGTCATCGGCGGACCACGAACTGGGATTCAACTTCAGCGCACGCACGTCAATCGGCTGCTCCGTCTTGTGCATCTGCATGAAACGCGCAACGTTCCAGATCTTCGTGCCGAAATTGCGGCCCACCTCGAACTTCTCTTTCGAGACATACACGTCCTGCCCCGTCGCCGTCAGCATCAGGAGACTGAAGCGAAGCGCGTCGGCGCTGAATTCGTTGATGATGTCGAGCGGATCAATCGAGTTGCCCAGACTCTTCGACATCTTGCGCCCCTGATTGTCGCGCACCGTCCCGTGGATATACACCTCCGTGAACGGCAGATCGCCCATGAACTCATAGCCCGCCATGATCATGCGCGCGACCCAGAAGAAAATGATCTCCGACG
This sequence comes from Kiritimatiellia bacterium, assembly GCA_039807095.1. Taxonomy (GTDB): domain Bacteria; phylum Verrucomicrobiota; class Kiritimatiellia; order CAIVKH01; family CAIVKH01; genus JAMLJG01. The sequence continues at coordinate 133,856 of JBDHQM010000004.1, forward strand.
CCGTCGAGAGCGAGTTCGTCGGATAGTAGAATTTCAAATCCTCATTCTGCTCCGGCCAGTTGAACACACTGAACGGCCAGATCCACGACGAGAACCACGTATCGAGCACGTCCTCGTCCTGGCGCACATTCGATGATGCGCACTTCGGACACGCCGTCGGCTTGCCGCGGTCGGCCCACTGATATCCGCACGCGTCGCAGTAGAAAATCGGGATCTGATGACCCCACCATATCTGGCGGGAAATGCACCAGTCGCGGATGTTTTCCATCCACTCCAGATACACCTTGTTCCAGCGCTCCGGCACAAAGCGAATCTTACCCTCGCGCACCGCAGCAATGCCCGGCTCCGCCAGCGGCTTCATCTTCACAAACCACTGCGGCGACAGGCGCGGCTCCACCACGGATGAACAGCGATAGCAATGCCCCACCGCATGCGGATGCTCGTCAACCTTCTCCAGCAGCCCCGCCGCTTCGAGGTCCTCCACAATCTTCTTCCGGCACACGAAACGCTCCAGCCCCTGATACGGCCCCGCGTTCTCGTTCATGTGCCCGTCTTCGGTCATCACGTTGATCTGCGGAAGATTGTGGCGCAGCCCCATCTGATAGTCGTTCGGATCGTGCGCAGGTGTGACCTTCACGCAGCCCGTTCCGAACTCGCGCGAAACAAAATCGTCCGCAATCACCGGAATCTCGCGATTCAACACCGGCAGCAACAGCGTCTTGCCCACCAGCCCCTGATAGCGCTCATCCTTCGGGTTCACCGCCACCGCAGTATCGCCCAGCAGCGTCTCCGGTCGCGTCGTCGCCACCGTCACAAATGTGCCCGGCTCGCCCTTCACCGGATACCGCACGTGATAGAGCTTGCCCTTCACATCGCGGTGCTCGCTCTCCTCGTCCGACAGCGCCGTCTGACAGCGCGGGCACCAGTTGATGATATATGTCCCGCGATAAATCAGCCCCTTCTCATACAGCCGGATGAAGACCTCCTTCACCGCGTTGCTGAGCCCCTCGTCCATCGTGAACCGCAGGCGATCCCAGTCGCACGACGCGCCCAGCGACTTGAGCTGATTCACGATCGTATTGCCGTACTTCTCCTTCCACGCCCACACCCGCTCAAGGAACTTCTCGCGCCCGAGGTCCTGCCGCCGCAGCCCCTCCTTCTTCAGCTCGCGCTCCACCACATTCTGCGTCGCAATCCCCGCGTGATCCGTCCCCGGCACCCACAGCGCGTTATACCCCTGCATCCGCCGCCACCGCATCAGCACATCCTGAATCGAATTATTCAGCGCGTGCCCCATGTGCAGAATCCCCGTCACATTCGGCGGCGGAATCACAATCGTGTACGGCGTCCCCCCATCGCGGTGATCGCGATGAAAGCACTTGTTCTCTTGCCACCAGGCGTACCACTTCGCCTCGATGGACTTCGGGTCATAATTTTTCGGCAATTCGGACATAGCCCGCAAATAAAGCGGATTTTTCCAAAGGTTGGAACAGTAAAAACGCCTATTTTCCAGGCGTTGGAAATTTCCCCTGCGCCACCACTACAGCGCGCGCGCCCGAAACCGCGCCACCACCTGCCCGTCCGCATCCGAAAGCGACAGAACCTCGCCCTCGCGCGACCACGCCGCCACCCGCGCCAAAGCCGCCAGATACTCCGCCTCCAGCGGCATCCCCTCCGCGCACCGCACCTCGCCCGGCGTCAAATCACTGAACGAAAGCGACTCCCCCTCCAACGCATAACCGCCCGAAAAGCGATTGCACCCGCCGAACCCCCGCGCAATCGGCCCGGTCACCTGCAACAGCAGATGCGCCTCCTTGCCACCCGACCCGTGCGGCGCAGGCTGCCCATTCAACTCGATCAACTTCCAATACACGTCCACCACGCCCGCCGGAATCTCCACCCGCGCCCGTCCACCCAGAAAATCATCCACCAGCCCGCCATCCGGCGTCCCGGACACACACCCCGCCAGCAACCCCACCAGCGCCACGCAGAAAAATGACCGCACAACCTTCATATCAACGCTCTCCTTCAACCCCGCCATCCTGCCACACCCCCGCGCCCCAGTCCCACAATTTTTGCGGAGCTTTGGGAGTTGGTAGAGGCGCAAAAGAGAAAGGGCACAAAGGGACAAAGGCACAGAGGCACAAAGTTTGAATAAGGAGTTACCCATTAGAGGTTTCGGTCAAACACAAAACAACCCTCCAAGCCGTTTTTAAAAAACGGATTAGCGAAAACTTGCTTT
>JBDHQM010000025.1:0-36951 GCA_039807095.1 Kiritimatiellia bacterium
TGTTGATAGGGGCGTCCGCAGACATCGCATGTCAGCATAATTTTATTTTTCTGATTCATATCTGATGATGCCAACGTCACGGCGCACCGGCGCGAGGCCCGCCGCGGGCCTCGCGTACGTGTGACGCCGCTTGTTAGCCCCTCTTCATTTTCCGGACTTCCTTCGATTGTCGTCCTTGCAAAGCATCTGGCAGTTTGCTGCGTTGGTCTTGCCGCCCTCGTGCCATGGCTTGATGTGGTCTGCCTCCATCTCTTCGATGTCGAACTTCTTCCGGCACTTCACGCACTTTCCCTTCTGCCGCTCGTATGCCTCGCGCTTTTCCTTGTCCGAAAACGCCCGAAGGTTCAGATACCGCTCATCTTTCGTCAGCAAATACGGATAAATGCCGGACTTCTTCCCCACCTCGTCATCTTCCATGAGTCTGGCCACATCCTTCGCCAGTTTTTTCGCGTCCTGCTTCTTGTCCTTGAACTTGTTGAAAAGCGGTCCCCACGCGACGTGCTTCATCTCCCGGCGATAGTCGGGAAACGTCGCCTTCACCCAATCAATCACCTTCTGGTAGTACTCCCAAAGAGGCTTGGCGTCCGCGTCGTGTTGACGATCCGACATGTATTTGTCGATCTTGCCCTCAGACAGCCAGTCAATAGCCGTCTCTAAGAACTCCTGCCGGATCGGACTGCCGTCCACGTAATCACTGCCGATTGCGTAAGCCGGACAACCGGACTTGCTGAAGTACCGCTTGGCATCCGCAGTCCACGGCCCGTGATAGACGGCGTTGCGCAATTCCTGATCGGTTAGTTTCTCGCCAGCGATATTGATTGTCTTGAACCATTCCAACTTCTCGCTGTCGGTGCCCGAGCAGAAGTAGATCATGCACTTGTAATTGAGAATCTGTGCCTGCTGATCATCCTGGAGATTGTGAAAATAGATGTCGCCGATAGAAAAGTCGCCGTTGACATACCGGCAGACCGCAATCGTCCGCTGCTGTCCGTCAATCACCTCATAGCCGCCATCGTCTCGCACCGCCCAATACATCACGTTGAGCGGAAAATCCTTTCGCACGGTGTCAATGACCGCGTCGCGTTGCTTGTCCTTGTAAATGAATTCCCGCTGATAGGGCGGTCGAATGTCCAGTTTCCCGCCATAGCCGACCACGCCACCCTCGGCTGGCTTCTCTTGAAAGCCATCGAAAAGCTCCTTGACGGTGACCTGCTTGAGTTGGATCTCCATTCTTATGTCTTTCTCTTGATGATTATTCTCGAATAGGGACATCGGGATTTGCCGCCCCGAGTTATCGCTATGTCCGTGCGGCCGCGATGGTTCTTTGTTACTCCAAGGGCCTTGCCCAAATTGCCGAATGGTATGCCAATGAGTTCGAACTGGTCGGGGTTGTGCCTGTCCAGAAAAGTATCTGGTACGCCCATCATACCGTTGTAGTCGAAAGGAATGTCTGTATTTCGCGCAACCTCGATCGCATCGTAATTGTCGTACTTCGGATACTGCTTTTCATCATAGGTTTTGAACAGAATCAGGTCTTCGTGGCGCTTCATAATGTCGAGATTGGTGAACCATCGAGCATTGCCCAGGCTGCGCCAGTTTGTCCCCTCTTCATCTCGCCAACTTCTGACGCTTCTCATTTCATAGTGATCTGGAACAATGAAGGCGACTGGTTGAGAGTAGCCAAGCCACATCTTGTTCTCCTTGATTAGCTTGAAAATCTCTTGGTAGTGAAGCGCGTTCGTGTTTCCAATGATCAGAAACCTCTTGTCGTGCTCTATCAGTTGCGCGACGTACTCCCGGAACAGCGAAAACGGCGGATTGGTTACAACGATGTCTGCATGCTTGAGGAGGGTGATGCATTCGTCGCTTCGGAAATCGCCATCGGCTTTGAGTTCGCGCGGCGTGATCTTTGCAGGGTCGGGCAGGCGGTGCGCTTTCTGCTCGCCGTTGTACTCGAAGTAAATGCCGCGGGGTGACTTGTGCTGGCTGAACAGGTCCGGCTTGTCGTTCTGGTAGCAGGTGGTGATCAACTTCTTGAGGCCGAGTGCCTCGAAATTGTTGAGGAAATACTTGAAGAAGTGACTGACGCGGGGGTCGTCGCAGTTGCACAGAACGGTCTTGTTCTTGAAATGTTTCTTGTAATGTACGAGTTCCTTTTCGATGTCGGAAAGCTGAGTATAGAACTCGTCCTGCTTGGTCGCCTTCGCGGCGTGCAGGCTTCGATTTAGCGACTTGCTCGGCATTCTAACGGTTCCCTTCGTCGTCTGCGTATTTCTGGCCTTCCATCAAGTAAGAACGAATCGCTTTGCCAGAGCAATCATGATTCCCAGTACCAAGTAGAATCCCCATACCGAAAAGGATTGGAACGCCTCCCATTGAAGGGCGGAACGACCGCCCTTCGGCTTGACTGAGAAGAGGTCTTCGGCCGTCAGACTCCCGTCATGGACTTTCTTTACGAATGCGTTGTACGAGTTCCTAAATCCCTTCTCCATCGCCAAGTAGTAAACATCAAGCGCCAGGAATAGGCCGGTGGGGATCAACGCAATCAACGCATAGTCGGGCTTGCTCTTGTCCGCCACAACAACGAGGACAGCCGAGACGATGGTGATAGACCACGCCTTGGCCGATGAACTGTTGGCGGCCATCCGCTCGATTACTCCTTGCAGGATGCCGAGGTGGGTCTGCACCGAAGGCGACGATTCCGACAAGGTTCTTTCGGTCTCTGCGTCAGGCATACTTCCCCCGAATGGTGATAGCTGTCTCAATCCAGCCAGCCAGATTCTGTTTGATGTAGTCGTACACCGAAGTACTTATCGTGGCCACAGGATCGTATGTCTTGACGATAGAAGATAGCGATGTGCCTTCAAGGTTGAAGTCGTCGAAGGGATTGCGACCCTTCACCGATTGCTTCCCGTCCTTGTCTTTCAGGTTGTGGATGTGGATTCCCAGTAGGCCCTTCTTGTCTGCCCATGCCTTCTTGATTTCATAACCAATCCACTTCCGACCCGCCGTGTTCGCGCCGATGAGCACAATCGCGACAGATGTTCCGTCGAGTTGTCCGTCAATCCATCTCTGGATGGCGGCATCTCCGCCCTTCTTGACGGTTTCCCAGTCGTTGTCCGTCGCGGGCTTGTTCCCGTCGATCACCCCCATGTTGCGTACTTGGGATGCGCGCCAGTTGTCGGGCGTGTAGTGGAAACTGTAGAATGCTCTGCGTGCCATGACCGATCTCCTTTATTGTTTCTTCTTGGCTAACGTCGAGGCTGAGGGTTTTGCCGTGGAGCGCAGCGGAACGGCAAATACCCTCCGGCCTCTGGTTGGCAATTCCTCTATCTTGAACCCCGTTGCTCTTTCAGAATGCCGTCGTTGATGGCTCGTGCAATCTTGCCCCACCGATCCGACTTCGCCGTGATGTTCTTGATGGCGTCTGTCGCAATCGAGTTTGCTTCGGTTGGCGAAAGCATCTCTGCTTGCTCAAGACCCCGCGCCGCGCCGTAGGCGAGGACCTCGGAGAGAATCTCTGACCCAACGGTCGCCTGCTGCTGGAGTTCCTTCTGATAGGCAGACAGTTCCCCGAAATACGTTCCGATTGCTTCGCCCGCCCGTTTGGCCTGAACGGCACCGACGAGGGCGAACACCGAAAGGCAGACGAACATGATCGCTGCGCAGATATGGTAGATGGCTTGGGGAACGTTCTTCTCGCTCATGTGGGGATTCTCCTGTTTGGGTTTCGCTATCATCACGCTTGGGACTGAGACTTCTTTCGAGCACGCGGGACATTCGCACGTTTGCCCCCGCATGTCGTCTGGGGCGTCGAGCGACTGGCCGCAGTGGGGACACTTGAACTTCGTACTCACATCGTTCTCTCCTTTCTTGTTTGCCAACCATTGATTGACCCGAAGAAATTCCGTGCTATTGACTATTAGCGGTGTTTTCCGGAAAGTCTTCCGAGCCTCAATATTGTCAGTTTCGCGGGTAGATTACGATGTCGAATCAAGTCAAACAACCAAAAAAGAAGATTCTGGATGAGGCGCGGGACCGGCTGCGGGTGCAGCATTATTCCATTCGGACGGAGCGGTCTTATCTGGATTGGATGCGGCGATTTATCCTACATCACAGGTTCAAAAATCGCGACGAAATGCTGGTTTCGCCAGAGGCCAAGATTGAGGCGTTTTTGACGGATTTGGCGGTTGAGGGCGAGGTGGCTCCTTCGACTCAGAATCAGGCGATGAATGCCCTGCTCTATCTGTATCGGCAGGTGCTCGGGGTTTCGCTGGATGGCCACATCAATGCAGTGCGCGCGGAGCACAGGATTCGTTTGCCGGTAGTGCTTACCCCGGAGGAAACGCAACGGGTACTGTCGCTTCTGGATGGTCAGCCGGGGTTGATGGCGCGGCTGCTGTATGGCAGCGGGATGCGCATTATGGAGTGTGTCCGCTTGCGGGTGAAGGACGTTGATTTCGGCATGAAGGAAATCACGGTGCGCAGCGGTAAGGGCGACAAGGATCGCCTGGTGCCCCTCCCCGATTCGCTTGCTCCCGCATTGCGAGCGCAAGTGGAGCGTGTGCGGGTGATGCACGAGCAGGATCGGGCTGCGGGTGGCGGATCGGTTTATCTGCCGTATGCGCTGGAAAGAAAGTTTCCGAATGCAGCGTATGAGTTTATTTGGCAGTACCTCTTTCCTGCACAGTCGCTTTCGAAGGATCCCCGGTCGGATGCGCTGCGCCGTCATCATGTGAATGAGGACACGCTGGGAAAAGCGTTGCGCCAAGCGGCCCACCGCTCGGGCATTTCAAAGAGAGTGACTCCGCACACGCTTCGACACAGTTTTGCCACGCATCTATTGCAACGCGGGACGGATATTCGCACGATTCAGTCGTTGCTCGGGCACAATGATGTGAGCACGACGATGATCTATACGCACGTGCTTCGTCAGGGCGGTCAAGGGGTGAGAAGTCCGCTTGATGATTTGCCTTCTTTCGCGCCGCTGCCGAGTGAGTAGCGGGTGGGAGACGAGGGGGCGCGGAGCGAGCGCGGCGAGGGCGCCGCGCTCAGCACGCTCCGTATTCGTCTCATGCGGAACTTCGCTGAGACGCAGGAGGGCGCGTCCGGCTTCGTCCTGTCCCGACTCGCGGAGGTCGGGACAGAACTACGCCGAGACAAGTTGCGCTCCCCGGATGAAGACTGTCTTGAGCGAGGGGGTTACTCATTATTCCGCCAGCGGAGTGACGGAACTACAGCGGGCGAGACAATGTACTGTCGCTTTGACCGCCCTCCGCCTCGGCTCGCTTGGAAAACTTCCGCCTGAGGCGGACACGCTGCCCCTACCAGGTTTCTACATACGTGCAAGAATTCCGCGGTCGGCGACCGCGGCTACAGCGGAGGCGCGATTCGCGATTGGGGTTGGAATTGAGGGGGCAGGGCCTACCAGAGGCAGTGGGCATCGTCTGCCCCTTCGGATGAAGACCTCATCAACGGGGGCGGTGAGAGCGGAGGGGCGTGCATTGACAGCGGGGTGGCGAAGACTTAAGGTTGATCTTTTAGAACGGATTTTTGAAGGGAGTTGCACATGGCACGGTTTGATTTCGCATTGAAGCAGTTGGCGCTGAATAACGGGCGCTCTGTCCATTATTATAGCCTGCCAGCGCTGGAAGAGGCGGGGTTGGTCAAGTTGGATCGCCTCCCCTTTTCGCTGCGCGTGTTGCTGGAGTCGCTGGTGCGCAATCAGGGGCACCCGGCTTTCCACGAGGAGCATGTGGATTGCTTCTTGAATTGGAATGCGAAGAATCCGGCGGAAAAGGAGTTTCCGTATCAGCCGGAGCGCGTGTTGTTGCAGGATTTCACAGGCGTCCCGTGTATCGCGGATCTCGCGGCGCTGCGGAGTGCGATGCATCGCGCAGGCGGCGATACGTCGAAGATCGAGCCGCAGATTCCGGTGGACCTGGTGATTGACCACTCGGTTCAGGTGGATGCGTATGGAACGGATGAGGCGTTTGAGTTGAACGTCGAGAAGGAGTTCGAGCGCAATACGGAGCGTTATGTTTTCCTGCGGTGGGGTCAGAATGCGTTCAAGAAGCTTCGGATTATCCCGCCGGGCCTCGGCATCTGCCATCAGGTGAATCTCGAATATCTCGCGAAGGTGGTGCGCGCGGGTAAGGACGGCAAGGGTCGCGATGTCGCATTCCCTGATACGCTCGTGGGAACGGATTCGCACACGACGATGGTGAACTCGCTGGGCGTACTCGGCTGGGGCGTCGGTGGCATCGAGGCGGAAGCGGCGATGCTGGGACAGCCGATTCCGTTGATGGTGCCGAAGGTGACGGGTGTACGCGTGACGGGCAAGCTGGCACCGGGCGCGACAGGAACCGATTTTGCACTGGCGATCACGCACCTGCTCCGCAAGGTGGGTGTGGTGGAGCAGTTTGTTGAGTTCTTCGGGCCGGGAATCGAGTCGCTTTCCGCAGCCGATCGCGCGACGGTTGCCAACATGTCGCCGGAATATGGCGCGACGTGCGGGTTCTTCCCTGTGGATGAGGAAGTTTTGCGCTACCTCCGGAACACGGGTCGCACGGAAGAAGAAGTCGAGCTTGTTGAGAAATACTGCAAGGCGCAGAAACTTTGGCACACGAAGGATACACCGAACCCCGAATTTTCGCAGATCATTGACCTCGATCTCACGACGCTCACGGCGAGCGTGGCGGGGCCGAAGCGTCCGCAGGATCGCCTCTTCATCAGCGAGCTGAAGCCCGCGTTTGAGAAGGCGCTGACCGCGCCGGTGAAAGAGCGTGGGTTCGGCCTGAGCGCGGATAAACTCGGTGCGACGTCGGAAGCGAAAGGACGCGGCACGCTGCATCACGGTTCGGTTGTGATTGCCGCAATCACGAGCTGCACCAACACGTCCAACCCGCACGTCCTCATCGCGGCGGCGCTGATTGCGCAGAAAGCGGCTGCCCGCGGATTGAGCGTTCCGCCGTACGTGAAGACGAGCCTCGCCCCCGGGTCCCGCGTCGTCACCGCCTACCTCAAAGAAGCGGGCCTGCTTGACGCGCTTTCCGCGCTGCACTTTAACGTCGTTGCCTACGGTTGCACGACCTGCATCGGAAACAGCGGGCCGCTGCATCCGTCTGTGGAAGCGGCGATCAAGGAGAAGGACCTCGTTGTGGCGGCGGTATTGAGTGGTAACCGCAACTTCGAAGGGCGTGTGCATCCGCTGACGAAAGCGAATTATCTCTGCTCCCCTCCCCTCGTCGTCGCGTACGCACTGGCGGGCCGCGTGGATATTGATCTGACAACGGAGCCGCTCGGCATCGGCAGTGACGGCAAGCCGGTATTCCTGAAGGATGTCTGGCCGTCGGAAGAGGAGATCAAGAAGCACCTCGGTCTGGCCTCTGATCCGGACACCTATCGCCGGCTCTACAAGGACATCACCGAATCGAACCCGACCTGGAACAAGCTTCCCGGCGGCGGTGACCCGGTCTATACGTGGAATCCGAAGTCCACCTACATTCAGGAGCCTCCGTTCCTGCTCGATATGCCGCCCGAGCCGCAGCCGCTGCAGGACGTCAAGAAAGCCTCTGTCCTCGCCGTTTTCGGCGACTTCATCACGACCGACCACATTTCGCCTGCGGGTTCCATCGCGGTGAACGGGCCGGCTGGAAAATATCTCATCGCCAACGGCATCCAGAAAGAGGACTTCAACTCCTACGGCTCACGCCGCGGTAACCACGAAGTGATGATGCGCGGCACCTTCGCCAACATCCGCATCAAAAACGAGATGATGGGCGGCGCCGAAGGCGGCAACACGATTTATCAACCGACCGGCGAGACGATGTCCATCTACGACGCCGCGATGAAGTACAAGGAGTCCGGCACACCGCTCGTGGTCCTCACCGGCAAGATGTACGGCGCAGGCTCCTCGCGCGACTGGGCCGCGAAGGGAACCTATCTCCTCGGCGTCAAAGCGGTCATTGCGGAGAGCTTCGAGCGAATTCACCGCAGCAACCTCGTTGAAATGGGCGTGCTCCCCCTCCAGTTCATGGAGGGCGAGAACGCCGCGACGCTGGGTCTCACCGGGAAGGAAACCATCACCATCACGGGAATTGCCGAAGCGTTCGTGCCGGGCAAACGCCTGCAGGTGGTCGCGCAAAGCCCGGACGGTAGCATCAAGGCGTTCGACGTGAAGGCGCGCGTGAATTCGACGGTGGAAGTGGACTATCTGCGGCACGGCGGAATCCTCCAGTTCGTGTTGCGCGACGCGATGGCGAAGTAAGAAAGTTCCAAGGGTTGGAAGTCGCGCGCGTTTCGGCTTCCAAGGGTTGGAAAAATCGCGCTGATTTTTCCAATCGTTGGAAGTCCGTTTGAGCCGGATTTCCAAGCGTTGGAAGTTTTTGAGAGTGCGCGATGCGGATTGATGCGGAAAAGAAGTTTGGGATGCGGGAGTGTCCGTCGTGCGCGACGGAGGTGCCGGAGAATGAGAACCGGTGTCCGATTTGCCGCTATGAATTTCTGACCCCTACCCCGCGCCAGCGCGGCATGAAGCTCTGGGGTGCGATCCTAATGCTCGCGTTGCTGGCGATCCTGATTTTTGCGGGCGTTTTTCGCTGAGCGATTGGCGCAATAAAAAAGGCGGTGGTTGTGGCCACCGCCTTTTTCGGTTTGGTTGAAGAGGTGATTATTCGCAGGAGCGCTTCTTTTCGCCGCCGCACTTCATCTTCTTGGATGCTTTGCTGTCGCACTTGGCATCGAATTGCTCAAGTTGCTCGGCGGTGAGGATGGAGCGGATTTCCTTCATGGCGCTCTTGCAGGCTTCCGGCGAGTCGCCGTTGGCCTGGCAGTTCGCCTGGATTTCCGCAATCTTGGCGCTCTGTTCTTCCGTCAGGTTGAGGCTGGAAAAGAACGATTCACATTCCGCTTTGTTCTTGGCGCGGCCTTCGGGACCGCAAGCGGCCCAGCTGGATACCGCCGTCATGGCGACGAGCGAGGCGGCGACAAACATCAATGACAAACGCATAACACTTCCTCCGATGGTTTTCTAATCAGACAGAGAACGTACACGCACGTTCATTTATTTTCAAGGGGCGCAGGTTTTTTCAAGCGCGGCGGGCGAGCGTGAGAAAGCTGTAGGCGGGTTGCACGTCGGTGGCCGGGTGATCGTGCCGCTCGATTTCGCGCCACTGGGTTCGATCGAAGGGCGGGAAGAAGGTGTCGCCTTCGTAGTCGGCGTGAATCTCGGTGAGGTGCAGAATGTCGGCGATCGGGAGAGCTTCTGCAAACAGGCGCGCACCACCGATGATGGCGACTTCGGGGGCGGGTCCGGCGCGATGCAGGGCCTCGCGGAGGGAGGAAACAATTTCCGCGCCGGGCGCAGTGAAGCCGGGTTGGCTGGCGACGACGATGTTGAGGCGGCCGGGGAGCGGCTTGCCGATGGATTCCCACGTGCGCCGCCCCATCACGACGGGTTTGCCCATGGTGACTTTTTTGAAGTGGCGCAGGTCTTCGGAGAGGTGCCACGGGAGTGTGCCGTTGCGCCCGATGACGCCATTGGCTGCGACAGCTACGACGATGGAGAGTGTGGGCATTTAAACTGCGATGGGCGCGCGAATGGCGGGGTGGCTCTGGTAGTTCTCGATGGCGATGTCTTCGTAACGGAAGTCGAAGATGGAGGTGACGGCGGGATTCAGTTTCAGCGCGGGCAGTGGGAGGGGTTCGCGGGTGAGCTGGAGGTCGGCCTGTTCGAGGTGGTTCAGATAGAGATGCGCGTCTCCGATGGTGTGTACGAAGTCGCCGGGTTGAAGACCGGTGACTTGCGCGATCATGTGCGTGAGGAGCGCGTAGGAGGCGATGTTGAACGGGACGCCGAGGAAGATGTCTGCGCTGCGCTGGTAGAGCTGGCAGGAGAGTTTCCCATTGGCGATGTAAAATTGAAAGAGGCAATGGCACGGGGCGAGCGCCATGCGGTCGAGGTCGCCGGGATTCCACGCGCTGACGAGGAGGCGGCGGGAGTCGGGGTTGGTTTTGATTTCGTGGATGACGGAGGTGATTTGATCAATCGTTCGGCCGTCCGCAGTTTTCCACGAGCGCCACTGTGCGCCATAGACGGGGCCGAGATTGCCGTTGGCATCCGCCCATTCGTCCCAGATGGTGACGTTGTTTTCCTGCAGATAACGGACGTTGGTATCGCCTTTGAGGAACCAGAGCAGTTCGTGGATGATCGAGCGGAAGTGCAGTTTCTTTGTCGTGACAGCAGGGAATCCATCCGCCAGCACAAAACGCATCTGGTGGCCGAACACGCTGAGGGTTCCGGTGCCGGTGCGGTCGGGGCGTTGGGCTCCGTGGTGGCGTACGCGGTGAAGGAGTTCGAGGTATTGCTTCACAGAAACCTAGCGGGCCTGGTCAAGTTTGAGGACGGCTTGAATGGCGACTTTGATTGCGCCACGGATGTTGCGATCGAGCGAGAGCGCATCCTGGCCCGGCTCGCTCCACGGGGTGCGGTCGGATACGGTGCAAATGGTGCCTGCGCGAAGGCCGAAGAGATTGGCCATGGTGAACAGCGTGGCGGACTCCATTTCGACGTTCAGCACGCGCGCGCGTTTCCAATCGGCGCAGACGTCGTTCATTCCGCTCTGTTCATAGCCGCCAAAGGACATCGGCAGAATTGCTCCATTCGGGCCGGTGACTTTGTTGCGCGAGTAGAAGCCATCCACTGAAACAGTGAGTCCGGTGTGGAAGCGCTCGCCCGATTCGCGCGCGGCTTCGACGAGTGCGGAGACGACGCGATAGTCTGCGACGGCGGGGTATTCCAAGCCGACGTAGCTGCGGGACGTTCCTTCGTCGCGTACGGCGCCGGTGCTGATGACGTAGTCGCCGAGTTGGACCTGATCTGCAATGGCACCGCTGTTGCCGAGGCGGATAAACGTGTGAGTGCCGAGCTTCGCCATTTCTTCGACGAGGATGGCGAGTGAGGGGCCGCCAATGCCGGTCGAGGCGGCGGTCATTCGCACGCCGTTGACCGTGCCGGTGTGAACGACATATTCGCGGACGCGGCAGACTTCCTGAAGGTTGTCCCAGCCCTCGGAGATTTTCGGTACACGACCGGGATCGCCGGGGAGAAAGGCATAGCCCGCAACATCGCCCTCCCCCAGCCCAGTAATGATTTGCGCGTTCTTTTTCATGGGTGGATCCTTTTCAGCGATTGAGCCATTCCTGATCGCGCCCGATCATCAGGCGGTCGGCCGCTGGCGGGCCCCAACTTCCGGCGGGGTATTCCGCAATCGGGAAATCAGCGTTGGCGGCCCATGCCTTGAGGATGGGATCCACGACGCGCCATTCGGCCTCGACCTCGTCGGAGCGGGTGAAGAGCGTTGTGTCGCCGCGCAGAACATCGAGGAGGAGGCGTTCATACGCCTCGGGCAACTGATTGCGCCAGGTTTCTGAATAGGAGAAATCCATCGCAACATTTTCGACTTGGACTTGCATCACGGGGCGTTTGGCAGCAAAGCGCAGGGAGATGCCCTCGTCCGGTTGGATTCGGAAGACAAGCTGGTTTGGACTCGCGCCGGTGAGGTCGCATACGTCGCCATCGCACTCGACGGTTTGGAAGAGTTGGAGAGGCGGCTTTTTGAATTGCACGGCAATTTCCGTGACGCGGCGCGCGAGGCGTTTGCCGGTGCGCAGATAAATCGGCACGCCCGCCCAGCGCCAGTTATCTATTGAGAGGCGAACTGCGAGGAAGGTCTCAGTTTTGGAATCGCGCGCGACGCGATCTTCTTCGCGATAGCCGGGGAGTTTCTTGCCGTCTTTTTCGTTGGCGACATATTGTCCACGCACCACAGCGTTTCTGAGGTCCACTTCCGAGAGCGGGTGGATGGACTGAAGGACCTTCACCTTTTCGTTGCGGATGGCGTCGGCGGTCATGCTGGCGGGCGGCTCCATTGTGACGAGGCACATCAACTGCAGCAGGTGGTTCTGCAGCATATCGCGCAGCGCGCCGCTGGCGTCGTAGTATGCGCCGCGTCCGCTTTCCATGCCGACCGTTTCGGCGGCGGTGATCTGGATGTGGTCCACGAGGTGGCTGCTGAAGAGCGGCTCGAAAATTGCGTTTGCAAAACGGAACGAGAGGATGTTCTGCACCGTCTCTTTGCCGAGGAAGTGATCAATGCGATAGACCTGCGATTCGTGTAGATGCTGCAGGACGGTTTGATTCAGCGCGTGCGCGGTTTCCCAATCCCGGCCAAACGGTTTTTCGATGACCACGCGCGACCATTCGGGTGCATCGTGCGGATTAATCAAGCCGGCTGCCTTCATGTGGCCGAGCACCGTTGCGAACAGCTCGGGGCGGATCGAGAGATAGTGCAGGTGATTTGCCGGGAACTGGCGGCGGTCGAACAGTTTGGTGTAGAGGCTGCGAAACGAGGCATATTCCTCGATATCGCCGCGGTGATAGAAAACATGCTGGCAGAAGGCGGCGAGCGTGTCCTCCTGCACGGGCAGGCGCGCGAACTGCTTGATCGCCTCTTTAGCGAATTCGCGAAATGTGTCGTCCGTATAGTCGCGGCGCGCGAAGCCGAGAATCGCAAACTCGTCCGGCAGCAGTTTCTGCACATACATCGCGAAGAGCGCAGGCAGCAGTTTGCGTTGCGTCAGGTCGCCGGAAGCGCCGAGAATATTAATCGTGACCGGTTGTGAGAGGTGGAACGAAACGGGTGGAATTGATTCCGGGGCATTGCCCTGCGCGGTATTAGTTTGCACGTTTGTACTCATTTCTGCGGTTTTGCTGCGTCGTTGAGACGCCAATCAAAGCTACCATACGATACAGACAATTTCCCGGGCAGATCGCGAATTTGCCATTCTACCGGGCTGACCATCCGGACATACGCCTCCACACTCTTCGCACTGCGGCGAAAATCGTCTGCATACCATCGAAACAGCGGCGAAAGATAAAGCCTCCCCTTCTCCGCGTCGAGGCGGTTGTGTTCGGGAGAAAGAAGAAATACGCGCGCCTGGTCCGCCACTTGCTGAAAATAGAGGGCGCCGGTATAGGGTTCGCCGCGCAGAGGTGGACTCCCGCGCGCGCCCTGGCAGAGTCCAAAAAGCGCGAGAGGTTCGGCATAATCGCGCCGGATATAATTGTGCAGAAGGATATTCAGCGAGACGGTGTGCCCGAAGAGGGAGACCGACTGCCACTCAAACGGATCGCCGGAAAACCAACCGCCCGCTTTCTGAATGCGCGAGATCGGATAATCGCGGGTCACGATGTCGAGGACGGTCAGGTTATAGACGTTGCTTAAGTATGCGAGCCGTTCGGGAATGAGCCAGCCGCTAAATTCCCGTTCACTGACCGCCGCATAGGCAGTGCGGCAGGCGGTTAGATCGGCCCGCGCGGCTTTCAGCCCGCGATAGTCCACCGCGCCGTTATGGACGAAGCGGGAGAGCAGGTCGGCATAGCGCGCATTCGCCTCGACCATTTCGTCGGAATGCGCGGGCGTCGCAAGGCCGATTCCCAACACCAGGATGGATGCAAAGAGGCGCCACATATACTTACATGACGCATAAGGACGGGCAAATTGACAAGGATTTTCGCCCCCATCCCGACAACGCCGCTCGCAACTTCCTGCATCTCAAGGCTTGACCGATTCCGCCCATCTGTTTTCATCCCTGCATACCGCGAAGGGATGACATGAAGATTGTTGTATTGCGAGAGACTGCTGCCGGGGAGCGACGGATTCCGTTGATTCCGGCTTCCGCTGAAAAGCTGGTGAAACTGGGTGCAGAGGTGCACGTCGAGCGCAACCTCGGCCAGACTATCGGAATCGCTGATGAGGCCTATACCAAAGTCGGCGCGACGATGTTTGATGACCGCGCGGCTGCGATGGGTTCAGCCGATATTGTCCTCCGCCTGCGCAAGCCGGATCCGGCGGACGTTCCCCTTCTCAAGAAAGGATGCATCCACGTCAGCTATCTCGATCCGTTCAACGAAAAGGAACTGGTGCAGAAACTTGCCGATGCCGGCGTCAACGCGGTCAGCCTGGAGCTGATCCCCCGCTCCACCATCGCGCAAAAGATGGACGTGCTCAGCTCGCAGGCGAACCTCGCGGGCTACGTTGCCGTAGTGCTCGCCGCGCAGCGCCTCGACAAGATTTTTCCGATGATGTCCACCCCGGCGGGCACGATTGCGCCGACGCGCGTATTCATCATCGGTGCCGGTGTAGCGGGCCTTCAGGCCATCGCGACCGCGAAGCGAATGGGCGCGATTGTCGAAGCATTCGATACGCGCCCTGTCGTCGAAGAACAGGTCAAGTCGCTCGGCGGCAAGTTCGTCAAAGTGGACCTCGGCGAGACCGGGCAAACGAAGGACGGCTATGCCAAGGCTCTTACGGAAGAGCAGCTCGCCAAACAGCGCGAAGTGATGGCGCGCCACTGTGCGGGGGCAGACGTGGTGATCACCACCGCCCAAGTCTTCGGGCGTCGCGCGCCTGTCATCATCACGGCGGACATGGTCAAGGGTATGAAGCCCGGCAGCATCATTGTGGACCTTGCGGTCGAGACTGGCGGCAACGTTGAAGGCGCAAAGCTCGATCAGGAAGTGGACGTCAACGGCGTGCGGATTCTCGGGCTTTCCAATATGCCGGGCCGCGTGCCGGTCCATGCGAGTCAGATGTTTTCGAGCAACCTCACGAACTTCATCGAGCACTTCTGGAGCAAAGAACAGAAGGCGTTCGAGTTGCGACTGGATGACGACATCATCAAGGGCAGCCTCGTCACGCGCGAGGGCAAGATCGTGAACGAAATGGTTCTCAAGGTTCTTCAGCCGAAAAGCTGATTCAGGAGCGCATCATCATGATGGGATTATTATTCTTCGTATTTGTGCTGGCGATTTTTCTAGGCTTTGAGCTGATCTCAAAAGTCCCGTCCCAGCTCCACACACCGCTGATGTCCGGATCCAATGCTATCTCCGGCATCACCATCGTCGGCGCCTTGGTCGCGGTCGGCTTCCGCCACGGCGGCCCGCTAGTGACCGTATTGGGCGTCATTGCAGTGGCAGCCGCTATGATCAACGTCGTCGGCGGTTATCTCGTCACCCACCGCATGCTCGGAATGTTCAAGACCAAGTCGTCTGACAGGAAATAATCATGAGCGAACAAATTCAGAATCTGCTCGGCCACGCAGCGCCGTTCATCAACTACCTCTATATTCTCGCGTCGGTTCTTTTCATCATCGGATTGAAGATGCTCAGCCGCGCGGAAACTGCGCGCAAGGGCAACCTCCTTTCCGCCGTCGGCATGCTCATCGCGATTGTCGCGACCTGCATGCTGGTAGGCATGGATTACAAATGGATATTGATCGGCATTCTTATCGGATCCGCTATCGGTGCAGTTGCCGCGCAGTCGGTCAAAATGACGTCCATGCCGGAAATGGTGGGCTTGCTGAACGGTTTCGGCGGCTTGGCCAGTATGCTCGTCGCGTGGGCGGAATATCACAAGTGGCAGTCCATGGGCTGGGCGGAATATGCCGTCACCCTGCTCCCCGACAACCCGGCGGCGGCGAACGAACTCTTCGCTGCGGTCGCGATTGCATTCACTGCGGTTGTCGGCGCATTGACCTTCTCTGGCAGCTTGATCGCCTTCTTGAAGCTGGCGGAATGGATGCCGGGTAAACCGATCCTGTTCCGCGGCCAACAGATTGTGAACGCCCTGGTCGTTCTCGCAATTCTGGCGGCAGGCGTGATCTTCTGCATGGCGCCGACGGGCCCGAACGCCTACATGGCGATTGCCGTGCTGATGGTGGTGGGCTTGATTCTCGGCATCACGTCGGTCATTCCGATCGGCGGCGCCGATATGCCGGTGGTCATTTCGCTCCTGAACAGCTATTCGGGTATTGCAGCGGCAGCGGCGGGTTTCATTATCTTGAACAACGTCTTGATCGTCGCCGGTTCACTCGTCGGCGCGAGCGGCATCATCCTCACGCAAATCATGTGCAAGGCAATGAATCGCTCGCTGGCGAACGTGCTGTTTAGCGGCTTCGGCGCGACAAAGAGCAGCGCGAAAGGCGAAGGCTACAAAGGGGAAGCCAAGCCGATCAGCGCGGAAGACACCTACCTCCTCCTCGAAGCCGCGCGCTCGGTCGTTATTGTTCCCGGCTACGGTATGGCCGTGGCACAGGCGCAGCACTCCGTCCGCGAGCTCGGCGAACTGCTCGCCGCGAACGGATGCGATGTGCGCTATGCGATTCACCCCGTTGCCGGTCGTATGCCCGGTCACATGAACGTCTTGCTGGCGGAAGCGAACGTCCCCTACGAACAGCTCGTGGAGCCGCAGGACGTGAACCCCGTCATGGAAACAGTGGACGTTGCGATGGTAATTGGCGCAAATGACGTTGTGAACCCGGCCGCCCGCGAAGACAAGAGCAGCCCGATTTATGGCATGCCGATCATCAATGTGGATCAGGCCAAGACCGTGATTATTCTGAAGCGCAGCATGGCGTCCGGTTTTGCCGGCATTGATAACCCGCTGTTCTTCAAGGATAACGCGCGCATGCTCTTCGGCGATGCCAAGGCTACGGTCTCGGCGCTCGTCTCCGAATTCAAGAGCGCCTAGTTTTTGCGATGCGGACACACGTTTTCGACGACGAGGCCGCTCTTTCGCAGCATCTTTGCGATGCACTCGTGCAGATGCTGCGCGGTCCGTATTCGGCGCTTACCGGGATCATGATTGCCGGCGGCTCCACTCCGCTTGCGGCGTTTCATCTGCTTGCGGCAGAGCGGCGGCATGTAGATCCGTCCGTACGAATTATCTTTTCGGACGACCGCCACGTTCCGCCCGATCACGACAAGAGCAACTATCTGCATATTGCTCCACTTCTCCATCAAGCAGGCGTTGCGGATGCGCAAATCCTCCGTATTCGCGGCGAGTTGCCACTCGCTGAATCCGCGAAGGATTACCAACAAAAGCTGGAGTCCTTTTTCAGCGCTGGCGGTACCCTGCCCTTCGGATTTCTTGGCCTTGGTGCAGACGGGCACACGGCCTCCCTCTTCAATGCGGGCGATATAGCGCGCGGCGCTGGTGCCTTGGTTGTTGGAGCGCAGCGCCCGGATGGGCTTGAGGGTGTCAGCCTGACGCCGTCTGTACTCGCGCGCGTTGAGCGGCTTGCGTTCGTTGTTGCCGGCGCCGGAAAAAAAGCGATGGTTCATACGTTGCTGAACGCGCCCGAGACGATCGCTGCCGGACAAGCCACACGCGGCCATCGCGGCGTCGAACTCTGGACCGACCGCGCCGCGATGAACTGACCGACCTCCGGCAGCGGAGTGCCCCGCCTGCAACGCTATGCGTAGCATTGCGGGTAGGCGGAGCTACAGCCGTCCTTTTTTCATCGCTCGATTATTGCAAATCAACGTGGACTGCCGCGTGCGCGGCTGATTTCTTCGAGGCGTTTGCGTTCGGCAGGAGTCAGGGTGTGGATTCCGCTGTGCGTGATTTTGTCGAGTAGGCGATCCATCTCTTCGCGATCCGCTTCAGCGCGTCGCGCGTTTCGCGATTGGGCGTGCGCGGCAAACGCCGATTTCGAGCGGCCCAGCAATGAGCCTGCGAGTTCGGGGCGGAAGACTGCAATGGTATAAATCAACCCCGCAAGCGCGCCCGCGAGGTGCGCGGAATACGCCACGCCACCGCCGCCCGGCGAAATCGTAAAGAGCAGTTGGATGAGTCCCAATCCGACCGCCAGCACCCATGCTTTCAACGTCACGGGGAAGACGAACATGATCAGCAACGTCACTTCGCGCTGGGGATACAGAACTGCAAATGCGGAGAGGAGTCCGAAGATCGCTGCCGATGCGCCGACGCAGACTCCTTCGTAGGGATAGGTCAACAGCACCCAACCGAGTCCCCCGAGAATGCCGGAGAGAAAGTAGAGCGTGAGGAAATGACGGCGACCCATCGCGCGTTCAACTTCTGCGCCGAGGAAATAGAACATCAGTCCGTTCACAACAATATGAACAGTGCCGCCGTGCAGGAATTGGTACGTGAGGAATTGCCAGACGTAGCCGCGCATCACGCCCGAAACGCTTAGGCCGAAAAAACCTTCGATCGGCAGATGAGTGATATACGCGTTGAATACCTGCAGCAAATAGACGGCAACAAGGGAGAAGAGCAGCCAGAACGTGGCTGGCGGCAGTCCCATCTGAATTCGCCATGAATTAATGCGCATAACAACACTAAAGCACATTCGACCCCCCAGCTCCAGTAAGCGCTCAAATTTCAGAAAGCTTTTTTGACATCTGCGGCATAGTTCATTACGTTCCCATTTTCGCACCCATTGTGGGCCGGTAGCTCAGGTGGTAGAGCACGAGACTTTTAATCTTGTGGTCGAGGGTTCGAGTCCCTCCCGGCTCACCAACTTTTCAGGATGAACAAACGCCAACGAAGAGCAGGACTAGAGCTGCGACTGGCGCAATGGGCGCTGCGCATCGTCCCCTCCCTCTCGCGCCCCACCCTGCTACGCCTTTCCTGTTTTCTCGGCAGTGCCGGCTACTACTTCGGCGGCACGCGCACGCGTGGCGTGGCGGATGCGAACCTACGCCTGGTTTTTCCCGATCTGACCGCGCGCGAACGCCGCCATATTTCAAAAAGCGCCTTGCAGTCCTTTGCTCTCGCTATGCTGGACGTATTCTGGCTCGTTCGCGATCCCGAACGCAAACTGCGCGCACTTGTGCAGTTTCATCCGAGCTACGGTCCGCTCTTTGAAGATAAAGCCGCCGTCTGCATCACTGCCCACATGGGCAATTGGGAGCTACTGGGCATGGCAGTCAGCCAGCGAAGCGGGCACCCACTGACCAGCGTTGCCGCGGCGATCAAAAATCCGCGTGTGGATGCGCTCTTCAACGATTTGCGTCAGCAAACAGGACAGCACATCGTGCCCCGGAAAGGCGCAGTGCGCTCGCTCCTGAAAACTCTTCGCGATGGCGGCAAAATTGCACTCGTTCTGGATCAAAACACAAAGCCCGTAGAAGGCGGCATTTTCGTTAACTTTTTGGGTCGGCCCGCGCCGGTTTCTACTGCCCCCGCACTCCTTGCGCTGCGCACAAATAGCCCTGTGTATGTTGGCATCATGATTCCTGACAAGGCGGGTCGCTACCAGACGCTACCGTTGATTCAGGTGGATATGAACGGACTGCCAGAAGATCAAGAGGCTGCTATCGCGATGCTCACCCAGCGGATTGCGGATGTCCTGTCCGATTCGATCCGACAGCACCCCGAGCACTGGGCATGGAGCTATAAGCGCTGGAAGTTCCGTCCCGAGGGAGCGCGCGCGGAGGACTATCCCTACTATTCGCGCCCTCTCCGACCCGCAGATATCCTGCATTCTCCGCGCATGGGCGAGAATGTGAACCCGGGTTGATTCCGGCCGCCGCGGGAATCATCATGCGGATTCTGCGCCTTCCCCGCTTGAAATGCGCACGGACATGCTCTACTCTCGCCCGACTTTGTATCCCCACTAATAAGGAGACTGTATGTCCGAGATTATTCACATTGTAGGCCGCGAAATTCTGGATTCCCGCGGCAACCCGACCGTTGAAGTTGACGTGCATCTGGCGACAGGTGCGAAGGGCCGTGCGGCAGTTCCGTCGGGCGCTTCGACCGGTGAGCACGAAGCGATTGAATTGCGCGATGGCGACAAGAAGCGCTATCTCGGCAAGGGTGTTCAGAAGGCCGTGGCAAACGTCAATGGTCCGATTCGCAAGGCCCTGCTCGGCCATGACATTTTTGATCAGACCGGCCTGGACCGCGCGATGATCGCGCTGGATGGCACGGAGACGAAGTCGAAACTCGGCGCAAACGCGATCCTCGGCGTCTCGCTCGCCGCGGCGCACGCAGCGGCCAACGAGTTGGACATTCCGCTCTTCCGTTACATCGGCGGAACAAACGCGAAGGTGCTCCCCGTCCCGATGATGAACATCATGAACGGCGGCGCCCACTCGGATGCTCCGATTGATGTCCAGGAATTCATGATCATTCCGAAAGGCGCCAAGAAGTTTTCCGAAGGTCTGCGCATGGGTACGGAAGTATTCCACGCGCTGAAGGCCGTCTTGAAGAAACTCGGCTTGAGCACAGCCGTGGGTGATGAAGGCGGATTCGCCCCGGTGTTGAAAGGCAATGAACACGCGATCGAGGTCATTCTCCAGGCCATTGCGGACGCGGGCTACAAAGCGGGCAAAGATATCTTCCTCGCGCTCGACGTTGCCTCCAGCGAGTTTTATGACAAGGCGAAGAAGAAGTACGTCTTCAAGAAGTCCGACAAGTCGGTGCGCTCCGCCGAACAGCTCGTCGAATTCTGGGCGAACTGGGTGAAGAAATATCCGATCATCAGTATCGAAGACGGCTGCGCCGAAGGCGATTGGACCGGCTGGAAGTTGCTAACCGACGCCATTGGCGACCGCTGCCAGCTCGTGGGTGACGATCTCTTCGTCACGAACACGAAGTTCCTGAAGAAGGGCATTGAGACCGGCACGGCAAACTCGATTCTGGTGAAAGTCAACCAGATCGGCAGCCTGACGGAAACGCTTGAAGCCGTTGAAATGGCGAAGCGCGCGAACTACACAGCTGTCATCAGCCACCGCTCGGGCGAGACTGAGGATGCGACGATTGCCGACATCGCGGTTGCAACGAATGCGGGTCAGATCAAGACCGGTTCGCTCAGCCGTACGGATCGCGTTTGCAAGTACAACCAACTGCTGCGCATTGAGGAATTGCTCGGCGATTCCGCTGTGTACGGCATCTAATTGCGGACAAAGCTGGAAATGGAAACGGCGGAGCAACCGAAGAGGCGGCTCCGCCGTTTGCCGCTTGAAATCACGAATTGATGAACGTCTGGACCACAATCATTCGCGTCTGCTGGGGCGCACTCGTGCTCATCCTGCTGGCTGGGCTTGTCGGTATTTTCTACCCAAAAGTCCGGCAGTACAACGACCTACAGGCACGCGAAGCGGAATTGCGCGAGGATGTTCGCCTTGAAGAAGAACTACTCAGCAACCTGAAGGCCAAACAGGAGCGACTCCAGACGGATCCCCGATTTGTTGAGAAAGTCGCGCGTGAAGAGCTTGGCCTGGCAAAGCCCGGTGACACAGTCTTCAAATTCATGGACGACGAAATCACCACCAACTCCCAGTCGCGGCCGCGCCGCTAATCCACATGCGAACCGGGACCCAGCGTGTGCAGAGCCGTCGCACCGCCGCACTCCTTGTCCTTGGACTCGCGCTTCTTTTTTTCCTGCCCGCACTCGGCACTCCCGTAGTTCAGCGCGAGCAGGAGCTGCGTGTCGCCCTCACCGCCCGCAGTATGGCTGAAGGCGGGAACTGGCTCATTCCCGACTATCTCGGCCAAATGCGCCTGCGAAAGCCGCCGTTGATGTACTGGGCAGTCGCAGCCTCCTATCGCCTCGGCGGAGCTACGGACAGCGCCTGGCTCGCACGGCTCCCGTCTGCACTCTCAGGCGCGGCGCTCGCGCTTGTAATCTTTTTCATCGGCAGCGAATTCATGGGGCGACGTCGTGCATTCCTTTCGGCATTTTGTTGCGCCACGAGTCTGATCGTTCTGCGTCAAGCGCGAGTGGCTGAAACCGATATCCCGCTTACCCTATGGACAACGCTCGCGCTATGGAGCGGCTATCGTGCGCTCTTCAAATCTGCAGGCTGGAAATGGATGCTTCTCGCCGCAATATCGTCTGGCCTCGGCTTTCTCACAAAAGGCCCTGCGGCATTTGTTCTGCCCTTCTTCGCGTGGATCGTCTTTGCGTTTGCGCCCGGCTTCCGCTCCATACATCGCCCTCGAGCCTCTTCTCTGGTGAGCCGACTCGCTCTTTGGTTGATAGTCGCTCTGGTGATTGCATCGCCGTGGTACATCTATCTGTGGGCGCGCGCCGGTTCTCTCACCCAATTGCGTTTGGAGCTTTCTGCGACATTTGGTGAAACCACGCAGCATCCGGGTCCGTGGTATTACTACTTCTATTCCCTCTTGCAGGCCTTCCTTCCGTGGTCGCTGGCTCTGCCATTCGCACTGCGTGCTGCATGGCGCAAGGCAATGCGAAATGCTGCGCAGCGTTTTCTGTTAATCTGGTTCGCCACAACCTTTCTGGCGCTCTCTCTGACGAGCAGTAAGCAGATTCACTACTGCACACTTTTGATCCCCCCGGTCAGTCTGCTTGTAGGCTGGTACCTCGGTGCAATCGTGTGGAACCGCGCACGTTCCGCCCGATTCCGAATACTGTGCGCCTCAGTCATTGCACTATTTGCTGCAGCGCATCTCGTAGCCGTCTCGATCGTTCAACCGCGAATCGAACCCAAGCAGGCATTGCGCTTCGCGCTGGAAACCTGCTTGCCCGAAGTTCACGAGGCGGAGCGCGTTCTATTGGTCGGGCGGCACCGCGGAACAATTGAGTTTCATGCCGGCCGCGCCATTTTAGATATGGATTCGGTCAAAGAAGCGTGGCGCCAATCGAAGTCCGGCGACATTATTATCGTAAACACAACACGCAGCCTCCTACCCGCGCTCCCTCCGGATGCGGTTCTTCTCGCATCCGCTCAACAGCGCGACTTGCAGTGCGCCATCTGGCGCCGCATTTGAGCGATTTGACGGATCAGGCGGATCGGGATTTCACGCCAAGCCGCAACCTCCGGCAACTGAATGCCCCGCCTGCCTCCGACAGGCTGTGGCCGATTGGAACGCCACACTCCCGTGTGGCCGGAATTTGTTGAATAGATCGAGCAAATCCAGAGAAACGAGAAATTCGCCTCCTCTTTCCCGCGTCTCGGCGTGGTTCGAGTCCGCGAGGACGACATGTCCGCCGTAGTCCCGCACTCGCGGAGCGAAGGCGGAAGCCGGACCTGGCTCGGCGTAGTTTGAGTCCGCGAGGACGAAGCCGGATCGCGCAGAGACGCCAAGCCGCAAAAAACGATTCGGAAATCTCCTCCGGCAGCGGAGTGCCAGAGCTACAGCTTGCCCATCATTTTCGCTGTAGTTCCGCTTGCCCGCCGTATTGCGCACCGCGCTGTAGGCGGGCCACTCAGTTGGCGGAATTCTGATATTCTTCCTTGTTCCAGTTTATTTGATCAAAAAGAGAGGAAGAATAAAGTGGTCGGGGCGACTGGATTTGAACCAGCGACCTCTTGGTCCCGAACCAAGCGCTCTAGCCAGGCTGAGCCACGCCCCGATCACGGAAAGAGCTGTCAGGGGTACCCGACTTGCTGTCGGTAATCAAGCTATTTTCCCGTCTCTTTATCTAATCGTTGAAAAAGCGCCGATGTCAGAATAGGCAATGCAATGGTGGCATCGCAAATTACACTGGCCTCAATAGAGCGGTTGGCATATTTACCCCAGCTCTTCGATTCCGAAATGGTGCAACCGCTCAAGCCTCCGAATTCCGGGCGATCGGTGGTGATGCGTACTCCGTAGCGATAACCGTCCACATCCACGTCAGAAACGTTGCCGCGCAGGTGGAGGTACGGATGAATCTGCTGGGCCCAGTTCCTCGGCACGCCGCCGCCGATGCTGACAAGTCCCGAGCGCGGCTTTGACACAATCAAGTCTGCAAAATGCTCGACGTCGGCCAAGGTATCGAACTCGATTCTATCGGTTTGTGTCCTGTTGTGTGTCACCAGAGTCAAGGCAAGCTCGCTGTCCGAAATGCCCGGAACAAAAATGGACACGTTGTGTCGGGCGGCTGCAGTCAGAATGCTGCGGCCGGGCAATAATCGCCCAATTTGCCTAAAGAAGGAGACGGTTGAAATCGCGCGGCGTCCAGCAACCGAATAGTCATATTGGATATCCGGCAGAAGGGCGGCGAGTGCATCTTCGGCAGAATCGAAGCTGCGCTCCGGCAGATAGGTGTCATAAATGCGATTGATGGATTGCTCGCGCAATTGAAGGTCATCGGCAGATTCGTGCCCGATGTAGTGCGCTTGTTCGTCTCGCGCAACCGTATTGCAGAGATCGTGCGAAAGAGTTGCGCCCGTGCAAACGAGAACATCGAGAAGTTTTCGCTCGATCAGACGGACGATTAGGAGGCCCATCCCGGCGGGAACCATAGCCCCCGCCAAACTCATTACGCGAAGGCAGCGCTTGTCTCGCGCCATGGCTTCCCACGCATCCAGCGCTTGTGCGAGGCTGCGGCCCTGGAATGAGCAGCGGCCGAGCGCCGAGACCACGTCCTCGGCGGTTTTGTTTATTTCAGGATCGAAAGGAACAATCTTCTTCTTCAGGAATTTGGAACCCGCCATCTCACCTCCACTGTTGCGTCACTTCTCGAAATAGGTATAGCCGCGCAATCCGTTTTCATAGGCCATCATGATCTCGCGCCGCTCCTCAGGTGTAATCTTTCCGGCCCGGACGGCTTGCTCCGCGGTCCGTCGCATTTGTTCGACCAAATCCTGAACGTCATACTCCACATACGACAAGACATCCGCGACGGTGTCGCCTGCAATTTCTTCCGCAAACTCAACCGCCCCGCCCTCGCCCAACTTGACGCTGACGACATTGGTGTCGCCAAAGAGGTTATGCAGATCGCCGAGTGTCTCCTGATAGGCACCCACAAGGAAGACTCCGAGATAATAATCGCGTCCATTGATATCGTGCAGAGGCAGGGTGCGCTTCACATCGTGAAGATCAATGAAGCGATCAATCTTTCCATCGCAATCGCACGTGATATCCGCCAGCACCGCCTGGCGCGTCGGCGCTTCATCGAGGCGATTGACCGGCATGATGGGAAACAACTGCTCAATAGCCCACGAGTCGGGCAGCGACTGGAATACGCTGAAGTTTCCGAAATAGACGTCGGCAATCGCCGTCTCCAAATCTTCCAGCTCGTCGGGGACATATTTGCGCCCGCGCATTTCTTCCGCCACGCGATTGATGATGCTCCAGAAAAGCCGCTCGGCCATGGCGCGATCGCGCAGTGAAACCGCGCCCTGATTGAAGAGGGAGCGAATCTCGTCGCGATAGAACACGGCGTCGTGGTAGCACTCCTGCGCATTCTTCGCGGTAAGCGCATCCCCTACTTCGACCAGTCGGTGGAGGTGCTCATGGGCCGTTGCCGGCAATGGCTCTGACGGGCGCTCCGATTCAAAGCGGCCGATGTCGAAAATATCGAACAACAACACCGCGTGATGCGCGACGGTTGCACGGCCGGACTCGCTGACGAGAATCGGGTGTGGAATGCCCGCCTCGTCGGTGCGCTGCATGATCCCCTCGACAATATCCGCAGCGTACTCATCAATCGTATAGTTCGCGCTGCTCGCAAAATTCGAGTGCGATCCGTCATAGTCAACGGCCAACCCGCCGCCGACGTTCAGCATTCCCATTCGCGCGCCTTCGCGCACCAGGTCCACATACATGCGGCCCGCTTCCACAATTCCCGCCTGCACGCTGCGGATGTTGGGAATCTGCGAGCCGAGGTGATAGTGCAACATCTCAAGGCAGTCGAGCTGATTGGCTGCGCGCAGTTGGTCCACAAGGTCAATGATCTGCGCTGCGTTCAAACCGAATTGGCTGCGATCGCCGCCGGATTCATTCCAATGTCCGCCGCCGCGCGTGGCCAGTTTGGCGCGCACGCCAATGCGCGGTTTGACCTTCATCCGCTGCGCCCGTTCCAGAATCAGCGGCAACTCGCTCGGCATCTCGATCACGAGGATGGTCTGTAGTCCCATCTTCAGCGCATAGAGCGCAAGGTCAATAAACTCCTCATCCTTATAGCCGTTGCAGACGATGAGCGACTCACGATCCTGGCTGTGCGCCAACGCGGCGATCAATTCAGGTTTACTGCCCGCCTCAAGGCCATGATGGAACTGGCGACCGTACGCGACGATGTCTTCCAGCACCTGCTGCTGCTGATTGACCTTGATCGGGAAAACCCCGCGGAAGACCGACTTGTAGCCGGACTCTTCGATCGCCTTCTGGAAGCTCAGATTGATCGCGGCAATGCGGGAGGAAAGGATATCGCC
The DNA here is from genome assembly GCA_039807095.1 of Kiritimatiellia bacterium. GTDB lineage: Bacteria > Verrucomicrobiota > Kiritimatiellia > CAIVKH01 > CAIVKH01 > JAMLJG01. The sequence goes on from JBDHQM010000025.1 coordinate 25,982, forward strand.
GAAGCGTAGCAAGACCGGCATCGCGATTCCGCGCGCTTTGAGGTCCGCGATGATCTGCGTCATGCCGATCTGCTCACTCGACCCCTTGCCTTTGGGGCGAACGATTAAATCTCCTCGTTCGGATACATCGAAATACCCACCACCCCAGTTACGAACACCATAGAGCTCTGCGGTGTCGCTGCTGGTCCAGCGCGTCAGCGAATCGGTCTTCATGTTGTGGCGTGATCCCCTCCAAATCCACGGCTTCTTTCCGTAGATGTTGTGCGCATCCTACCGTCTGATCTCCAGAATGCAACCAACCACAAGAACTTTCTCCGCTCTTTTTCGCGCTGTGCTGTCGACAAACGCCGCGAAAGCGTGTCTTATAGTAGGCAGTATGCCGTTCACATTGCTGCGAATGTTCCGTTGGGCGCTTCTGTGTTGCGCGATTTCCCTCCTCTCTGCCACCGCTGCAACTCCATGGACAGCACTCAAAGGGTGCACCTTGATCAACAACCCCTACAATGACGGCGACAGCTTCCACGTGCGCCATGAGGGCAAGGAGTACATCTTCCGCCTCTATTTTGTGGATGCACCGGAGGACGACGATTCCTTTCCTCAGCGGGTGGATGAGCAAGCGCAGTATTTCGGCATTGCGCGCGAGGAGGTGCTAAGCACGGGTCTCGCGGCGCGAGACTTCATCATCCGGCAGCTTTCTCAACCTTTCACCGTCTTCACGCGATGGCACAGCGCGCAGGGTCGAAGCCGCACACCGCGCTATTACGCCTTTGTCCGCCCGCCCAACAAAGATCTGGCCTCGGAGCTCATCTCTCGCGGCTATGCCCGCGTATACGGCGTTCGCACGACAACACCGGAAGGCGAAGTTTCCACCCGCTATCGCGCGCGTCTGTTGAGCCTGGAAGACGGTGCGCGCCTTGCGGGCGTGGGAGCCTGGCAATATTCAAAACCGCTGGAGTCGGAAAAGAAGATCGGCGGGAAGGTCAGTGAATTCACTGTTCTGGCGCCACGCACAGTCGCCGTGTATTCGGCGGACCTGCCGCGCCGACGCCTTGGAGACATTGCGCGCGGCACCTCTGTGGATGTATTGGAAGAATTTGAGGATGGGTGGGTTCGCGTATCGTACATCTCGCCCGAAGGCAAGACAGAGACCGGCATTTGTTTGCGTTGGGACTTGAGTCTGCCCGACTACACGACCGATGAGGAATGAAGCCTCACCCGCCCGGAGGCGTGATATTCAACTCCAACGGTTTCAACCGCTCCATCAGCGCGGGCAAATCCAGCTCCTCCTGAACACCCGTCGAAAGGTCCTTCAACAAGAAGAGGCCCTTCTCAATCTCTGAGTCGCCGCGAACAATCACATACGACGTCTTCGCCCGATCCGCAGCGCGAAACTGCGCTTTCATGCTCCGGCGATCCACACACATTTGCGCTGCAATACCGCGCCAGCGCAGACTCTGAAGAAGCCGCAATCCCTCCTCATGCGCACGGTCACCCTGAGCAACCAACCAGACCATCGGCAACCGGCCTGCTGCGGACTCCGGCTGTTCCGCCGCCAATGCGACGATTGCGCGCTCCAAACCAATTGCAAAACCGACGCCCTCGATAGCGCGTCCGCCAAGATTCACCAGATAGCGGCCGCCCCCTGCGATCGCATCCTGTGCACCCAATGCCGGGTGCGTAATCTCCCAAACTGTGTGCTGATAATAATCGAGACCGCGCACCAGATTCGGGCGCACCTCGAACGGAATATCCAACCCCTTCAACAAGCGGCATACCTCATCCAGATAGGCGCGGGCCTCAGCCGACATAAAGGACGTCAGCGGCGGCAAGGTGGCAACAAGCTTGGCGCATTCAGGATTCTTGCAGTCCAGAACGCGGAGAACATTCGTCTCCAGCCGCCGCTGGCAGTCTGCGCACAAAACATCGCGTTTTGAGAGCAGCAATTCCCGTATCTGCTGCTGTGCTGTGACGCGATCTGCGCCGAGTCCGCGCGTATTGATGTGCACGCGGCAGTTTGAAAGTCCCCAGCTCTGCAACAAATGCAGATGAAGCGCGATCACTTCCGCATCCGCAGCGGGATGAGCCGCCCCGATCGCCTCAACGCCAAGCTGATGAAACTGACGGCGGCGCCCGGCTTGCGGCCGTTCACTGCGGAACATCGGCCCGATATAGTATAGACGCGCATCTTGCGCATCCTGCCCGCGCGCGGCGACGAAACGCATCACTCCCGCTGTACCCTCCGGACGCAGCGCGAGGTGGCGCCCGCCGCGGTCTTCGAACTGATACATCTCTTTCTGAACCACATCCGTCTCATCGCCAAGCGACCGCACAAACAGCTCGAGGCGTTCGAGAATTGGAGTGCGGACCTCAGTGAAGCCGTAGCGTGAGAGGACGCTACGCGCCCGGGATTCAATATGCTGCCAGCGCGCAATCTCCGGCGCAGCCAAATCAGCCATGCCCTGCAGCGGTTGAAGTTCTTCAGATGCCATTAGAAATCAGCGATGCCAGACGCTTATTCGCCCGTGATCAACTGCTTCATGATTTTACCCGGCTTGAACTTGACCACCTTCCGCTCCGGAATGGTAACGGTCTGCTCGGGCTTGTTCGGGTTGCGCCCGATGCGCTGCTTGCGCGTGCGCACTTCAAAGACGCCGAAGTTACGGAACTCGATGGACTCCCCCTTCGCAAGGGATTCGACAATATAATCCAGTGTCTTTTGGATGACCTGATAAACATCCTGCTGAATCAGGCCGGTCTCTTCGGAGATGCGAACCACAAGGTCGCGCTTGGTCAAATTTTTGTTCGTTGTTTCCACGGCAGTTCCCCCGCAAGTGTGGGTCAGTTAGACACTTAGCAGTCAACTCTCATCGCCATACTAACCCTCTGACCCTCTCGGTCAAGGCAAAGGTTTTTGCAATATATGCACATCCATCAGCGCACAACGCGATGAATATAGGCGCAGATTGCAGAGGCGGGAAGCGCAAGAAATGCGAGGGTTTTATTGAACAGCAAATAGTTCTGCAGCTCTGCAGCAGTCTTTGCGTCAATGGTGGATTGCGCAGGGAACCATCCGTCCTTCACAGCCCAAAGTCCAAGAATCAGCAGCCCGATAGACCAATAGAAAAACGTCTTGGTGCCTTCGACATTGAATTTTCTGCTCATCGCGCCAACCCTCACCCGCTCACTAGCTCGGCTTCAATCCCGCCCACTGTTCAGCCACAAGCGCTCGAATCCGGTTCACGGCATCGGCGACCGGCACAGACTCCACCGCGCCTGTCCGGCGCAGCTTGATCTCGACCTCACCCTTCGCGAGAGAGCGCTCGCCGACGCTCAATCGAATCGGAGCGCCAACGAAATCTGCATCCTTGAACTTCACGCCAGCGCGCTCATCGCGATCATCCAGCAACACATCAAGCCCGGCAGCCGACAATTCTGCCGCCAACCGTTCCACGGCTTCCACGCTCGGCGCATTCTGCACGTTGATTGCCAGCGCTTCCACATCCACCGGCGCGACAGCAATCGGCCAGATGATGCCGTTGGCATCCCAGTTCTGCTCAATCACCGCCTGCAGCGTGCGCGTGACGCCGATTCCATAGCAGCCCATGATGCACGGCTTTTGCTGCCCGTCCGCGTCCAGAAAGCGCGCATTCATCGCCTCGCTGTATTTCGTACCCAACTTGAAGACGTGTCCCACTTCAATCGCGCGATGAATGCGCAGCGGCTCGCCCGTTTCCACGCTCAACTCGTCAGCGCGAACGGTCCGCAAGTCGTGCCAGTGCGTAATGCCCAGGTCGCGCACGGCATCCACATGGCGAAGATGGAATCCATCCTCGTTCGCGCCCGTCACCATTCCGCGCGCTTCGCGCAACAATTCGTCCGCGATGACGACGAGGTTCTTGACGCCTACCGCGCCGAGGCTGCCCGGGTGCGCGCCGAGAGCGGCATGGCATTCCTCCGCCGTTGCAGGTCGAAATACAGTAGAACCCGCCGCGGCGGCGAACTTCGCTTCGTTCAACTGATCGTCACCGCGCAACAGCGCAACAATCGTCTTCCCCTCCACAATATAAACCAGTGTCTTGATCTGCTGATGAGCAGGCACGTTGTGCGGTTTACCCGCGAGATCCTCGATCGTGGTGACACCCGGCGTTGCGAATTTTTCAGGCGCAGATCCCGTCGTCACAGCCGGTGTGGATAGAACCGGACCACGGCTCGCGGCCTTCTCCACATTCGCCGCATAGCGCCCGCTCTCAACATATGCAACGGCGTCTTCTCCCGTCTCTGCAGGCACAACAAATTCGTGGGAGAATTTTCCGCCCATCACGCCGGTATCTGCCTCCACTACGATGGTCTTCAAACCGCAGCGCTGGAAAATACGCGTATACGCGTCGTACATCTTTTGATAGCTCGCCGTCGCGCCTTCATCCGTCGCATCAAAGCTGTATGCGTCCTTCATAATGAACTCCTTGGCGCGCATCAGACCGAAACGCGGACGGATTTCATCGCGGAACTTGACCTGAATCTGATAAAAATTGCGAGGCAACTGCCGGTAGGAGTTGATCTCATTGGCGACCAGCGTCGTGATCACCTCTTCATGGGTCGGCCCGAGCAGCCACTCGCGGCCCGCACGGTCTTCAACCTTAAAGAGCACATCGGCAGCCGCCTTGTAGCGCCCGCTCTGCTGCCAGATTTCCGGCGGCTGCAGCGCAGGCATCAACACCTCCAGCGCACCCGCGCGATCCATCTCCTCGCGTACAATGCGCTCGACCTTGCGCAGCGAGCGCAGGCCCAGCGGCAAAAAAGTGTAGAGCCCCGCACCGAGCTTGCGGATCAAACCTGCGCGCAGCATCCACTGGTGACTGGGAATTTCCGCTTCGCCGGGCACTTCGCGCAGCGTGGGAATCAATTGTTGGGTCCAACGAAATATCATAGAGAGTTCCGATCTGAGGGGCGATTGATACCGAGAAGAGCGCGGAAGCGCAAGTCACAGCGCGACGCAAATTATTCGTCCTCTGCGCCTGCAGTTCCGATGAAGCCGCACAAGCCGCGTTTACTGGCGCGGATAAAATCCACAAAATCCTGCGCCGGACCCGGCGGCAGTTCCGTCGCAATTCGCGCTGCAGCATCTTTCGGGCTCAACCCTTCGCGATACAACAGCCCGAAGGCGCGCTTTATATCCAGACGTTCAGCCGACGACATTCCCGCGCGACGCAATCCGACGACGTTCAGACCGACAACGGTATTCCGATAATCCGAATGCGTGACACAGAAAGGGGGCAAATCCTGCCCGATCACAGACGCGCCCGACGCCATTGCCAATCGGCCGATTTTGCAGAATTGATGAACCACCACATTGCCGCTGACAAATGCAGCGTCGCCAACCTCCACATATCCCGCTAAAAGCGCGCCGTTTGCCACGATCACACGCTTTCCCAACTGCACGTTGTGCGCCAAATGGCTGTTCGCCATCAAAAAGCAGCCGTCTCTGACTCGCGTAACGGTTCCCTCTTTTGTGCCGCGATGGATCGTCGCGCCTTCGCGAATCACCACGCCATCGCCAATCTCGACAAAGCTCACCGTCCCGCTGAAGGCGATATCCTGCGGTGTATCGCCCACGACCGCGTGCGTGTGGACCCGGCAGTTTGCGCCGAGCTTCACGTGTGAGACGAGCACCGCGTGCGATCCAATTATGCTCCCGGCGCCCACCTCGACAGCCGGGCCGATGCAGGCAAACGGCCCCACCTCAACATCCGGCGCCAGGCGCGCCGAGGAATCAATAATTGCAGTCGGATGAATCGCCATGTCCGTCAGCCTCCAAACACGACCAGGCCGCTCTCGCGCAGCGAAACAAAATCCTGCGCGCGCCCTTCATCGGTCCGCCCCAGAATAATGTGGTCGAGCACCTCAATATCCATCACCCGCCCTGCCTCAATCAACTGCCGAGTGATGCGAATATCCTCCGGAGAAGGCTGCGGGTCGCCCGACGGATGATTATGCACCAGCACCACTGCTGCGCTGCTCGTGCGCACCGCCTCTTTGAAAACCTCGCGCGGATGCACAAGGCTCGCATCCAAAATACCGCGCGTGATCAGCACCGGCGGGCGGTGCAGTCGGTATTTCCGATCCAGCAGCAGCACCCAGAAACACTCCACATCGCTGGCCAGCGCAGCGTGCCGCAAAAGATTGGCTGCATCTTCCGGCTTCTTGATGAACACCACCTTTGCCGTATTGTGCGACGCCAGGCGCCGCGCCAACTCAAGAGCCGCCTTCACCACTTGCGCGCGCACGCGGCCCATACCCTTCAGCGAGGCAAGGTCTTCCACGCTGACTGTCGCCAAACCCGCCAGCGATCCATATTCGTTCAGGAGCCCTTCAGCCAAATCCATCACGCTGCGTCCCTGCACGCCACTGCGCAGAATGAGCGCCAGCAGTTGCTTCTCCGACATGTTTTCCGGCCCGACCTGATCAAAGACCTCGCGCGGGCGCTCCGACTCCGGCACCTCGCGCATCGGCCGGGAAAAGGAATAATGCTGCTCGCGTAAAACCTGCACGTCGCCTTTGGCTGTTTCACTCACAATTCCGTCATCTCCTCGTCCTGTCCAAGCGCATATATTTTGCAGCTCCCCCACAACCGCGGCGGAAACGAACCCTCAATGATCGCCTGCTCGCCTTCATAGTTGCACGAAAATATCGTCGCACTGCTGCGAATGGATGCGAGCAGGCGCGCTTCAGAAAGAGGAACTGAAATCGTCGCACGCACCGAGAGCCCGCGCAGGGCATCTGCGAGCGCATCGCGGAGGGCATCGAACCCTTCTCCACGCAGCGCAGATACCGCAACAGAGGGCTCATATTTCCGGGCCAGCATCGCAGCGCGCATCCGCGCTTCCGGCTCATCCATTTTGTTGAGCACATACAGAATCGGCTTGTCCTGCACGCCGAGCTCTTTCAGCACCGCATCCACCGCGGCGACCTGCTCCTCCACGCGCGGATGCGATGCGTCAATCACATGCAGCAACAAATCCGCGTGCACCACTTCCTCCAGCGTCGCCTTGAAGGCTTCCACCAGACCATGCGGCAGCTTCCGGATGAACCCCACCGTGTCGGTGAGCAGCAATTGCTGATGATTCTGCAATCGCAGTTGGCGCGTGGTCGGATCCAGCGTGGCGAACAACTTGTCGTCCGCATATACCTGAGCGCCTGTCAGCGCATTGAGAAGCGTCGACTTCCCCGCGTTTGTATAGCCCACCAAAGAAACCAGGCTCCACCCGTGGCGACGCCGACCGCGCCGCTGCTCGGTTCTGTGTCTTCGCACGTCCTGCAAATCCGCACGGAAGCGGTCAATCCGCTCCAGAATCCGGCGCCGGTCAAGTTCCAACTGCTTCTCGCCGGGGCCGTGCATCCCCATGCCGCCTTTTTGGCGCTCCAAATGCGTCCACATACGGCGCAAACGTGGCAATAGGTATTCCAACTGCGCCAGCTCGATCTGCATCCGCCCTTCGCGGCTGCGCGCATGCTGCGCAAAGATGTGCAGAATCACCTGCGTTCGATCAATCACCTTCGTTCCAATGATCTTTTCCAGATTGCGCCCCTGCGCAGGCGTCAAATCATCATCAAACACAACTGTCGAAATACCCTCTTCCTTCACACGTGCAGCGATCTCTTCCGCTTTGCCTGATCCGATGTGAAACGCCGCATTCATGCGACCAATCTTCACAATCATATCGCCCACAACAACCGCACCCGCAGTCTTGCATAGCAGCGCCAGCTCATCCAAATGATCGCGCACCTCCCACTCTCGCAGACGCGATTGTTGAACGCCCACTAACAGCGCAGTCTCAGGCTGAATCTCAGATGTATAAAGGTGTCGCTCCATCCTGCTCCCATTGACCGCGCACGCGCGCTGCCAGTTCGTCCAACGCCATTTCGCCGGCCGCGTCCGTCCACGATACCGGAATTTGATGCCGGAGCCACGTCATTTGCCGCCGCGCCAGTTGCCAGGTGCGTGAGGCAATTCGCGCGACGGCCTGGCCACCGGTCAGCACGCCGTCCAGCACGGCGAATGCCTCTGCATATCCGATCGCATGCTGCGCTGTAGGCGAGAGCTGCACCCCACTGGTGCGAAGCTGACGTGCTTCTTCAATCAGCCCGCTCTCCATCATCTGGCGAGCGCGCGCCTCAATGCGAGCACGCAACAACGCAGAGTCCATCCGCAGCGCGACCACAGGGCGCAACGTCCTCGCAGTCCACGACGACGCAACCTCTCCCGCCTCCGCCCGCTCCAGCGCGCGAATGACCCGTCGCGGATTCTGCGGATCGGCCAACTGTTCAAGCGCGCGCGCATCCAGCGCCTTCAAGGCCGCATGCAATCCGGCCAGCCCATTCTCCTCAAAAATACGCTCCCAATGCGCTCTACGCACGGGGTCCGCCTCAGAACGCACATCCAGTCCGCGCAACAAGGCGGAAATGTAGAGGCCCGTTCCGCCGACAATGATTAGAGGGCGGCCTGCCGCCGCTGCCTCGTCCGCCGCGTGCCGCGCCACCTCGAGATATGCACCCACACTGAACGGTTCATCCGGATTGATGAGATTGATCCCCCGATACGGGACTTCTGCTTGTAAGGCGGGCTCCGGCTTTGCCGTGCCAATGTCCAGATTGCGATAGATCGCCATTGAATCGGCGCATAGCACCACCGCATTCATCTGAACCGCCAGGCGGTGCGCGACGGCAGTCTTCCCGATCCCCGTCGGTCCGGTCAGCACCCATGCCTGATATCTCTGCATAGTCGGCGCTACTTCGCCACCGGGCCATCCGGCGCATCGTCGCGGCGGTCGTTCAGCGGATGCTGCGACACCCAGAACGCCGAAATAATATAGATACCCACACCCGTGCAGATTGCAGCATCAGCAATATTGAACGCGGGCCAATGCCAGTCGCCGATATAGAAGTCGAAGAAATCCGTCACCCACCCCAGCCGCACCCGGTCCAGCAGATTGCCAATGATCCCCCCAATCATCAGGCCCAAGGCCAAACGATGCTCCCAGGTATTGCCAAGAAACGAGCGACGAAACACCACCATCACGATCAGCATCACAATAGAGAGGATTGTGAGCGATGTGTTTTGTCCGCCCAAAATTCCCCACGCGGCGCCCGTGTTCCGGACGTAGGCTAGACTGAAGAATCCATCAATTACCGGTCGCGACTCGCCAAGCACAAAAGAGCCCCGCACAATCGCCTTGGTCCATTGATCCGACAAGGCGATTACGACGGCTACTAATAAAGGAAGCATGGGCGTGCCGGAAGGCGGACTCAGTTTTGCTGCTGTTGGTCCAACGTCTGAATGCTCGACCGGCGGAACGGACGGAAACGCGGACGCCCGCGCTCCAGCTCTGTCTGGGCCGCAACGCAATAGCGTGCGAACGGCAACACCTTCAGGCGCTCATACTCAATCGGACGCCCTGTGGCCTCGCAAATCCCGAACGCGCCGCTATCCACACGACGCAGCGCCTCTTCGATCTCCTTCAGCACATCCTGCCCGCCGCTCAGCAAGCTGGCGGCAAACTCGCGGTCAAAGTTGTCCGTCCCCTGATCCGCCATGTGCTGACTGTGGCTCGACAAATCACCAATCGAATCCGGCTGCGCGCGATTCATGCTCTCGCGAGAAAGGAAGGAAATTTCGTCAATGATGCGATCTCGCAACTTCAACAGCATCTCCTTGAACATCGCCAAATCTTTCTTCGTCAGCTGCTTCGTCACTGCCATCGGACCCTTCAAGACCGGCGGCGGACGCACAGGCATCAACGGGCGCGGCGGATGCGCCTTCGGCAGCGGCTTCGCTGCAGGAGTCGCAGGTGCCTGCGCAGCGGTCTTCGCAGGCGCCGTCGCCTTTACCTTCACCTTCGGCGCGGGCTTCTTGGCCACGTGAGGTTTCTTTGCCGGCTTAGCCGTTTTCTTTGACGGAGCCTTATTCGGAGTGGGCTTCTTCGCCGCTTTTTTCGGCGGAGCCTTCTTCGACTTCACCGCTGCGGGCTTCACTGCTTTCTTCTGCTTTTTCTTCGCCATAACCAAATCCTTTCCCCTTGATCCGCGCATCTCAGCGCAATTAAAGAGGCGGGCTACTTACACAACCCCGGCGCGACTGTCAATCCCGAACAAAACGCCATTCCTGCACAATCCTTCAATTCCCGAAAAAAGCCAATCAAAACACCAAAATATCCCCTCCGCCATCCGGCTCATATGCATCGCAATGCGAAGCCAGCAAATTTTGCGTGCGCCCCCACAAAATCCGCAGGACGCCATCCAGCAAAAGCGGCCTCGCCATCCTCGATGCATCGCAGTATATTTCTCCCATGAAAGCGGAATTAACAGCGATCATTGAGGCTGCGCCCGAAGGGGGTTACTGGGCAATCTGTCCCGAGGTTCCCGGAGCCAATGGACAAGGCGAGACGATCGAGGAAACGAAACAAAGTCTGATCGAGGCCATAAAATTAATATTTGAAGATCGCCGCATGGACATACTCCGCGGGCTTCCCGACGATGCCATTCAAGAGAAAATTCTTGTCGGATGAAGCGTCGGGATTTGGAACGACGCCTTCGCATCGCAGGCTGCCTATTGAAAAGAGAAGGCAGTAGCCATTCCATCTGGACGAACCCCAGAAGCGGCGTTATCGAAGCCGTTCCAAGGCACAATGAGATCAAGCCGGACTTGTCTCGGCGTAGTTCGAGTCCCGACCTCCAAGAGTCGGGACGAAGCCGAAAGCCGGACTTGTCCCGGCGAAGTTCCGTCCCGACCTTCAGGAGTCGGGACGAGGACGAAGCCGGATCGCGCAAAGACGCCAAGGCGCAAAGAGCGATTCAGAAATTTCCTCCGGCAACAGAGTGCCCCGCCTGCAGCGCTACGCGCAGCGTTGCGGGCAGGCGGAGCTACAGCCCACTAAACATCTCACTGTAGTTCCGTCACTTCTATGAGAAAGCTG
>JBDHQM010000026.1:0-36838 GCA_039807095.1 Kiritimatiellia bacterium
CAGACTGCGTTTACACGTCATTATACGTGTTTTGCAGAAGAGGAGATCAGCTTTCTCATCCAATCTCCGCTGCCGGAAGCTCTTTTTCTGGAGGGCCACGCGTTGTCGTGGCCGAGAATAATTTAAAACGTCCGGAACGACGGCCGCGATTAAGTGCAGCCCTACAACGGGCTGATTAATCTTCGGGGGAGCGCATGCGCCTCGCATGCGGCGGTACGCGCCCTCGCGTACCGTGTTGAGCGCTCGCGCGGCGATGGCGCCGCGCGCAACACACTCCCTCTTCGCCCTCGCGGACTCGAACCACGTCGGGACAAGTTGCGCTCCCCGGAGGATTCGCGATTCGCGATCGCGATCGGGATTGTGGCGGGCAGGACGAAGGTTTGGGATCTGGAGCCAAGCAATCGGGCCGGCTCGCTAGGGACAGCTCGCCCTACCAAATTGCAGGCGGGACAATCAGTGGTTATTCGCCGAGGTAGGCGCGTTTGATTTCGGTGAGGTTGGCGAGATCGTGGGCGTTGCCGCTGTGCGTGATGGCGCCGGTTTGAAGCACGTAGGCGCGTTGCGCAATCTGGAGGGCGTGCCACGCGTTTTGTTCGACGAGCAGAATCGTTTTGCCCGCGCGATGCAGGGCTTGCAGCGTTTCGAATAGCGCGTCCACCAAAACGGGGGCGAGGCCGAGCGTCGGTTCATCGAGAAGGAGCAGCGCGGGGTTCTGCATGAGAGCGCGACCGATGGCGAGCATCTGCTGCTCGCCGCCGGAGAGTGTGCCGCCGTCCTGTTTGCACCGTTCGGCAAGGCGCGGGAAGAGTTCGTACACTTCGCGTTTGCGGTGCGCGACGATGGCGCGGTCGCGCTCGAGGTAGGCGCCGAGGTCGAGATTCTCTTCCACGGTGAGCTGCGGGAAAATCCGCCTGCCTTCCGGTGCGTGGCCGATGCCGAGCGCGACGGTCTCGTGCGGTTTGATTCCGTGAATCGGAGTGCCGCGCCACCGTATCTCGCCGCCGGTCGGGGTGAGCAGTCCGGAGATGCAGCGCAGCGTGGTGCTTTTGCCCGCGCCGTTCGATCCGATGAGCGTGACGATTTCGCCTTCGCGCACGTCGAGCGATACGTCTTTGAGCGCGTGGATGTGACCGTAGCTGGCCTGCACGTTGCGCAGTTCAAGCAGCGGTGTGGTGGAGTCCGGCGCGCTCACGGCTGTTTCTCCAGCGCGCCTTTGCCGAGGTAGGCCTCGATCACGGCGGGAATGTTGCGCACTTCGGCGGGTGTGCCTTCCGCAATTTTCTTTCCGTAGTCGAGCACGACGATGCGGTCGGAAATTTCCATGACGACGCGCATGTGGTGCTCGATCAGCAGCAGTGTGATTTCGCGCTCATCGCGGAGTCGGCGGATCAGCACTTTGAGTTCGTCCGTTTCCTGCGGATTCATTCCCGCAGCCGGTTCATCGAGGAGGAGCAGTTTGGGGCGCAGCGCGAGTGCGCGCGCAATTTCGAGGCGGCGCTGTGCGCCGTAGGGCAGGTTGCGCGCGAGGTCGGAGGCGCGATCTGCGAGGCCCATATAGTCGAGAAGTTCGTGTGCGCGCGCCTCGGCGCGCTCCTCGGCGTGGGTGAGGCGCCGCGTATGCAGGATCGCGTCGAAGTAGTTGTAGCGGATGTGCGGGTGCTGGCCGACGAGGAGATTTTCGTACACCGTCATTGCGCCGAAGAGTCGGATGTTTTGGAATGTGCGGGCGACACCGCGCCGCGCGATGCGTTCCGGCGCGAGTCCGGAGAGGCGCTTGTCGCGAAAGAGAACGCGTCCGCTGTCGGGGCGATACATGCCCGTCAGGGTATTGAAGAGTGTGGTCTTGCCTGCGCCGTTGGGGCCGATCAGTGAAAATATCTGGCCCGGCTCGACGCTGAAGCTCACGTCGTTCACGGCAACCAGTCCGCCGAATCGTTTGGTGAGATTCTGGATTTCAAGCAGCGCCATGCGAGCCTCCCTTCGCGGCGTCGCGCGCTTTTTTGCGCTCGCCCAGCTCCAGACGGTGCCTGCTCTCGGGAATCAAGCCGCTCGGGCGGAAGATCATCATCAGGACGAGGATGAGCCCGAAGATCATCCGCTCGTATTTTGCCGGTTCAATCTGGTCGGAAAGGTTCGCGAAGTTGTAGGAGACGATGCCGAGGTTCAGCACGAATCCCGTCTGGCGGAGATGCACGAGAAAATCGGAGAAGCTCTTGAGGACTTCGAGGTTCAGCAGCGCGACTGCCATGGCGCCGACGAGTGCGCCACGGATGGATCCCATGCCGCCGAGAATCACCATGGCGAGGATGGTGATGGACTGGAGCAGTGTGAAAGTTTCGGGGCTGACGAAAAGCTGCTTGGCGGCAAAAATTGCGCCCATCACGCCGGAGAATGCCGCGCCGGTTGCGAACGCCTGCAGCTTGGTGTGTGTGAGTGAAATGCCCATCGCGCGCGCGGCGATTTCGTCCTCGCGAATGGCGACCCACGCGCGACCGAAGCGTGAGCGGTCGAGTCGGACGTTGACGAGCACCACCACGCCGATCACCGCGAGCACCAGCACGTAGAAAAAGATCGAGTATGCCAGCGCGGGCGAGGAGTCGAGCCCAAGCCATTCGAGCGGCTTGAGCAGCCAGCCAACGGGCGGGCGCTGAATCGGCGTAATACCCTGCGGGCCGTTTGTAATATTGATCGGATGGTCGAGATTGTTCGCCGTCACGCGGACAACCTCGCCGAGGCCGAGTGTCACGACGGCGAGATAATCGCCGCGTAGACGCAGGGCGGGCAGGCCGATCAGCGTGCCCGTGAGGGCACCGGTGATGACGGCGAGTGCAGAGAAAATATAGAAGTAGGGCCAACCGGGGAGCGGGAACGAGCCGCTCATGAATTCGGAGGCTTGGCCGGATCCGAAGATGGCCCACGTGTACGCGCCGATGGCGAAGAAGGCCGCGTAGCCGAGGTCGAGCAGACCCGCCATCCCGACGACGATGTTCAGTCCGAGCGACATCGCCGCAAAAATGCCCATCGTGGTCACCAGCTCGAACAGAAACGTGTTGTGTGTGCCCGCGGTGGGGATCACGACGAGCAGGAGCGCCAGCGCAATGACGAAGCGGGCGGGTTTGTAGTCGCGCACGCTCAAGCAGCCGAAGAGCACGCCGAGTACAGCGATCAGCGCCCACGTCGCGCGCGGCCACGCGAGCAGCGCGGCGCTTGCGGCGACGGCTGCAATTCCGAGCAATACGATGGGGCGCCGCGACGTCACACTTTTTCTCCCTGTGTTTTGCCGAGGAGACCCTGCGGGCGAAAGAGGAGGAGCAGCACCAGGATGATGAAGGCGAGAATGTCTTTGTATTCGTTGCCGAGCGCGCCGTCGGTGAGGAAGAATAGGTATGTGCCGCCAAGCGTTTCGATGGTGCCGAGCACGAGGCCGCCGAGCATCGCACCGTAGATGTTTCCGATGCCGCCGAGCACGGCGGCGGTGAAGGCTTTGATGCCGGGCACGAAACCGACGAAGGGATTGATCTGCGAATAGAGCAGGCCGAACATCACACCGGCGATGCCGCCGAGCGCGCCGCCGATGAGGAACGTGCGCGCGATGATCTTGTCGGGGTCAATACCCATCAGGCTGGCGGTGGGCAGGTCCTGCGCAACGGCGCGGATCGCCTTGCCCAGTCGCGTTCGGCGCACGAGGTGGTCGAGCGCAAACATCATTGCGACCGTGACTGCGATGACGAAGATGGATTTATTCTGGATGCTCATGCCGAGCGGGAGATCGTGCATGGCCTCCAGATGCGCGTCGGCGGGATAGTTCATGTAGAACTCGCCGTGCCAGAGGCCTTCGATGAGGCGGACGAAATCCTGAAGGAAGAACGAGACCCCGATGGCGGTGATGAGCGGCACGAGGCGGTTCGTGCTGCCGCGTTTGCGCAGCGGGCGATAGGCGAGCCGTTCCATCGCCATCGCGAGTCCGCCGGAGATGAATGCGGCAACCACCAGTGCCGCCAGCGCAAGGAGATACGGGTTATCCACGTGCGGGCCGAGATAGCGATAGACCTCCACGCCCGCGACGGCGCCGACCATGAACACTTCCGAGTGCGCGAAGTTGATCAGGCCGAGCACGCCATAGACCATCGTGTAGCCAAGCGCGATCATGGCATAGACGCACCCCAGCAACAGTCCTTCCAGGAGGACGCTTGGCAACAATTCTAGTAACGCTTCAGACAATCCCGGCTGCTCCAGATGACTGCCGGAAATTAGCAGGGAACGCCGCGCGGATAAAAGCAGTTATGCGCGGTGCCGCGCTATTTTACCGGCGGCGCGGCATTGACGGATTTGACGGGCGTGCCGGGATATTTCGCTTCGGTGAAGTGAATGATCCAATAGTCCGCCTGCGCGCGGTCGCCGTTCTGATTGAACGAAATGGGGCCGGTGATGCCGTCCACCTTCACCTTGCGCACGGCCTCGGTCACCTGCGAGCGAGAAGGCTTCGTGCCGCCATTTTCTGCAATCGCCAGCTTGAGCGCGGCCAGGGCGACTTGTGCCGCGTCGTAGGAATAGAGGGAGTAGGCCTCGGGCGAGCGCCCGAAGCGCTCGTTGAATTTCTTCACGAAATTCGCGGCGGCCGGATACTTCTCCGCCGGGCCTGCAACCGTGGTGTAGTAGGTGCCTGCGGCGGCGTTCTGCGCGATCTCTACGAATGCGGAAGATTCAAAGCCGTCTGGACCGAGGAATGCCGCTTTGATTCCGCGCTCGCGCATCTGTTTGACGAGGACGCCTGCCTGATCATAGATGCCGCCGAAATAGACGAGGTCCGGTTTCAGTGCGCGCATCTGGAGGATGAGCGACTGGAAATTGGTCTTTTCTTCCGTGCCGAGCACGGCGACGACCTTTGCGCCCAGTTCTTCCGCCTTGTCGCGGAACGCGAGCGCGATGCCCTGGCCATACGCGGTCTTGTCGTGAACGACCATGATCTTCTTTGCCTTCAGATCGTTCACCGCGAACTCGGCGCCGACCGGACCCTGCACATCGTCGCGTCCGCACACGCGGTTTACGTTGTTCAGGCCGCGCTCCGTCACGCGCGGATTTGTGCTGCCCGGTGAAATCATCGCGAGGTTCACTTCCTTGTAGACCTCGGACGTCGGAATCGTCACCCCCGAGTTGAAGTGGCCGACGATTGCGAGCACATCGGGATCATTGACGAGGCGTTTTGCCACCGCCACGCCGACATCCGGCTGGGCCTGATCATCTTGTGGAAGGAATTGGAGATCGAACCCGAGCGCATCAAATTCCGGCGCAGCGTCCTCGATAGCGATTTGTGCGCCGAGCTTGATCATTTCGCCCAGACTCGACTGCGGCCCCGAGAGCATACTGCCCGACGCCACCTTGATGACCTCCCCCCGCACGCACATCGCACCGAGAAGAAGTGCGCCCACGAACAAAGCACTCCGTTTCATTCCGCTTTTATCGCCCTGCACGCCCCCGGCTGTCAATAAGCCAGCACGGGCGAGATTTGTTCTGCGCGACCCCGTCGTTCTATTCGATTTACGCAGATTGGCGAGGTGTCCGGAGGGAGGTGGGCGTTGGCAAAGATGTTTCGGTTCCCATTTGGGGCGACTCTGGCCGGTTTCCGCTGGCTTGCATGGATGCACTCTTCTACAGTGTTACACGTTCGCAAGGAACTTTCGGCCAACAACGATGGCCGTCTCTGGAAAATTAAGGCGACAGAAGTTGACGGGTGGGTAAGAGAAGGAAAGGCCGTGGAGACGCAAAACGGATGACAAATGGTTCACATGCGAGACCGCCTTCGTCGGATCTGACGTTCATTACGAACGAGGCGGGTCAGTCGCTGCGCGATCGTTTTGCCACGCTGCTTTACAAAGACACGCGCTTTTTTGACTGTCTTGTCGGCTATTTCTTCATCAGCGGTTTCTACAGGATTTATCCGGCTTTGGAGAACGTTGAAAAGATTCGAATCCTCGTGGGACTTCAGACTGACCGAACCGCTTACGACCTTCTCCAGTGGGCCAAGGAACAGGGCGAACTCGGCCTTCAGTCGCACGCTACATCCAAAGAGCAAGTCGTAAAAGACGTACTCGACGAATTGGAAAAATCTCCGGACAACGTCGAGATTGAAGCCGGTGTTCACAAGTTCATTGAGTGGATTCGGTCGGGCAAGCTGGAGATCAAGGCTCACCCCAGCGAGAATCTTCACGCCAAGGTCTACATCATGACCTTCTCGGAAGGCGACCGGGACAGGGGGCGCGTCATCACCGGTTCAAGCAACCTCACCCACGCTGGGCTCCAAGACAACCTTGAGTTCAATGTTGAATTGAAAAATCGCGCCGACTACGACTTCGCCATCGCCAAGTTCAACGAACTGTGGGCGACAGGCGTTGACGTATCGCAGCCTTACGAAGACGCGGTCGTCAACAAATCGCCGTTTGCGAGCTTCACGCCCTATGAGCTGTATCTGAAATTTCTCTACGAGTATTTTAGAAACGAACTGAATCGCCCTTCAGAACTTGAAGACATGTATGTGCCGCCGGGATTCAAGAAGCTGAAGTATCAGGAAGAGGCAGTCTTGAATGCCCGGAAGGTGCTCGATGAATACGGCGGTGTGTTTCTTTCCGATGTTGTAGGGCTTGGGAAAACCTACATGGCCGCCCTGCTGGCGCAGCAGTTGGATGGTCGGCATCTCGTCATTGCGCCGCCGCATTTGCTCGACAAAGAAAAACGAGGGTCATGGCCGAATGTTTTCAGTGATTTTCAAGTCCGGCAGACGGACTTCGAATCCATTGGCAAGCTGGAAGACATCCTTGAGCGCGACATTTCGAAATACAGCAACGTCTTTATTGATGAATCCCATCGTTTCCGCACGGAGACAACCCATAGCTATGAGATGCTCGCTCAAATCTGTCGCGGCAAGCGGGTCATCCTCGTTTCTGCAACGCCTCTGAATAACTCGCCGTCGGATATTCTCAGCCAGGTCAAACTTTTTCAGGCAGGTAAGGCCAGCAACATCCCGAACCTCCGCAATCTGGAGGCATTTTTTGCGGGTCTCCAGGCGAAGTTGAAGGGGCTGGATCGGCAAACCGATCGGGAGCTCTATTTCAACACGGTTCAAGCGAACGCCAGAGAGACCCGCGAGAAAGTCCTCAAGTTTCTGATGGTCCGCCGCACTCGAACGGAGATTGAGAAATATTACGGCACCGATATGAGCTTACAGGGCTTGAAATTTCCGGAAGTCAAAAATCCAGCCCCTTTGTTTTATAAGTTTAACAAACAGGAGAACGAAATTTTCAATGAAACGTTGAGGTTGCTTACGTCCGACTTCACGTATGCTCGATATACGCCGCTGCTCTACTACGAAGGCAAAACGGATGAGCGCGAGCGGCAGGGCCAACGCAACTTGGCTAAATTCATGAAAATCCTGATGGTCAAGCGCCTCGAAAGCAGCTTCTACGCTTTCCGGCTCACCTTGGATCGCTTCACGCATTCATACGCGCGCGTAATCGCCGAGTTCAAGAAGGGCAATGTCTACATCAGCAAGAAGCACATTGGAAAAATCTTTGATCTTCTTGAGCGGGACGATCTGGAAGGACTTGAGAACCTTCTGAATCAGGACAAAGCCGAACGGCTGGATGCGAAGGATTTTTCCCGCGAATTTCTAAAGCATCTCGAATCCGACTATCAGACGTTATGCCGCATCGGCAAAATGTGGGCCGATGTCAAACGCGATCCCAAATGGATTGCCTTTCGGGATGTTTTGAAATCAGAACCGCACTTGAATAAGAGCAAGTTGATCATCTTCACTGAGTCGCAGGAGACAGCCGGTTATCTGGCCGACCTCATTCGAGCCGAAGTGGATGAAAAGACGCTCATGTTTTCCGGCAATTCAAGTGAGGCCGACCACAGAAGTGTCATAGACAATTTCGATGCGAATGCCTTCAAACCATCTGACGCCTATCGAATACTGGTCAGCACAGAAGTCCTCTCCGAGGGCGTGAACTTGCACCGGTCTAATGTGGTCATCAACTACGACATCCCCTGGAATCCCACGCGCCTGATTCAGCGCGTGGGGCGCGTCAACCGCGTGGATACGAACTTCGATTCCGTTCACACATACAATTTCTTCCCCTCGGAAGAGGGCAATGACGCCATTAAGCTGCGCGAATCGGCTGAGGCAAAAATTCATGCATTTATTGAGATGTTGGGTGCGGATGCCCGCCTGTTGACCGAAGGCGAAGAGATCAAATCGCACGACCTTTTCGCCAAACTCACCAGCAAGAAGATCATCACCGGCGAGGATGAAGACGAAGAGAGCGAACTCGAGTATTTGACTGAAATTCGCGACGTGCGCGACAAGCAGCCGGAGCTGTTCGCCCGCATCAAGCGACTACCGAAGAAGGCCCGATCCACGCGCGCCGTGCCTGCCGGGCAGAACGCCGCTGCGATGCGTTTTCCCTCCTTGCTGACGTACTTTCGGCAGGGCCGGCTGGATAAGTTCTACCTCGTCGCTGAAGACTCGCCCGATGCAGTTGAACTCGACTTTTTGACTACGGTTAAAATTTTGAGGCCGATTGATCTCGCGGAGAAGAGGGAATCGGTTCCGACCGAGTTCTACAAGTTGCTCGACTGGAATAAAAAAGCCTTCGCTGCGGCAACCAGTCCGGCGGACGACGACGCCCCACGCTACAAAGGCAGCGCCAATGACGCCTATATTCTCAAGCGCCTCAAAGCGAAGGAAATTCGTCGTTACCACGGCTTCACGGAAGATGACGAAGAATATATCCGCAACATAACGCAATTGCTGATGGACGGTGCTCTTCCAAAACCGACGACCAAAAAAGTTGCCGAAGCGCTCAAAAACGAAATGGAACCACTGAAAGTACTCGGAATCTTGCGGCGCGACATTTCGCCGCATTTTCTTCAGGCGACGCGCGCCCAACAGGTCCACCATGCCCTGATACCGCGGGAGGTGATTTTGTCGTCGTGGATTGTTGGAGATAGCATTCCGTCATGATGCGAATTTTTATCAGTTCCGTTCAGAAAGAATTCGCCGAAGATCGGCAAGCGCTGAAGCAGTATATTGAGGGCGATGCGCTATTGCGCCGCTTCTTTGAGGTATTTCTGTTTGAGTCTCTGCCTGCGGCAGACCGGCGAACCGATGAGTCGTATTTGAGAGAGGTTAGCGATAGCGATATTTATCTTGGGCTGTTGGGCGACGAATATGGCCATGCTGATGAGTCCGGACGATCTCCAACAGAGCGCGAGTTTGACTGTGCGACACAGAGCGGGAAAGTCCGCCTGATTTACGTCAAAGGCATGGAAGATGAGCGCCGCCATCCCCAAATGGCCGCACTCATTCGCAAGGCCGGCGATCAATTAATTCGGCGGCGTTTTGGCACAAGACCGGAATTGATCGGCGCGGTTTACGCCAGCCTTGTCCAGTTCCTCGAAGAAAAAGAATTGATCCGGACAGGCCCCTTTGATGCTGCGCCCTGTCGGAATGCCACAATCGCCGATCTGGATGAGGAGCGGATACACTGGTTTGTCCGCTTGGCCAGGAGCGCACGCGGATTTCCGCTTCCGGAAGACTCTGCAGTACGCGATGTCCTGACACATCTCAACTTGCTCGACCAGAATCGCCCCACTCATGCCGCTATTCTCTTGTTTGGCAAGAAGCCGCAGCGGTTTCTGATCAGCTCGGAGGTCAAGTGCGCTCACTTTCACGGAACGGAAGTGGAGAAACCGATTCCGTCCTATCAGGTGTACAAAGGAACTGTTTTCGAACTCGTAGACCAGGCTCTCGACTTTGTCCTTTCAAAAATAGACCGATGGGTCGGGACACGTGCCAAAAGCGCTCAAGCACCAACGGTGTATGAATTTCCTCGCGAAGTCGTTTCTGAGGCCATTGTCAATGCCGTGGCTCACAGAGACTACACCAGCAATGCAAGTGTTCAAATTATGCTGTTTAGAGATCGCCTGGAAGTCTGGAACCCCGGCCATCTCTCTCCCGCACTGACACTGGAAAAATTGCGCGGCCCCCACGCTTCGATACCTGCCAATCCATTGCTTGCTGAACCCCTATACCTGGCAAAATATATCGAGCGCATGGGAACGGGCATTCGCGATATGATTGAACGGTGCAGGACGGCCGGACTTCCTGAACCGGAAATCCGACTCGATCCCGGCTTTTTCATTCTCACGCTCAGGCGCAAGGCGGCTCAAGCCGGCATAAAGGCTAAGGCCCATCAGGCCCATGAGGCCCATGCCGAGGCCCATGAGGCCCATGTGGTTCTGACGGATATAGAAAAGCGAATTATGGCGGCCTGCCTGAATGGGCCAAAGACCACTCCCGATCTACTTGAACTCGTTGGCTATCGGTCGCGTACGGGCAACTTTAAACACTCGCTCGCCCGACTTCAGAAGCTGGGATATGTCGAAATGACCATCCCGGACAAACCTCGCAGCAGCAAACAGAGTTACCGCCTCACCGCCAACGGGCATAACGCATTAGGTGCGTTGGAGCCATGATCGCATGAACAGACAGCAAGCCAATCAACTGATCAAGGACACCTTCACCCGCCCCTTCGACCGGACACGGTTCCGGAGCTTTGTGATCAATCTGGTCAACCGGATGGACGAGACCAAGGCATTTTCCCGGAATAACCAGTACGTCAAGGATGCCTTCAAGCTCCACGTCCAGCGGTTTGAGCGGGTTGGCACCTACACCAGCCCCGAAAACGAAAAAATGGATGTGCTCATTGTCCATCTGACAGAAAGGGCCAAACTGGAACGCGCCCGGACCGCTATTCGCAATTTTGTTGCCGACCATCTGAAGGATCGCGACGGGAAAGACGCCGCGCTCGTTGCGTTCGTGTCGCCCACGGAAGCGCAGTGGCGATTTTCCTACGTGAAGATGGAGTACGCCACGGTCGAGAAGGAATCCGGGAAGATCGGCGTCGAGACCCGACTCACCCCCGCCCGGCGTTTCTCCTACATGGTGGGAGAGGGGGAAAGCTGCCATACGGCCCAAACGCGCTTTCTCGGACTCCTGCAGAACACCGAGACTGATCCCACACTTGCAGAGATCGAAGAAGCCTTCAGCGTCGAGGCGGTGACCAAAGAATTTTTCGCCCGATACGCGGAACTCTTCAACAACATCAATGACGAGCTCGTAAAAATGGCGGACAAGGACCCGGTCATCCGCGAAGAATTTGACGAAAAGAATGTCAGCACCGTGGACTTCGCGAAGAAGCTCATGGGGCAAATCGTGTTCCTCTACTTTTTGCAGAAGAAGGGCTGGCTCGGCGTCGAGAAGGGCAAAGACTGGGGAACGGGTCCGCGCAACTTCCTCCGCAAGGTGACGCAGACCTACCTGTCCGCGCGTCCGGAAGGCAACATTTTCAACGATGTTTTTGAACCCCTCTTCTACGACACCCTCGCCACGGACCGTGGACACGAAGCGTGGTCGTCCCGGCTCCAATGCCGGATCCCATTCCTGAACGGCGGCCTCTTTGAACCCATCTCCGATTACGACTGGCAAAAAACCGACATCCTCATCCCGAACAAATACTTCACAAACGACGAGTTCGTTGAAGAAGGCATCACCGGCACCGGCGTCCTCGACGTATTCGACCGCTACAACTTCACCGTCAACGAGGCCGAACCGCTCGAAAAAGAAGTCGCCATTGACCCCGAAATGCTCGGCAAGGTGTTCGAGAATCTGATCGAAGAAAACCGGCGCAAAGGGCTGGGTGCGTTTTACACCCCGCGCGAGATTGTCCACTACATGTGCCAGGAAAGCCTGATCAACTATCTGGACACAGCCGTCGGCGGGATGCGCGCCGACATCGAGACCTTTGTGCGCCTCGGAGAACAGATTTCGCACTACGAAGCGGTCGAGGCGCAGTACGCGATCAAGATGCCCAGGAGCATCGAGAAAAACGCAAGGGCACTGGACGATGCGCTCAAAACCATTGCCGTCTGCGACCCCGCCGTCGGCTCCGGCGCATTCCCCGTCGGCATGTTGACCGAAATCGTCCGCGCCCGCGCCGCACTCACCCCCTATTTCAACGATGTGGACGAACGAACCCCGTACCACTTCAAGCGGCAGGCAATCCAAAACTGCCTCTACGGCGTGGATATTGACTCCGGCGCTGTCGAAATTGCCAAACTCCGCCTCTGGCTCTCTCTCGTCGTGGACGAAGAGGACGTCAAACAGATCAAGCCGCTTCCTAACCTCGACTACAAAATCGTCGTCGGCAACTCGCTGCTGGGATTCCCCTTCAAGTCGCAGCGCGTCCACAAAATTGAGGCGCTAAAAACTCAGTTCTTTAACGAAACAGACACGGCGAAAAAGAAAGCGTTGAAACGTTCAATTGATGACGAAATCAGCGCCGCCTTCGCCGCCTCAAAAAAGAGCCTCGGATATGAAGTCTCCTTCGACTTCGAAATTTTCTTCTCCGAAGTCTTCCATGCCAAAAACGGCTTCGATGTCGTCATCGCCAACCCGCCGTATGTGCGCCAGGAAAAAATCAAAGACCAGAAGGCGGTCCTCAAGGCGGCAGGCTACGAATGCTTCACGGGCACCGCAGATTTGTTGGTCTATTTTTACGAGCGCGGGGTGAAGCTGCTGAGAAGGGGTGGCGCGCTGACGTTGATCACATCCAACAAATTCTATCGCGCGGGGTACGGCGAAAAACTGCGCTCATTTCTTGCGCGCGAGTTGACCTTGAATCGCCTGATTGATTTCGGCGATGCCCCGGTTTTTGAGGCGATCGCCTATGCCTCGATCTTGACTGGGATAAAATCGCCGACACCGCGGGATTCCTTTGCCCTGGGTTACACTTGGGAGGCGGATCAGCCTTTCGACGCTATTGCTCGAGTTGTGCCCGACCGCGGAGTCAGAATCCGGCAAGCTGACCTGAAACCCGACAGTTGGCGGCTGGAAGCACCGGCCACTCTGCACCTATTGGAGAAGCTTCGGGCAAAGGGTACGCCGCTCGGTGAGTATGTGAAGGGCCGATTATACCGCGGCATACTGACCGGCCTGAATGAAGCTTTTGTCATTAATCGTACCACCCGCGACCGCCTGATTGCAGAACACCCGTCGTCTGCCGAAGTGATCAAACCGTTCCTGCGCGGACGCGATGTGAAAAGATGGCGGTGTGAAGCGCAAGATCACTGGCTAATTTTCACGCGCCGGGGAATAGATATCGCAAAATATCCAGCTATTCTGAGTCATCTCAAGCAATTCAAAACTCGCCTCATGCCCGGCAAGCCAGGCGGCAGAAAGCCCGGTAGCTACGAATGGTATGAAATTCAGGACAACATCGCGTACTGGGAAGAATTCGAGCAGCCGAAAGTAATATTTGGGCGTTTCATGAATAAACCAACATACGTTTATGACAATACAGGTTTATTTCACAACGATGCTCTTTATTTTGTGTCACGTGTGACCGAATTTATCGCCGCGATTAATAATTCGGCGGTGACTTGGTGGTTTCTTTCACAGATATGCACAGACTTGCAAAATGGTTATTTGCAGGCCCTACGCCAGTACCAGGAACAAATCCCCATCCCCGCCGCGTCACTTTCCGACAAAGCCCGACTGACAAAACTCGCAGAACGTGCGGCAAAACAGGCGGAGGCGGAAGATGCGGCCGGACTACAGGCGACAGAACGCGAGATTGACGAAATCGTCTATCGCCTCTTCGATCTGACGCCGGACGAAATCGCCCTCATCGAGAAATCGCTGGTGGGTGTCCGGGGAGACAAAAACAATTCCGAGGATGGCGAGGAATGAAAAGGCTGGAGAGAGCATCGTGATAGGCAGCCATACAGCTTCATCCGAAATGGTTGAACATGCGTATCGGTTGCTGAAGCAGGATGTCTACTACGACAAGATGGACCTTTTTCTGCGCGCAAATATTGCCGAATACGAAGCCAGCGGAAAGTTCACTCAGCGTCAAGATGCACTCGCAGGTGTGGTTGACGAGTTGCGGCAGGCTTCGCCATCCCCGAAGGCGAAAGCTGAGATTCAAAAATGGCTGCAGGAAGTTGACTTCAGGCTGTTGCCGAAGTCAGTCGAATTTCCACGTGCCCCACATAAGCAGAGCGATCTGGCGGCCCAATCGCCCCGGCTGATTTCGAACGTGCGCACGGCGGAGCGGTACATCATCAAGCAAGATGGCGGCGTCCAGTATCTTATCTACGCACCCGTCGAACTCTATATCCTCAGTACACTTTGGTGCTTACTTGTTGGAGTCGAGCTTGACCGCAAGCTAGGCGACGGGTGTTTGGGCAATCGGATGGAAACAGATTCCGAAGGGCAGGCCACTCCTCGGCGCCTTTTCAAAATTTTCCATTATCAATATAAAAAATGGCGTGACACCGCCATTGAACGGGCAGAAGCACTTCTAGATCAGGGAACATCCTCGATTCTTGTGTCGCTGGATATAAAACAGTGCTACTACCATTTGTCTGTTGACTGGCAGAATCTGACCGTCCCGCAAATTCCAAGCTGTTTTAATCTAGCCAAAAATCTGACCGGCTTACTTCGCCATATCCATCGCCGTTACCATGAAAAAACGAGCCCATTTCTACTCAATACCCATGCTTCTGATGGCCGCGTTGGCGAGGGCCTTCCAATAGGCCTTCCCAGTTCACGTGTGCTGGCAAATTTCCTGCTCGCTCCTTTCGATGCTGAGGTGCGGGAGAAATTACGACCGGATTACTACGGCCGGTATGTTGACGACATGTTGATTGTCGCGCAGGCTCCACCGGACAGCGTCGTGCGTGGCGGGGGTGTGGCCATTCTTCATGACCTCCTGATCAAACGCCATCTCTTGAATCCTTCAAAAGATGGCTCTGTCTATAAACTAACTTGCTTACCTGCGTTGACCATTCAATCGAACAAGCTGATTGTACAGCATTTCGACAAGGAGCATAGCCGTGCAGGCTTGCGGGAGTTCGTCGAACAAATCAAACGCGAGGCAAGTGATTTCCGCTTTTTACCCGCCGATGAACGTGGCCGGGAACTCGATGCTTGCGCCTACGACATTATCTACGAAGGCTCGATCAATAAATTGCGCAGTGTTATTGGCGTAAGGGAAAACAGCACGGAGCTTTCCAAATACCTTGCACGAAGGATGGTAGAACATCGTTTGACGTCTGAGGCTCTCCGCCAAGATATTGCAAAGCAGCTCGACCGCTTCACGCGGGGCAAGAATATCTTGGACTTCTGTACTACGTGGGAACGCATTTTGACTTTGTTGATCGTTAAGGGGAAGGACGTGAAAGCGGCCGAGATGGCGAAGCGCTGTCTGGATACAATTGAGCGCCTGGTTTCCGCCGAACAAGAAGACGCGGATTGGGTTCTTCGCGCAAGGGCTGATCTCAAACGGTATCTGGAATTGGCCCTCGCGATGCCGTTTGCATTGCTTGCTCAGAGTGCCAAGGATAAGCCACAATCCAAGCGTCTTGTCCGCTTGATTAAGACTCATTTCACCGATGTGTATACCATCGCCGGTCATTTTAGGCGCGGCAACCTCATGCGGCATCAATGGGTGGCATGGCCTTTGCTGAACTACACCTCGTACGAGGGATCGCTGATCGAGATCAACAGGGATGTTCTCGAGTCACTCAAAGACTGGAGCATCAAAGATGCCGAGGGTCGTTCTCCTCGCCATATTCACGAAGACGAACGGCAGCTCTTCAATCTTCTGCGACTGATGGCGAGTCCGGAGGGGCCTAACGCATCGTTCTTCTTCGGAGACAAGGCTCCGGCCATGGCCGCTGATAGCGGCCGCAAACCGGGGGATCCGTATGTTTTCAAGAAGCTAATACCGGACGACTCAGCCGAAAAATTGGCCATTGGAATTGCGAATCTACACGTTTCAGAGCGGGATATCGCGGCAAGTTACGATCCGCTGCGTGAGCCCAATACGTCATGGGATCGTCAGGCGAAGCTCTTCAATCTGCTGAATTTGGCCGAGCGGGAGCGTTGCGATATGCTGGTTCTTCCCGAAGTTAGCGTTCCGTATTCATGGCTGCCGTTCATGGTGGCGCACGCCCGCCAAACAGAAATGGCTCTCGTGTTCGGTCTTGAGCACTGGGTCAGCGGGCAGACGGCGTACAATCTTCTCGTTACGATCCTTCCTTTCAAGGATCACGACCGCTATCGGGCCTGTCGTCTTTTCATTCGCCCCAAAAATCATTACGCGCCAGTCGAGCTTCGCGAGCTTGATCGTCTTGATCTCCACACTCCAAGCATCATTCCTGGCTATTTCCTCTTCGAGTGGCGGAACACGAGATTCACAGTTTTCAACTGCTTCGAGCTTTCAAATATTCGGCATCGAAGCGCCTTCCGAGGTGAAATAGATTTCCTTGTTAGTGTCGAATGGAATAGAGACACGCCCTATTTCTCGAGCATCGTTGAAAGCGCGGTGCGAGATCTCCACTGTTTCGTTGTTCAAGTAAACACCTCCCAGTTCGGTGATTCGCGCGTCACGTCGCCGAAAAAATCGGAAGAAATGAATGCGGCCAGGGTCTCTGGCGGCTTGAACACCACGCTTTTGAAGGCGGAGATTGATATCCGCGACCTAAATGATTTCAGAAGCAAGAAAGCAAGCCCTGTAGACAAACGGTACAAGCCAACGCCAGCCGGATTTGAGCATGATGCCGTCCGAAAACGGGCCACACGTTATGGCAGTGGTTCGAGGAGGTCGTGAGGATGTGGCGTTTCTCGAAGAACAGCGGAATCTCAGAAGGATTCCATGTGAAAATGGAGATGATCAGTCGCTGCGCTTTCTAGAATTTAGACGTAATAAAGTTTTTCATATCTGGCGTGCCGGGGCGTAGCTGGAGTGCAGCGGGTACATTCGCCCGGCTTCGTTCTTCGAACTACGCCGCGGCAGGCTTCGCGCGTCGCTGCGGGAATGGGGTGGGAGGGTTAGAAGTGGCGGCGGGCGAATTCGCGGCCGGAGCCTGACTTGAGATAGCGTTCAAAGGCTGCTGCCTTTTCGCGGGAGCGAAATGCGTGAACGGAGTCAATCATCCACGGTTTGTATGGAGCCGTTGTGGGGACTCCACCTTCATTATGTTTAGCCAGTCTTGCCTGAATATCGCTTGTGAGACCGATATACGTTTTCTCAGGATATTCGATGCTGCGCAGGCGATAGACGTAATAAAAATTTTCCATAGGCTTGCCAGCCGGAGTCTCGCAGCGGTTCTATTAGTCTAGCCCTCCTTCGCCTCGCGCGGCGCGAGGGCTTCCGCCTTCGCTGAAGCTACGGCGGACAAGACGGCGGGCAGTCTAGGTTCTCCACTATTCGTTGTCTCTGGATATTTGATATTGTTCACGCGATAGGCAAAACAAAATATTTTCACTGGCTTGCCAGCCGGAGTCTCGCAGCGGCTTTGTTAGTCTAGCCCTCCTTCGCCTCGCGCGGCGCGAGGGCTCCGCCTTCGCTGAAGCTACGGCGGACAAGACGGCGGGCAGTCTAGGTTCTCCACTATTCGTTGTCTCTGGATATTTGATGTTGTTCGAGCGATAGACAAAATAAAAATTGTTCGCTGGCTTGCCAGCCGGAGTCTCGCAGCGGCTTTGTTAGTCTAGCCCTCCTTCGCCTCGCGCGGCGCGAGGGCTCCGGCGGGCAGCCTACGCTCTCCGCTGCGCTGCGAGCGTAGGCTGGCGGAGGGGGTGGGATTTGAACCCACGAACCGCTTTAAGGGCGGTCTCTCGATTTCGAGTCGAGTGCCTTCAGCCGCTCAGCCACCCCTCCGGTGTGAGGTCCCGCGTTGCACGGGTCCACAAATCAAATGTTGTGGTGCGAAGTTAGCGGGTTGAGGGCGCAACTTCAACAGGTTTCCGCTCTTTGCAGGGCAGGTGTTTTGCTCTAGGATGGGCGGATGCGCTTTGTGGTTGGTATTGCCGTTTTGGCGTTTGTGTGTGTGGCTTCCGCACAGGAGGAGGTCACGATGCGTTATGTGAACGGCGCGCCGGTGAAGGGGAGTCTGGTGTCGGCAAAACCGGATGGACTCTTGGTGTCGGTGGAGGGGGCGAACAAGCTGCTGCCGTGGTCGGCGCTTTCGGCGGGTACGCGGTTCCGGTATGACGCGGCGTTCCGCGATAATCTGGCGACGGCGCAGCGCGGGATGCCGCCTGCCGATTGGACGAATTCGCTGGAGGGGGCGGGGACGGATCTGTTGATGAGTTTTCGCGCATTTCCCTCGACTGCGGAGCGACAGCGCGGGCGGCTGCCGGGTTTTCGCGTAAGCGATGGCGCGAATGCGGTGTCGTGGGGATTCCGCTATGGGCCGAAGGATTCGGATGTGGCGTTCGCGGTGCTGGAGGCAGCAGGGAGCGAGGAGCTGCCGTCGTCGCTGTTGTTGTGGGCGAACGCGTCGGTGAATCCTGAAACATTGACGGGGAGCCGGCGCGCATCGGGGAGCGATGCGACGATGAATTTTCAGAGTCAGCGCTTCACTTCCGTTCGCGAGGGAGTGGATGTGCAGAGCGATCTCGCGTTTGCGGTGGGGAGTCGCGATCCGGGGCAGCTTATCGCAATTCTGGATGTGGAGCTGAAGAAGGGTGGCGCGGCGTCGGCGTTCACGCTTTATGGTGTGCCGCCGGGCTTGCTGATTGGCGATGGTGCCATCGCGCCGCAGGATATGCTCGTGACGCCTTCAATGAAGTGGACGGTGAGTCGCGGGGTGCTTTCGGGCGATGTGCGGATGAATCGCATGCAGCTTTTGCCGCGCGCAGGGATGAGCAAAACGGCGTCGGTTTCGATTTCGGATGAAGAGGGGCGCGTGGTGGCGGAAGAGGCGTCGGCATTTCGCGAAGGGCGACAGGACGGCGCGCCCGCGTTATCGCTTTCGTTGAAGGCGCTGCCGTCGGGTCAGCGCTATACGCTGCGCGCGCGCGTGGATCTCGGTCCGTTTCTCGGCGTGTTGCAGCACGAGGAAACATTCGTCGCGCCTTGATTTCTATTTCGCGCGGCGCTGGCGGACGGCTTCGTAGAGCAGCAGTGTGGTGGCGGCGGCGACGTTGAGCGAATCAATCTGACCGAGCATCGGGATGCGGACGCGCTCGTCGGCCTCGTTCATCCAGCGGTCGCTCAACCCGAACTTTTCGGTGCCGACGACGAGGGCGATGCCGACCTTCATGTTGCATTCGGTGTATTCCTTGTCGGCGTGCGGCGTTGCGGCGAGTGTGAGGATGTTGCGCGCGCGGAGCCAGGCGAGCGCTTCGTCGGATGTGGCCTCCACGACGGGGAGACTGAAGAGCGTGCCGATGCTGGAGCGGACAACGTTGGGGTTGTGAATATCCGTGCAGCGGTCGCAGACGATGACGGCGTGAACGCCTGCGGCGTCGGCGGAGCGGAGGAGCGAGCCGAGGTTGCCGGGTTTTTCGATTGCTTCGGCGACGAGGATCAGCGGGTTTTCGGGGACGGTGACTTCGCTCAAGCGCGTGTGCAGTTGCGGGGTCAGCGCGATGAGTCCTTCGGGGCGGTCGCGATACGCCACTTTTTGGAATGCCTCGGCGGTGCATTCAAAGAGTTCTGCGCCCGCTTCGCCGCAGCGGCGGACGAGGTCCGGCTCGTTTTCGCCTTGATAGAATGACGGCGCGAAGAAGAGTGCGAGCGGCTTGCGGTTGTTTTCCAACATCCGCTTCACTTCGCGGTAGCCTTCGACAACGATCACGCCGCGCTCATCGCGATAGGGGCGCTTTTGGAGGCGCACCAAATCTTTGAGACGTGGGTTCTGCAAGCTGGTTAGAGTCGTAACGCGCATGCGGGCAGAGTAGGTTCGCGAGGGGCGGGGGCGCAAATAGTTTTCAGGAGCCGGACCGAAACGCTTTTTCGCGGCGTTCGAGCGATGTCTTACTGCGGTGGCAGAACGCCTTCCTCAACCAGCTTTCTGTCCATCTCCGGCGTGAGCGGAATAGGGAGCGGCGGGAGGCCCTGGCGAATGACTTCCATTTGATATTCCTGCAAATGTTTCGTCAGCTCTTCGCCGGTATACTTGGGCTCGGGCGGCGGTTCCGGTGGAGGCGGAGGGGCGGCGCGCGCGCGGCGACGCTCTTCCCACGTGGGCCGATTGGCCGCTGTGGTAGCAGGCGCGGAACTCCGGATATTGCCTCCCTGCCCCGGTGTGATTGCGCTCACTTCGCCGGAGCCGAATTTGATGAGCGCCATTTCAGAGCCCTGCTTCAGCACCGCTTCGCCATCTGCCCAATTCGCCGTCACGACCTCAATGCCGTCCTGCGATTCGCCGGCGCCCATCATGTAGCTGCGTCCGGAACGCGTATCCACGAAGCCCACCTTGATGGAGCCGTCGTCCACCTCAATGATGGTGGATAGGCGCAGGCTCTTCGCGAACGACTCTGCTTGCGGCTGCGTCGGCGCAACAACTACCTCTTGTGCAGCCAGCGCCCCGAACGGCGCGCGGTCCAGAATCACCTGATAGCGTTCGAACGGATATGAGGTCGGCGCAGCCGATGCAGCCATCGCTGCACCCGCCAGCAATACAATCGCCCGTTGGATCGCCTGCATGTTCATCTGAAAATAACCATACACAAATTTCAGCCCTGCCGATCGGGTTCCATCAGGCGGAGGATTGCGCGTTCGTAGTCGGTGCCTGCGGCGAAGGTGTTGGGCGAAAAGTTGAGGCGATAGACGACGGAGTTTGTGTTGGTGTTAGGCGGCGGCTCAGGGGTGGGTTTGCTGCCGGGGATTCCGGCGGAAGCGCAGAAGGTGCTGTAGCGGTCGGGTTCGACGTAGGTGCCGGTCATGCGGCCATTGGCGGACCCGCCGGAGTTGGTGCTGCCGCCGTCGCTGGTGGAGAGGGTGCCGGAGAACCAGGCGTCCACGCCGGTGGTGGTGCGGCCGCGCAATTCAAAGGAGGAGCGTCCGTTTTGTACTTCGCCGAGGCTGCCGCGCCAGAGGCCGCCGTTGTTGTCCACTGCTTCGAGCGAGTCGCCGGATTGGCGCAGGTCGAGGCGGGTGATGCGGCGTCCGCCGTTTTGTTGGACGATGACGCTGCCTTCGCACGGGGCGTAGAGGCCGGAGAAGTCGGTTGAGACGTCGCGGGTGAATGTGTTGCTGGAGTCCACCTCGCACGCGAGGGGAATGAGTGCGAGGGCGGGCAGGATCAGGGCGAGTAAGCCGGGGCGGAGCAACTTCATGGACGGTCCTTTCATCAGGGGTCAACAGTAGCGGGGTGGGGCGTGGTGAGCAAGGCGGGATCGCGATGAGTGTGGGCTTGATAACGGGCGGGTGGGGGGTAGGTTTTGAGAGAGAGAGTGCGTTGCAGGAGATGGCGATGAAGCTGATTTTTGAGTCGGACAACCCGGATGATTATCTGCGCGAGTCGGAGGTGATCAATTTCCACGCGCCGCTGGTGCGGGAGAAGATTGCAGAAATTGAGGGACGCGCGACGGGCGAGGAGGAGCGGGTGCGGCTGGCGTTTGAGTTTGCGCGCGATGGCATTCTGCATTCGTTCGACACGCAGCGGGAGCGGGTGACGATTTCGGCGTCGGATGCGATGGCATGTCGGGACGGGATTTGCTTTGCGAAGGCGCATGTGCTGGCGGCGTTGTTGCGCGGAATGAAAATTCCGGCGGGGTTCTGCTATCAGCGGGTGTTGCGGAAGGGAACGGTGGAGTCGGGCTATGCGCTGCACGGATTGAATGCGGTCTATCTGCCGGGGCGGGCGGTGTGGTTCCGGTTGGATCCGCGTGGGAACAAGCCGGGCGTGAATTCGCAGTTTAGCATTGAGCGCGAGCAGCTGGCGTATCCGATTCGATCGGAATTGGGCGAGGTGGACTATCCGTATGTTTTTGTGGATCCGCTGCCGGACGTGTTGGCGGCGATGCGGGATTCAAAAGACAATCGAGAGCTGTTTTCGAAGCGGCCCCCCTCGATTGCGACGCCGAATTTTGCGGCGTGCTGAAGCGTGAAAGTAGCTATTATGCGGGAAGCCCTTGAAAAATTTGCGTGCACGGGGTGTAATAATGCGCGGAGGGCTAGAGAAGAATGGCAGCCATACCGCGGTTTTATGATCCGAGTCGAATCGGAACGTTGTTTTATCCCGATTTGGAAAAAATTGCTGAGGAGGCGAGTCACGCAGGGCTGAAAACGATTGAGCACGATGTACAGAATGTTCAATTGCTGTTGATTGATATGCAGGTGGCGTTTTGCCACGAGGGCAGCACACTGCATGTGCCCGGCGCGCGGGAGGATATCCGTCGCGTGATTGAGTTCATTTATCGCAACGCGGAGCGGATCAGTCAGATCACGTGTTCGATGGACTCGCACTACCCGTTCCAGATTTTTTATCGCACGTGGTGGGCGGACGAAAATGGAGAGCACCCGGCACCCTACACAATTATTTCTGCAGCCGATGTGGAGTCGGGGCGGTGGCGTCCTTTGCTGGAGGCGGAGTGGTCGCGCGAATATGTGCAGCGACTGGAGCGCGTGTCGAAGAAGCAGCTGACGATCTGGCCGTATCACGCATTGATGGGCGGAATGGGGCATTCGCTCGATCCAGAATTGTGGTCGGCGGTGATCTGGCATTCGCTTGCGCGGAAAAGTCAGCCTGCATGGTGGCGCAAGGGGAGCGTGGCGCTGACAGAGCACTATTCCATTCTGCGTCCCGAGGTGCATGTGCCGGGTCATCCGCAGGGTGGAATGAACACAGACTTTGTGGATGCGTTGGATGAGTATGACTTCATCGTGATTGCGGGCGAGGCGGCGAGCCATTGCGTGTTGGAATCTGTGTCCGACCTGGTGGAGGTGTTTAAACATACGCCGGAAAAATTGGACCGGATTTTTGTTCTGCGCGATTGCACATCGCCGGTACGCCACCCGACCGTGGACTATGCCGCGCTTGTGCGCGAACAGTTTGAGCACTACGCAAAACTCGGCATCCGCTTTATTGAGAGCACCGATCCGCTCCCGTTTTAGAGAAAACTGTGGCGCACAGGAGGGGCAGCCTCCGTGCTGCCCGGTGAGGTTTACGCGGGCAAGCGGAACTACAGCGGGCGTAAAAATGTGCTGTAGCTCTGGCACTCCGCTGCCGGAGGCTCTTTTTCTGGAGGGCCACGCGTCGTCGTGGCCGAGGATAATTTAGAACGTCCGGAACGACGGCCGCGACTAAGCGCAGCCCTCCAACGGGCTGATTAATCTTCGGGGGAGCGCATGCGCCTCGCATGCGGCGGTACGCGCCCTCGCGTACCGTGTTGAGCGCTCGCGCGGCGCATGCGCCTCGCGCAACACGCTCCGTCTTCGTCCCGTGCGGGACTTCGCCGAGACGCAGGAGGGCGCGTCCGGCTTCGTCCTCGCGGACTCGAACTACGCCGTGACAAGTTGTGCTCCCCGGAGATTGGTTTGTTCATCCTTCCGCCAACAGAGTGGCCCGCCTTCGCAGGGCCTATGGCAGACACGCGGAACTACAGCGAGCGGGTTGGCGGGGAGGATTCGCGAGTCGCGATCACGACAGGTGTCGCGCCGGGTTGAGTTTCGGCGGCGAGTTTCGAGCGAATAGGATTGCGGCAGTGCCTTGCTGCGGAGTATAGCCGTCGCATGGAACACGTTGTTGAAATCCGGCATCCTCTTGTACAGCATCATCTCAGCCGCCTGCGCGACAAGGCGACGCCTTGCGCAGAGTTTCGGCAGATCGTGAATCGCCTGGCGACGCTTTTGGCTTATGAGGCGACAAAAGACCTTCTGCTTCGCCCTGTCACAGTTGAAACCCCGCTCGTTGCCACCACCTGCAATCAGCTCGCGCAGCGCATTGGGATTGTCCCTATTCTTCGCGCGGGGCTCGGCATGGTCGAGCCGATTCTCAACCTCATTCCGGATGCCGAAGTCTGGCACCTCGGTTTTTATCGCGATGAAAAAACGCTGCGCCCTGTCGAGTATTACAAGAAGCTGCCCAACCACGGCGCCGTGGACACTGCGCTTGTTCTCGATCCGATGCTCGCCACCGGCGGCTCTGCTGTCGCCGCGGTCAGTGCGGTGAAAAGCTGGGGCGCGAAGCAGATCAAATTGCTCTCTATTCTCGGCGCACCCGAAGGCATTGCCGCCATGCAGCATGCCCATCCGGACACCGCCATCTATCTCTGCGCGAAAGATTCCCACCTCGATCATCGCGGCTTCATTGTTCCCGGCCTTGGCGACGCGGGGGATCGCACTTTCAACGCGCGCGCCAACTGATCCCCCGCGATCCGATCGAACGCGTCGCGTCTAGGTTCGATCCGCGAGAAGGATTTCGATGTTGCGGGCGATGCCGTCAACGTAGGCCTGGGCGCTGAAGCGTTCGGCGTTTTGACGGATGCGGGTTTCGTCCCACGTGCGGCGCAGGCACCGCGCGACGGCGGCGAGTAGAGCATCTTCGGTTTGTTCATCGAAGAATATCCCGGTTTCATCCGCAACAAGCGTTTCGAGTGCGCCGCCGCGCGCGAAGGCGACTACGGGCGCGCCGCAGGCCTGCGCTTCGAGCGGGACGATGCCGAAGTCTTCTTCGCCCGGAAATACCAGGAGGCGGCAGGTCTGATAGAGCGCGCGAATTTCCTCGTTCGATCGCCAGCCGAGAAATTCGATGTTGGGTCCTGCAATGGCGCGAAGGGCAGCGGTGTCAGTTCCTGTGCCGACGACCTTCAGTTTGCGGCCGGAGCGCGAATAAGCGCGAACTGCAAGGTCCACTCGTTTGTAGGGAACGAGTGCGGAGACAATGAGATCGAAGTCCTCGCGGTCGGCGGCGGGCGCTGTGGGCGTATAGAAGAGGGTGTCCACCGGCGGATAGACGAGGTCGGCGTCGCGCCCGTAAAACCGGCGGATGCGGTCGCAGACGTGCTTGCTGATGCCGATGAAGCGGTCCACGCGATCGCTCACGCGGCGATCCCAATCGCGGAGGCGTGTCAGAACCGGTTTTGCGAGGCGTTGCTTTGCGCTGCCTGCGCCGAAATATTCATCGTGAAATGTCCACGCGTAGCGCATGGGGGTGAAGCAGTAGCAGAGGTGCTTTCCCGGCTGCTTCACGCGCATCGCTTTTGCGACGCAGTGGCTTGTGCTTATCAAGAGGTCCGCCTCCACGGGCGGGAAGCGGTTCACGACGAAGGGGAAGGTGGGGAGCCAGTAGCGGTAGTGCTTTGCGATTCCGGGAATATGCTGAAGCGCAGAGGTGGTGATGACGCGGCGGTTGATGATGTCCGACACGGCTGCGGGATTGTGCAGGAGCGTGCGGAGCGGCGCGCGCGGAAAGCCTTCGCCAAGGATTTCGAGGCATTTTTCGCCACCGCGCATGCCGGTCAGCCAATCGTGCGCCAGCGCGACGTTCAGGGAGGACCAACTGGACGGAAAGTTCAACATGGGCCACGCAGCTTACAAGAAGAGGCCGAGAAAACAAAGGCTCTTACACGGGCTGCGCGAGGGCCTGGCGATAAGCGTCAATCGTCAGCTTTGCGGTGCGCTCCCAGGTGAACTGTGCTGCGCGCTGACGACCGCGCCGCCCGAGGTCTTCCGCGATATCGGGGCGGGTGAGAATTTCTGTGAGCGCGGTGATGAGTTGCGGGAGGATGGCGGGATCAATTTTGCGCGCAGCATCGCCCGCAACTTCGGGGAGCGATCCGATATTGCTGCACACTGCCGGGGTTCCGCATGCCATCGCTTCGAGCAGCGTGAGCCCGAATCCTTCGTAGCGCGAGGGAAGACAGAATACATCGGCGGTCTGATATTCGCGCACGAGTTGTTCCGGAGAGACGTAGCCCGTCCAATCCACGAACGAGGCGACGCCGAGCTCCTCTGCGCGCTTCGGCGCTTCGGGATAGCGCGGGTCGGGCGAGCCCACCACGCGCAGCCGCGCAGGCACGCCGTTTGCGCGGAGGCCGGCGAGCGCCTCGACGAGGCGCGGCAGGTTCTTGTAGGGGTCACTGCGCCCGACGTAGAGGATGATTTTCTCGCTGCGGTCTGTCGGGCGTTCGCCGGGTTGATACTCGGGTGAGACGCCCTCTGGAATGCTGACCACGCGGTCTTCACGCACCGCTGGCACCTGCAGCTCGCGAATGATGTCGCGTCGCGTGGAGTTGCTCGGCGCGATGATGAGGTCTGCGCGCGCGGCGACTTCCCGCATGAGTCGCTTGTAGATCGGGAAGAATCGGGACTTCTTCGATTTCGGCGCGTGATCGGGAAAGAGGAGGGGGATTAGATCGTGGATGGTCACCACACGCCGCACGGCGCCGGTGCTGCGGAGCGGCATCATGTAGTTTGTGGAGTGATAGATGTCGAAATTGTTCTGCACAAGCAGCTCGGGCAGCTTCCATTGGTTGCGGAAACTGAAGAGCCCGTAGGGAACGCGAATGGCGCGAAAGCGCGGAGCGCGATCAAATTGTGTCGCAAGGCGGACGCGATTCTGGATTTCGAGACTGTCGAACAGCAGCGTGTAGTCGTTTTCGCGATCGGTAGAAACCAGCGCGCGGATCAACTCTTGGGTGTAGAGGCCAATCCCCGAGATTTCGCGAAAAATCCAGCGCGCATCAATGCAGATGTTCATCAAATCAACTTCCAGTCGCCACTGTATCGCGCGCCCCCGCCGCGCACAGCAAAAAATCCAGCCGGCGAGCGATAGCGGAAAGCGCGGGCGTCGAGCGACGCCCTATCGGGAGGTGTCTTCCCACGCGCCCTTGTTCGGATACCAGATGATGCGCCCCCGCTCAAAGGTGTTCATGCGGCCGCCATCGCCGGTGTCCATCTCGTCACTTGTTGGATATCCGAGTGTAGACGTTTCCCATCCGAGGGATGCCCAGCGATTGCGGATATCGCCATATATCGCGCAGGCGGGTGTGCGGGGGGACCAGTAAATCGAACCGTTTTCATAGTGCGTATATCGCCCGACGCCGTCCGGGCAGGTCTCAACGCCGGTGACCGGCTTGCCGAGAAATGACGTGCCGCCGAGCGCCTGCCATTTCGCGTGGATTGCAGCGTCGGGTGTTGCGGCATCCTCTTTGCGTCGTAGCTCGTCCAGTTTTGCATCCTCTGCTGCCTGTCGTGGCGCGGGTGTGAGCGCGGGTGCGAGGGCAGGTGCGGGGGTGGGAGCAGCGGGAGAATCCGATGCGATGTGGACGCGCGTTGCTGATGCATCCACCGCGCGTCCGGCGGGCGGCGTTGCGCGCCCGCGCATCTGCTCGCCACTATTGTCGAGGCGGAGCGAAAGCTTCCAGCCTTTGAGAATATCCCAGCGCGGCGCGCGTTGATCAAAATTGATCCACGCTTCAATCTGATCCCCGCGCAGCGCTCCGTTCACGCGATATGCCTGCTGCGGGTCGCCGTTCAGATAGAATGTGCCGAGGCGCTTATCTTTCACAAATTGCCCGCGCTCGTCCTTGTAGAGATTGTGCTCAAAAAGCGGCTGCATCATGCCCGGGATGTGGTAGACGTCGAGATCTCCCCGGTGCGGACCGAAAGCAACATTCCACCGGCCGATGAACGAAAGTTCGGGCATGCGATAGGGGCGCTCAACTTCGGCGAGCCACGAGGCCCATTCGCCGTATTGCAGATAGTCATAGGCGATGCGCTGAAAGTCGTCGCCCGGCGGATTCGCAGGCGGGTGGCCCCAGCTGTTCTTAACGATGAAGTGCTTATTGTTCGGGTCACGCCGGTCGTAACCGACGATTAGTGCGCGGTGCGGATAACTTTCCTCTCCGGCCGGTCCGTTGTATTTCCACATGGGGCCGCTGATCATACCGCCGACGACAAAATCCCAGATCACCTCGTGACCCGCGGCGAGTACTGCTTCGATCGCTTCCGGTCGCCGCGAATCGGC
Organism: Kiritimatiellia bacterium; assembly: GCA_039807095.1. GTDB lineage: Bacteria > Verrucomicrobiota > Kiritimatiellia > CAIVKH01 > CAIVKH01 > JAMLJG01. The sequence goes on from JBDHQM010000026.1 coordinate 27,829, forward strand.
CTTGGGCAGCCACTCGATACGCTTTACGCGATAGTAAGCAGGCGCGCGGAGCCCGCTCCGCAGCAGGCGCTGTTCGTTGAAAAGGTACGTGCTGACGTCGTATTGCCGTTGCCACATCGGATCGGTTTCCGGGTGGCCGCCGTCGGAAAAAAGGAAGTCGGAGTTTGGAAAGTAGCGCTCTTCCGGAAGGCCGAGCGCCTCTGCGGGAGACGAGGTGACGAGCGTGTCCACGGTGCCGCTCATGCGTTCGAAGATTGGAATTCCGCTCTCGCGCTCCCACACATCCCGCACGCGCATTCGGGCGGTGCGATGGGAGCCGTTGAACTCGCACGTTTCGAGGAAGAACATGCGCGCGACGTAGTCGGAGAAGTGTTCAGCCAGATCGAGTTCGCCGTAGCCCTGCCGTTTATAGAGCGCCTCCATCGCGGCGGCCGTTGCGTGGATGTAGCAGTTCCCGCGCGCGCCCTGATTTTTTACCGGTGTTTGATCGCGACGCAAATCAACAGCTGCCGGGCGTTGCGCATAGAGATGAATCGGGTGGAGCGAGAAGACAATAACCAGCGCGCGCAGTAGTAATTTCATGCGGAGCGTGAGGCCTCAATTTGAATAGGTGGAACTTCGTCGTCCGTTTCTGATTGCGGGAGTATGCCAAAGTGCGCGCCGGATTTCATCCGCAGAATGTTGTTGCGTCGCCGCGTGTTCCGGAGCGCCGTTGCAGCGCCGGTCAGTCCACGCGAATCACGACGCGGTCCGTGCGCCCATCGAGGCTGCTGACAACGATTTCGTGGCGGCCGCGTTCGAGCGGCCACGTGAGCCGATCGCTTTCGCCGAGATAGGCGGAGTCCACAAACCAATGCCCCGCCCGGGTTGCCGAGAGCGCGATTTCCTGAGAGATGAATAAATTATCGAGCATCTTGAAACGCGACCCGGTCGCAGGCGCAATGATCCGCATGCCCGGCTCCTTTGCCTTCAAAAACGAGGCGACTTCGGGCGGCCACTGCGGCTCCGCTCCACGCGCGTGAACCGCGCATGGAGCAAAGGGCGTGACGCCGGCGATGTACCAGTCGCGAACCGTTTGCCCGCAATTCGGACACGGCACCCGACCCGACACAGAACAAACATTGCGCTCCTGAACCCCCTCGGGCTTTGCAAACCAGGGCGATTGATTATTCGAGTAGAGACGCCGCACGATATCCCAGGCGACCGGCGTTGCCGCGAGTTTTCCCACGAGTTTCGACGAGCCGGATCCGTCTGTGTTCCCAATCCATACTCCGACAACGTATTCTGGGTTATAGGCAACCGTCCACGCATCGCGGAACCCGGACGACGTTCCCGTCTTCCACGCCACACGCGGCAACCAGACATCGCCTCTATGGCCGACCGCGTCAATCGAACGCTCTTCGCCGCTCAAAATATCGCTGACAAGCCACGCCGCCTCTCTCGAGAAAATACGCGATACGGCTGACGTCGGCGCATCCTCTTCCCAGCGCACCGGCAAAAATTCTCCTTCGCGCGCAAGGCAGGCATAGGCATTCGCCAAATCCACCAGCCGCACGCTTCCACTGCCGAGGACGATCCCGATGCCGTATGTCTCCGGCGCGCGGTTGAGCGTCGAGAAGCCGAGCTTATGCAGCGTGCGATAAAAGCGTGTTTGTCCGACGAGTTCCGTCGTTGTGAGCGCAGGCATGTTCAGCGAGAGAATCAATGCATCGCGCGCGGTGACGAGCCCCTGAAAGCTGTCGTCGAAATTTGCCGGATTGAAATCGGCAAACGCGCGCGGCACGTCCGCCTGCACCGTCAGCGGCGTGAGCAGGCCGCGATCAAACGCCTCTGCATACACAAACGGTTTGAGCGTGGAGCCCGCCGATCGCGCGGCGAGCGCGCAATTCACCTGCCCGTGCGAGGGCACATCAAAATAATCCGGCGATCCCGCGAGCGCGCGCACAGCGCCGGTCTTCACCTCAAGAATCACAACCGCGCCGCCGGTGATCCTGGCATCGCGCAGTTTTTCCATTTGTCGCGCCAGCGCGTCTTCTGCAACGCGCTGCAGCGAGGAATCGAGAGTGCTTCGAATCACCCCGCTACCCAGCGGCGCGCGCGCGATAACCGCGTCGCTAAAATGCGGCGCATCGAACGGGCGCGGCTTTGCGCGCAACACAATCTGCTGCCGCTCCGCATCCGCGCGCTGAGCAGGCGTCACCATCCCGTGACGCTCCATGCGATCCAACACATACGCCCGCCGCTTGAGCGCGCGCTCCAAATAGCGGTCTGGCCGGAAGCGCGACGGCGCCTGAGGAAGACCCGCGAGCAGTGCAGCCTCGCCCAGACTCAAATCGTGCGGACTCTTTCCAAAATAGCGCTCGGCAGCGACCTCCACGCCCACAATGTTTCCGCCGAACGGCGCGCGGTTCAGGTATTGCCGGAGAATCTCATCTTTATCCACCAGCCGCTCCATCTGCAGCGCGCGAAATGCCTCGATGATCTTCGTGGGAATCGTGCGCGGGCGCGGCTCCATCAGCCGGATCACCTGCGTCGAGATGGTGGATGCGCCGGATACGGTTTTCCCGGAAAACAGATTTTGAAGCGCCGCGCGCAGAATGGCGATGGGGTCAATGCCCGGATGCCGCCAAAAACGTTCATCCTCCGCCGCAACCATCGCCGGCACAATCCAGTCGCCCTCGCGCGGGTGATACACCGGGAGGCCGTCCGTATCGTCCGCGCCCAGCACAACACGCAATGGAGTTCCATCGCGATCCGCAATCAGATAGCCGCCGGGAAAAACCGCCAGCTTCTCGCGCGGGAACGGAAACACGACCCACGCGATTGCAGCAATCGCCGCGGCAATCGCAATCAGCGCGCCGCAACTAAGGAGCAGCTTCTTCTTTGGCAGGATCAATTGTTGCCTCTTTGGCATCGCGCCACACGCTGCGGCGCATCGGGTTATACATTTCGCTCGCCGTGATCGCCGGCACAACAAAGTGGCCGGGCGAGACTGCGCGCATCGCGTAGTAATACGTCCGCCTCCCATTGAACGCACCGCTAAACAGCAGCAACCGGTCATCGCGAATATCGCGACTCGACACCCAATCCACTTTCCCGGTGATCCATCCAAAGCCGGTGTCCTGCGATGTCTGCAGCGCCGGATTTTCAATCTCAAATCCGGCCGGGAGGAGGTCTTCGATAATCAGGTTGTCAGTGTCCTTGTCGAGCGAATCCACGGCAATTTCCACAACAACCAACTCGCCCTGATCGAAGGCTGGACGCGTTATTTCATAGCCGTCTTCCGTGAACCAGGTGCGGCGCACCACAAGTTCGTTGTCGCCAATTTCCGGCTCGCCCGACACAGGCACGCCGGATGCCGAAATGCGGTAATACAGCACGCCGGGACCGTCATTCACGAGTGTGACCGGACCCGCATTCGTGAACTGGAGCTCCTTCGATTGATCAAACGCAACGGTCTTGCCGTCTGACAGCATCCTCGCCTTGAACGGCTCCATCGCGTTCGTCATCAGCATTGCGTAGCTGCCCAGCGCGCGAACGGCAAAGGCGTTGTACGTGGTGGTTGACCAGTGCCCGTCGGGCGAAACACCTTTTTCAAGCGCCATCGCCAAAAGCGGCACAACCGGCGATCGAGGATCTACATCGAGCCATGCCAGAAGCAAGGCGGATTGATCCACAACATCGGTGACTGAATCGGGCTTGATGGCCTTGAGGATTTCACTCGCGCGCCGCGGATCGCCAGATGCGACCATCGCGCGGGCCAGACTGATCTTCGCCCCATTGGGCAACACATCCAACTGCTCCGCCAGGCGCGCAATCCATCCGTCGCTGCGGCGACCCGCACGAGCGAGCACTTCGCAGGCGAAGGCGCGTTCTGTAATATCCGAGCGCCATGCGAAATCGCTCGTCTCAACGGTCGCTGGCGGCCGTCTGCTGAGGTCGCGCTCCACATAATCCAGCGCGGAGCGAAGGGCATCCTTCGACACCTCATAGCCCAGGCGATCTGCGTCGAGCAGGAAACTCGTCGCGTACAAGCCGCCCCAGCGCCACGCCGGTCCGCCAGAGTGCCACATCGAAAAGCTGCCGTCAGCCGACTGCTTCGCGAGGATGTTGAAAATGCCCGTGCGCACAAGGTCGTCAATTTCATCGCGGCTCATTGAATTCTTGCTCAGGCGCTTCGCCAGCTCCGGCAGATAAATCATCGGATACGCGCGCGAGGTGGTCTGCTCAAGACATCCATACGGATAGCTCACCAGATAGTTCAGCGCGTCTGCCAGCTTCAGATACTGCAAGCCCGAAGCCTGTACAATCTGCTCAGCGGTATTGGGTAGATACGTCTCGGATGGCGCAAATTCCTGTTTCTCTCCCGCCGTCAGCGTGCCCCAAATCGAATCGTACTGCAGCGCAAGCGCAGGCCGCACCGGCATTTCGATTTGGTCGGAGAATGAAACGGCCTCCGATTCAACGCGTATAGAGATCAACCCGTTGCCCACGTCTTTAAGCGCCTGTACCGGCATCCGTTCTACCGAGGACTGTCCGGCCGCCAGCGTGACAGAGCGCTGCGCTTCGACGACGGAAAGCGGGCCGCCTGCAGTCGCCTCAATCTTCACGTGCTGTTCCGTTCCGCTTTCGTTGAATAGCTGCACAGTCAGCATCGTGCGGTCGCCCGGCGCAAGGAAGCGTGGCAGGCTCGTCTCGACCACGAGCGGGCGCTTGACCTTCACCGGTACTTCCGCACTGCCTAGCTGCTCGCGGTTCACGGCAACGACCATCAGGCGCACCTCTCCTGCAAACTCAGGCAGATCAAACGACACCTCCGCCTCGCCTTGCGCATCCGTCTCGATCTCCGATTGCCACAGCGCCAGCGGTTTGAAGCGGCGCGATTTGACCGGATTCATGCGCCGCAGCAGCGACGAGCCCACATCGCCACCGATATGCGATGCCGCGCGGTTCATCTCGTCGTCGTCCAGCACCGGCATCAATTCGCTATACAAATCAAACCACGAGGTGCCCAGCGTGCGTTTCGCCAGGAAGAACTGCAGCGGGTTTGGCGTCTTGAACGCAGTCAGCAGGCAAATGCCCTCGTCCACTGCCATCACCGTCAGCTTCGCGGAGGCAGGCGCGCCCGCCTCGTCGCGCACACGAATCTTCGCCGTCATCTTTGCCTGCGGCAGATTCGTCCGCGGCGCATCAATCGCGACGGAGAGCGCGCGACCTTCCGGTCGAACCCGCAACGCCACGCCGCCCACTGCGCGGTGCGCACTCCACTCCGCCTCTGCGACGGCGGGCCGAATCAGCGTGAAGGTGCAATACGCGTTCGGGACATAATCCGCGCGCACATCCAGCTCAAGCTCCGCAGTGGACGCGTCCAGCGTCACGCGGCGATGCTCAAGGACTCGATCCGTTTCGATCGTCAGCAACCCCTCGCCCTTGAAGGGCGCCTTCACAATTAGCTTCGCCTTCTCTCCAATGCGATACTCGCTCTTGTTCAGCGACAGCTCGATGATGTCGGGCCGCTCGCGATTCCAATCCACCCAGCGATCGCCCGGCGCTGCGGCGGAGAAGCGAATACTCGTAGAGGCTTCCGATTCGGGATCCGACACCACCAGCAAATACTCGCCCGACGACTCCACTTGAAGCGGCAGCGATACCGGCTCCGCAGCGAGCGACAGCACAACCTCGCGCACCGGAGTTTTTGTCTCCAGACTCTCATAGTTATAGCGCCCGTTCGCCCCGCGTTTCAGCGCCCAGCTCCGCGTCACGCGGGAAAGGACAGCCTTCAGCGCGCCGTTCGTCAATGCGGTCATATCCGACGGTCGCACCGCAACGATTGCAACGCGTTGCGTATCGCCGACGCGCATGGTTCCGGAAAACGACGGACTCAAGCCGATATAAAACGGATAGGGATCCATCAAGGTCTCCCCATACGCGCTCGTCACGCGCCCGCTATTTTCAGAGACATTCGCGGAGACCACCGCGCGGAGCCGCGCAGCAGGCCGCCATGCGGGGGACGCGGATACCGGGAAATCTGCCAGCCCGTCCGAGCCCATCCATCCCCGCCCGATGTACGTGAGGAGCGAGGAGAATTCTTTCTCCGGATCTCCAAAAGAATAGCCCACCCAATTGGTCGCCACGAACGGAGCGGCATAGAAACGATAGAACGCGCTTACCAGAAGGCCGCCCCCGGGAGCGCCGAAGAGATGATTTGCGCTCACGGTGAATATAAAACCCGTGGAGGACGGCACCACCGGTGGCAGTCCGAGAATGTCCACGCGAACCTGCGGGGGAACAAAGTCCTCCAGCGCGACCGATGTAGAGCCTAACACGCGATCGCTGCCCGGGACGATGACATCCAGCGAATAAAGGCCGGTTGGCAGATATTCCGGCAACGCAAAATTCGTCTCACACGAACCGACATCATCCAGTTTCATCGTGAACGTTCTGAACGTCCGGCCGTCCGGACGAACAACGCGCAGTGAAACCGGAAACGAATCGGGCGCACCGAGCAATCTGTCGCGCACGACCGTGCGCACAAACGCAGACTCGCCCGGCCGATACACGCCCCGCTCCGTGAAAACAAAGGCTTCGTAGCCGGAACTTGCGTACGGACGCACGCCCTCGCTGTTCGGAACATCCACTTCGCTGCGATCCAATACGAGATAGGAAAGATCCGTCCCCAGACGAGCAATCACAATGAAGGCATCGTCGGCGCCTTCTTTTTTCGGCAGGAACACCGTGCCGTCGTCCTGTACAATGCCGCGCCCGACTTCCTCGTTGTTTTCAGCGTAGGCAACCACCTCTGCCCCGACGGCGGGCGTCGTCTCTGCCAGCGAGTTCACCCACACAAAGACGCCGTCTTTCGCCAGATGCGCGCTCAAGCCGAGGTCCGTCACCACAACCAACTGTTCCGCGTGCTTGTCACCCTTCGCTCTCGCCGTCACCCAATACGCACCCGACGGAGTGCCTGCGACCAGAGAGCGCAGATCCACACGCGTATTGATCTGCTGGTTCGGCTGTCCAGCCAACCGATTCGTCAGCACGATCGCGCTGCGCCCCAGCATGCGATCCTCGTCTTCCCGGTACCAAGACCCTGCCCGACCGTGGCGACGCAGCGCATAGTGCAGCAAGTTTTGCGGCAACACCGGCGCAGCTGACAGCTCGACTTCTTTGACATTCACCGCGCTCAGCGGAATCTGAAGATTCCCCTTCGGCGATAGATACATGCCCGATACCGGAATCGCGAGCGCCGGATCCCGATCGGGAAACTGAATCGTCCGAACCACCGGCTTCAGCAGGATGGCGCCATTTTCCGCGCGGAGTCCGCTCTTGAACGTAATCGTGTAGCTTTCCCGCGGCTTGAATTCGCCGACAATTCGACTCTCATTCCTCCACCAGCTTCCGCGCTCTACCATGAACTTCACCGGCGGCGTGATCTGGATGAAGTCGCGGGCCGTCCCAGCATCCAGCGGAAATGTAAAATATGCGCCAACGAATCCGCTTTCAAAATCCGGAAGTTCCGTTTCCATCCGCTCGAGAATCAATTTTTCGATAACGGTAAGCGTCCTTTTCTGCTCATTTCGCGAAACGGCGACACCGTCTGCCGAAGGAAATCCGGCAGCAAGTGATACCTTCACCGTATCCGTCTTGAGGGACTCGGTCATCAGGAGTATCTGATTGTTGTAGCGCTCCATCACCCCAAACGGAATCTCTTCTCCATCCTCTGTCGTCAGCCGCAGATATTCCCGCAAGTTATTCACCGCGGGCGGAACGTTGAACTGCATCGCGATGCTCATCTCGCGCGAGCTCGAGAAGTTCTGCTGCCGAACCTCGAGCATCACCAGATTGGTCTCTACCATCGGCGCAGCGGGCGGCTGAACCGGATTCCCGCGCGTCGCCCCCTTTGCGGATCGGTGATTTGCCGGGCGACAACTGAAATAACCGCGCTCCTGCGTCTGCATGAATACCCACCAACCGTTGATCAGCAGGAAAAGCCACAGCAACAGACGATAAGAGAACACCCGCCCGCCCTTCGGGTGGGCCGCGCTGTTCCGCGCTTCGCGCCCGTCCTCGTCGCCCGCATACGCATCCGGCTCGTCCAGTTCCATCAGGACCGCGTCCACATTATTCTTGTGGCGGACCAGTGACTCCTCGATGTGCTGCCGCAGCGTCGCGATGATTTCGCGTTGCTCTGCCTCAGGTCGCCCCCGCAAGCGCGCCTTGACCTCTTTTAGATACGCCTCCAGCTTGGTATCCATTTTATACAACCTTCTTTTCTTTCAATTGCTCGACACTCTCGGACAACAACTTCCAATACGCCTGCATCTCCGCCAACCGGATCCGCCCCAACGCAGTCAGCGCAAAGTAGCGGCGCGGCGGCCCCGATTCCGAGGGCACATCGCGCACTTTCAACAACTTGCTCGCCCGCAGCCGCGTCAAAATCGGATATACCGTGCTTTCCGACACGGCGAGCGCCTCGATCTCCTGCAGCGCCTGCACAATTTCATAGCCGTAGCTCTCGCCCCGGTTCAGCACCAGCAGCAGGCAATACTCCAGCAGGCCCTTCCGCCATTGCGTTGTCCACGTCTCATTCATATCACTACTACGCGACACATACTACGCATCACACAGTAGTGCAAGTGGATTATTTTTATTAATGAAAAAATCTGTCGTGGAGGGGGCGGGATATTCTTCTCTCGCAAAGACGCCAAGGCCGCAGAGAAGAGAAGGACTGATGCCATCCTCCAGCGCGCGACGCGAGGTCGAGACTTACAATTTACCGGCCTGACCCCGAATTGTGGAGGGCGATTTTCTCTCGCGAGTATGGCGAAAATCGGTAGGGCGAGCTTTCCAAGCGAGCCGGTAAGAGTCCCTAGCCGCCGGAGAGTGATTGGTTCATCTTTCCCGCGCAGCGGAGTGCGCGGGCCACCTATGCCGAGTTGTGTAGGGGTGGCGCGGCCACTTCCGGCTTCATTCCGCCCGTCGCGGCCGGAACTTCGCCGTGACGAGCCGT
>JBDHQM010000068.1:0-6263 GCA_039807095.1 Kiritimatiellia bacterium
TTTATTACAGATACAATATATAGCATCAAAAAGAAAGGCGCAAGGCCCAAATCGATCTTTCTCAAAATCTATGTCCTGCGCCCGCGAATGACGAGGCGTCAGGCGGGCGCGGTTTTGCGCGATGCGCGGTGGGCGGCGTGGTAGACGGCCCAGGTTTTGCGCGCGGTTTCGGTCCACGAATAGCGTTTGGCGTGTTCGGCGCCGCGTCGGCGGAGGTCATCGCGTGCTGCGGGTGCCTGGAGGAGGGCGGTGATCTCGCGGACCCAGCGGGCGGTGTCGCCATCGGGGAGGACGATGCCGCCGCCACCGCAGATTTCGGCGAGCGACCCGCCGGGGGTGACGAGGGCGGGAGTTCCGCACGCCATCGCCTCGAGGGGCGGGAATCCGAATCCTTCGTAGAGCGAGGGCAGAAGGAATAATTCCGCGCCGCCGTAGAGCGGCGGCAGATCGCTTTCGGAGAGGTCTTCGACGATGCGGATGCGGTCGCGACGGGGGGAGCGCGCGATGCGTTCGAGAATGGGTTCAAACTTCCAGCCGCGTCGGCCGGCGATCACGAGGTCGCCATCGAAGGCGGTCAGGTGGTCGAAGATTTCGATAAGAAACGCGAAGTTCTTTCGCGGCTCGAGTGTGCCGACGCTGAGGAGATAGGGCCGGTTCAGGTGGAGTCGCTGGCGGAGGGCGAGGATCGTTTCGGGTGTTGGGCGTTGAAGGGTGGGATCGAGTCCGGAAGGGATGGGGAAGAGTTTGTCTTCGGGGACGTTGAGGAGATCGCGCACCTCGCGCGCGGTAAAGTCGGAGACGGTGATGATCGCGGTCGCGCGTTGAACAGTTTGCTGAATCTGACTTCGCAGGTAGGCGAGGTTCTTTTCTTCGATGGTTTCGGGGTAGCGGAGGAATGCGACATCGTGAATGGTCACGACCGATGCGCCGCGCCGGAGCGGCGGGCGGATGAAGTTGGGGAAGTGATAGACATCGGCATCCCCCGCGAACCAGTTGTAGGGCGGCCAGCCAATCGTCTTCCACGCCTTCTGGACGTAGCGGCCGGGCAGCCAGCGACACGCGCGGAGCGTGGCATCGGCGACGTTGAACGAAGTCAAGCCGCGCCGCTGAAAATCGAAGTGGAAGAGGGCGAGCTCGTTTTGCTCGCGAAGCGGAATGAGGTGTTCGGCAAGGAGTTTTGTGTAGCGCCCGACACCCGCTCGCGATCCGACTGCCGATTGGATGTCTAAACAAACGCGCACAAAATATCCCGTCCTTTGCGGGTAGTGTAGCGATTAAGTGCGGGCTGCGAAGTCAAATCGTGCTCAGTCAGCAGCGGCTGCATGGAGTAACGTAGACGGATCCAAATGAAAAAGAATTAACCACGAATAGACACGAAATTTCACGAATAGGAGAAAAAGAGACTGAATAACGGGATTGACCGGATTTACGGGAAAAATTGTGGAGAAAGAAGATCAGCCATTCTGAGGGGTGTTGATTGACCGACGACTCTTAAACTTTGTGCCTATGTGCCTTTGTGCCTTCTCCCATCTCCCCCTCAAATCGTGCTTGGCCAGTGGGTGCCGTGTTGTTGGAAGGCGGTGCGGATGCGGGTGGTGGGGGCGGGGTCAAGGGGGCCGTTTTGCAGGCTTTCGGCATTGGCTTGGAGGTGGTGCGGGTTGCGTGTTCCGACGATGCAGGAGTGGATGCCGGGGGTGTAGGCGGTGAAGCGGAGTGCGATGTCGGACCAGTCGAGGTTCCACGCGGGCATGCCCATTTGCAGGAAGCGCTCCCAGTTGGTTGCGGTGGCGGGTCCGGCGGGGCGGGCGGTGTGTCGCCAGGGCGCGTTGGCGATGGGGCGTTTGGCGATGACGCCGAGGCCGCGCTGGATGGCGGCGGGTAGTACGGCGTCGAGGATGCGCTGATCGCAGATATTAAAGGAGCACTGGATTGCGTCGAACGCGCCGGCGTTGACAGCCCAGAGAAGCGGTTCGTTGTCGCCGCTATAGGCAGCGATGCGGATGCGGCCGGCCTGTTTTTCTCTTTGGAGCGCCTCCACCACACCGCTGTTTTCGAGGATGTCTACGGAGCAGGAGTGGAGGTGGACGATGTCGAGGTGGTCCGTTTGCAGGGTGCGAAGAGCTTCGGTGACGCCAGCGGGAATAATTTCGGCGGTCCAGTCGGTGTGGCCGGGGACGTCGTATCCGATTTTGGTGGAGAGAACGACGTCTTGCCGCCGCGCGCGGATTGCGTGGCCGATTCGTTCCTCGCTGCGGCCGTAGCCGCGCGCGGTGTCGAGCAGGTTGATGCCGAGATCGAGGGCGTGGTGGATGATTTGAACGGCCTGCATGTCGGAGATTTCGTCGCCGCCGATGTGGCCGCCGCCGAAACCGAGGGCGGAGACGGTCAGGCCGGTGTTTCCGAAGGGCTGGGGGGTGAGGAGTCGCATGGTTTTTCTCGCGGGCGATTGAGTTGTGTAAGCGCGACAGTAGGCGGATCGGAGCCGGTTGTCCAAGTGAAAAGTTTTGCTTGCCAACGTTGTGTTTTATATGCCAAACACAAGCCTGTCTGCCCTGCTTTGCGAGGGCGAAAACGAGACATTTTCGATGAGCGAAACGATATTTTTGACGCAGCTGAAGCCACATCAGTTCGGCATCTTGCAGCATGTGGATGCGAAGGACGGCGAGATTGAGCGACTGATGGCGATGGGCCTGTGCGAGGGGCGCACGGTGGAGCTGGTTCAGGCGGGCGATCCGTTAATTTTGAAGGTGTACGGGACGCGCATTGGCATCTCGGCGCGCCTCGCGGCGAAGCTCCGCGTGGTGGCGTGTAATCCAGCCTCGTGTATCGTAGAGGTGTTGGAAGCGGGCGGACAGGCGGCATCAAAATGAGTGAATCGTCCGCCGTATTGGATGCGCCGAATGTATCCGGTCCTGCGCGTAGCATCCCGCCGACCATTGCGTTGGTGGGGAGTCCGAATACGGGCAAGACCTCACTTTTCAATGCGCTGACGGGGCTCCGCGCGAAGACTGCGAACTATCACGGCACCACTGTGGAGCGAAAAATCGGTCGCACCGCGATTGCGGGGCAGACGGTGGATATTATTGACCTCCCCGGTATTTACAGCCTGAACGCGGCGACGGAAGAGGAGCGGATTGCGAGCGATGTGGTGCTCGGCAAGAGTGGCTATACCGCGCCGGATGCGGTGGTGATGATTGCGGATGCGTCCAATCTGGAGCGCAGTCTGTTCATCATCAGTCAGCTTGCGGAACACAATCTGAAGATCATCGTTGCGCTGAACATGATTGATGTGGCCAAGAGCCACGGCATTCACGTGGACGCAGATCAGTTGAGCGACGAATTGAAGTGTCCGGTGGTGCCCATCATTGCGCGCAGCGGGTTTGGAATTGCCCCGCTTCGGGCGGAGATTGCGGCGGCGCTGGCGGAGACGTCCTCGCGCCCGGCGGAGGAGGCGATTCCACTTGCGCCGTCTGCGTCGGCGTGCAACGCGTGCGGATTGTGCCCGTATCAGGCGCGCTATTCGTGGTCGGATCGCGTGGTGAAGCGCGCGGTGAAAGCGCCGCGCGTGGCGAAGGGGCAGAAGACGGACAAGATTGACCGCGTGTTGACGCATCCGTTCATCGGGTTGACGCTTTTCTTTTCCGTGATGCTGGTGGTCTTCTATTTGATCTTCAGTGTTGCGTCGGTGCCGATGGACTTGATTGACGGACTCTTCGGTCGCCTTGGGAGTTGGGTGGCGGGCCGGGTGCCCGACGGCGATTTCCAGAGCTTTCTCGTCAATGGCGTGATTGGTGGCGTGGGCGGCATCCTCGTATTTCTCCCGCAAATCTGCATTTTGTTTTTCTTCCTTGCGTTGTTGGAGGACAGCGGTTATCTGGCGCGCGCCGCGTTTGTGGTGGACCGGCTGATGCGCCGCGTGGGCTTGCCGGGCACGGCGTTTGTGCCGCTGCTTTCGGCGCACGCCTGCGCGATTCCCGCGATCATGGCGAGCCGCGTGATTCGCGATCCGCGCGACCGGCTGGTCACCATTTTGATCACACCGCTGATGAGCTGCTCGGCGCGCATTCCGGTGTACACGATGATCACCGCGCTGCTGTTCCCGCAGAATCCGGGCAAGGCGGCGCTGTTGTTCACCGGCGCATATATCCTCGGCATTCTCGCCGCGCTGACGATGGCGTTTGTGTTCAAAAAGACGATCCTGCGCGGCGAGAGTAAGGCGCTCGTGATTGAGCTGCCGGGCTATCGCATTCCCGGTGTTCGCGCGGTGCTGCTCTACACCTTTGATCGCGCAAAGGTGTTCGTGACGCAGGCGGGGACCAACATTTTGCTGATCTCGATTGCGCTGTGGGCGTTGGCGACGTATCCGAAAACCGACACCGTGCCGCCGAACGTCGCAGAAATCACGGCACAGGCGGAGGCCGTTGCGGCGGCGGGTGACACGGATGAGGCAAGCGCGCTGTTCGCCGAGGCGGAGCATCAGCAGAGCCGTTTTGAGCTGTCCTATTCCTTTGCCGGCCGCCTCGGCAAATTGATTGAACCGGCGGTGCGTCCGCTCGGCTACGACTGGCAGATCGGGATTGGATTGATCACATCGTTCGCCGCGCGCGAGGTGATTGTTTCGACTCTTGCGGTGGTCTATGGATTGGGTGAAGACGCGGGTGAGGAGGAGCCAACGGGGCTCTATGACCGGATGCGCCGCGCGCGGCACGCTGATGGGTCGCCCGTGTTCACGGTGGCGGCGAGCGTGAGTCTTCTCGTGTTTTACGTACTGGCGATGCAGTGCCTTCCGACTCAAATCACCACGAAGCGCGAGACGAATTCGTGGAAGTGGCCTCTTTTTCAACTGGCGTACATGACCGTGCTGGCCTACAGCGCCGCGTTCATCGTCTATCAGACCCTGCGCGCGCTGGGCTATGCCTGAGCGCCGTTGAGTCGGGATGGGATGGATGCGTATGAAAACTGGAAGGATCCGCTTCGCACTGATTTTTGCGTGCCTGCTTGCGCCACTGGTTGGGGTGCTGCCCGCGCGCGCGGAGTCGTCGGACGTGGAGTCGGCGTGGCGGCTGCTCGACTACATTGGAATTGATTATGAGGGCGCGGTTGAAAACGGCGTGGTCGTCAATCCGGTTGAGTATGACGAGCAGGTCGAGTTCGCCGCGACGGTCGAACAAAAGCTGAAGGGGCTGGAAGAGAAGCCGGAGCGGCAGGCGCTGCTCGATTCGGCGACGGCGCTGCAGCAGGCCATTGCCGCGCACGCGCCGGCGGCGGATGTCGCGAAGCTCGCGCACTCGCTGGCGGATGCGCTGCTGGCGGCCTATCCGGTGCCCCTCGCACCGTCCACGCCGCCGGAGTTCAAGCGCGGGCGCAAGCTGTATGAAATGCACTGCGCCAGTTGCCACGGATCCAGCGGCGACGGCCTGGGCCCCGCGGGTGTGGGGTTGGACATTCCGCCGATCGCGTTCACAGACAAGGCGCGCGCGCGGCAGCGCAGTCTCTTTGGGTTATATCAGGTCATTTCGCAGGGGCTCGACGATACGCCGATGGTCAGCTATGCGCATCTGCCGAGCGATGATCGCTGGGCGCTGGCGTTTTATTCGGGGCATTTTGCATTCACGGGGCAATCGCTCGCGGATGGAAAAGCGCTGTGGGAGAACGAGGCCGCGCTGCGCGAGCGCATCAAGGATTTGAAGGATTTTGTTTCGCTCTCGCCGCAGGCGCTTGCGGAGGAGATCGGCGAAGAAAAGGCCGATGCGGTGACGGCGTATCTGCGGCAGAACCCTGAGGTGCTGCAGCCGAAATCCAGCTCGCTCGCGTTGAGCCGCGAGCGGTTGGCCGAGAGCGCAGCGGTATATCGCGAGGGCGATCGCGCGCGTGCGGCGTCGCTTGCGTTGTCGGCATATCTCGATGGATTTGAACCGGTGGAGCCGATTGTTGCGGCGCGCAACAGCAAGCTGCTGACGCAGATCGAGGACGGGATGGCGAAGTATCGCGCGGCGATTTCGCGCGGCGACGATGCGGCGAAGATTGCGCAGCAGGCGGATGGGATTGACGCGCTGCTGGCAGAGGCGGAGACGCTGTTGGGTGCGGGCACCGGGAGTCCGGTTTCGACCTTCCTCGGCGCGGCGACGATTCTTCTGCGCGAGGGGATGGAGGCGTTGCTGATTATCGTGGCGATGATCGCGTTTCTGCGGCAGACGGGCCGCCCGGAGGCTGTGGGGCGCGTGCACGGCGGCTGGATTAGCGCGTTGCTGGCGGGGGGGGGG
>JBDHQM010000027.1:0-34150 GCA_039807095.1 Kiritimatiellia bacterium
AAAATGTAGTGAAGACCTTTGATCCAAACCCCAACAAAACCGACCCATTACCTCGCGAATAGCGAAAGATGGGTTACTTCAGAATTTGAAGGAGTGAGGAAGCAGCCCGCCGAGTGTCAATTCCTGGTAGGCCGTCAGTTTGTCGCGCGGTGCTACGAGGACAACCATTTCAGGCGTTCCGAATTCAGCGAGTACTTGTCGGCATGCTCCGCACGGGAACGGCATCTGTTTGCCACTCGCCACAATTGCAACTGCTGTGAATTTGCGCTTTTTCGTCGCAACGGCGTGGAAGATCGCATTGCGCTCTGCGCAGATTGTCAGTCCGTATGAAGCATTCTCGACATTGCAGCCGGTGATGATGGAGCCGGTGTTCGTCAATAGCGCTGCGCCGACGTGGAAGTTGGAGTAGGGCGCGTGCGCGTTGCGCGAAACCTGTGCAGCGGCGCGCAGGAGTTTCAGCGCCTGCGCGCGCGAGAGGGCGGGTTTAGATTCCTTCACGGGCCACTTCCTTCACAAAACTGAGCAGCACTTTTTTCATGCGCTCCATTGAAACGCGCGTTGTTTCCGTCACTTCTTCGTGGCTCAGCGGATTTTCGCTTATGCCGGCCGCGCTATTCGTGATGCAGGAAAGTCCCGCAACCTGCAGGCCCGCTGCATTTGCAAGCATGGCCTCGGGGACTGTGGACATACCGACTGCATCCGCGCCGAGCGTGCGAAATGCCCGGATTTCAGCAGGCGATTCGTACGTTGGGCCGGAGTCAGCAAGGTAGACGCCCTCGGCCAGTTTTTCGCCGACATTATTGCCTGACTGCACAAGCAATTTGCGCAGCGTGGAGTTGTACACCCCGCTTTGATCCGGAAAGCGCGGACCCCAGAAGCTGTCGTGCGCGCCAATTAGCGGATTTGCACCGAGGAAGTTTATGTGATCCGAAATGATCATCAGCGTTCCGGGAACCAGATCTTTCCGCACACCGCCCGCAGCGTTGGTGACCAATACGCCCTTAGCGCCCAGCGATTTGATTAGGAAAATCGGCAGCGCGATCGGCGTCCAACCCACGCCTTCATAAAAATGGCGACGCCCTTGAAAAACGAGCAGCTCGATCCCCGCTGACTCCGCAAGAACCAGGCGACCGGCATGTCCAACGACGCCAGTTTTGCCCAGACCCGGAATTTCCTCGTAGGAGATCGTGTCCTTTACGTTGAATGAGCCGATGACCTCGCTCCAGCCGGAACCCAGAATCATGCCCAACTGCGGTTTTGCAGCCGGCCATTTTCCGCGGACGTGGGAGAGCGCCTTTTCGAGAGTGCTTCGATCAATCATTTCGCTTTTCCAATCGTGTCGCCGTTGATCCGTTCCAGAATCAGCTTCGGCGCTTTTGGTTTTGTCTTGGTGATCTTGAACGCGCCTTTCAGAAGCGCCTGTGCCTCTGCCAGTCGCTTCTTATCATTCGCGTGAATTACGAGCAGGGGCGCACCTTTTGCGACAGAATCGCCGATGTGCAGAATATGCGAGATTCCGACCGCATGATCCACCGCTTGATCCGTGCGTGTGCGACCGGCTCCAAGGACAACACACGCCTTGCCGACCGATTCCGCATCCGCCTGTGCAATGTAGCCCGCAGCAGGGGCAGGGAAGGGTACCTTGAACTTTGCCTGCGCAAGGCGCGAGGGATCGTCAATTGTCCTGACGTCGCCGCCCTGGAGCTCGACCATCTTGCGGAATATCCGGAACGCAGACCCATCTGCGAGCGCCTTCTCTGCCATTGCGCGCGCTGCCGGACGGGATTTCGTGATGCGTCCGAGAATGAGCATTTCTTCTGCGGATACAATCGTAAGCTCTGTGAGGTCTTTCGGGCCGCGGTTCTGCAGGGTTTCGATTGATTCCACAACCTCAAGCACGTTGCCCGCCGTGTTGCCCAATGTTTGGTTCATGTCCGTGATGACAGCCGCCATCCGTTTGCCCATGGCATTGCCCACGCGCACCATACTCAACGCCAGCGCTCGCGCGTCTTTGTGTGTCCGCATGAACGCGCCCTTGCCGCATTTCACGTCGAGCAGGAGACCATCGAGGCCTTCGGCGAGCTTTTTGCACATGATACTCGCTGTGATCAGCGGGATCGAAGCGACTGTGCCCGTTACATCGCGAAGCGCGTAGAGCTTCTTGTCTGCTGGTGCGAGCTGTTTTGTCTGACCGATGATTGAGCAGCCAATCTTTTTGATCACGCGGATCAGTTCGGCATCGCTGAGGTTTGTGCGATAGCCCGGGATAGACTCAAGTTTGTCGAGTGTGCCGCCGGTGATGCCGAGTCCGCGACCGGAGATCATCGGCACAGCGAGACCGCAAGCTGCAACCAGCGGGGCCAGAATCAGTGAGACCTTGTCGCCGATGCCGCCGGTCGAGTGTTTGTCCACCTTCGGCTTTTTAATGGAGGACGTATTGATCAGGTCGCCCGAGCGCATCATCGCGTCGGTCAAGACCGCGATTTCTTTCGGGTTCATTCCGCGGATAAAAATGGCCATCGCCATCGCGGCCATTTGGTAATCCGGCAGCGTGCCCTTTGCATAGCCATCAATGAAGAAGCGGATTTCTTCTTCTGTCAGCGTCAAGCCGTCCCGTTTCTTTTCGATTATCCATTGTGGAAGCATAGTGACCTCTCGTTGGTTGCTGGTTTACAGGAATGATCGCCCACGCGGCAGCGGATCAATCCCGAACTGTGCTGCGATGGATTGCGCAATGTCGTAATACCCCTCGCGCAAACCAAGATTCTGTACCTTTTGTCCCGGCTGATAGACCAGAAGCGGAACCACCTCGCGTGTATGGTCCGTGCCCTTATACGTCGGATCATTGCCGTGATCCGCCGTGATGATCAGCGTGTCGTTCGTCGTTAGTGTTGGAAGAAATGTGGCGAGCCACTGATCGGTCTGAACCAGCGATTCCGCGTATCCTTTCGGATCGCGGCGATGGCCGTAGAGCATGTCGAAATCAATGAAGTTGGCGAAAAGGAATCCGCGCTTCATTTCGGCTGCGAACCGTTCGACGGTTTTTTGCGAGGTGTGATTGTTCCCCGTATGGTCGCTCTTGGTGATTCCGCGGTGCGCGAAAATAT
Organism: Kiritimatiellia bacterium; assembly: GCA_039807095.1. Taxonomy (GTDB): domain Bacteria; phylum Verrucomicrobiota; class Kiritimatiellia; order CAIVKH01; family CAIVKH01; genus JAMLJG01. The sequence goes on from JBDHQM010000027.1 coordinate 3,108, forward strand.
CCTCGATCTTGCCGACGGCATAGACGGGGACATCGGATGCGTACAGGCGCTCCAGAATTGTCGGCTCGTCAGGTTGAAACGCGTAGTCGCGGCGATCCTCCGTCCGGTGAAAGTTGCCCGGCGTTCCGCGAAACGGCCGTGCGATTACGCGGCCCACGCGAAAGGGATCGCAGAGGCGGCGGGCGATCTCACACGCACGATAGAGTTCTTCGAGGGGGATGACATCAATGTTGGCCGCGATCTGAAAAACGGAATCCGCGCTGGTGTAAACAATCCATTTTCCTTCTCGCGTGGCTTCTGCGCCGAGTTCTTCGATAACCGGTACACCGCTGGCCGCTTTGTTTCCAAGGATTTTGCGTCCGGTTTCTTTTTCGAATGCAGCGACCATTTCATCGGGAAACGAAGGCGGCCCCGGCGGGAACAGGTGGAAGCCCGGCTGCAGATGCAAGCCCGCAATTTCCCAGTGCCCGGTGACCGTGTCTTTGCCCTGCGACATCTCCTGCATGGCGCCGTAACTCGCCAGCGGGTTATCGGCAGGCGGAACGCCGTCAATCGGGAACGGCTTCGGGGTAACGGACGGGATATTGCCCAGTCCCAGTTTTTGGAATGTCGGCAGATGCAATCCGCCGACGGCCTTTGCGATATGGGGTAGGGTAGCCGCACCTTCGTCGCCGTAATCAGCGGCGTCTGGCGCGTGTCCTATCCCGACGGAATCGAGGACGATAAGGAATACACGCATTAATGCAGTGTAGTTCGGGACGCTATTTCGCGCAATGTATTTCGTCTATAATGCCGACGATTACGGAGCGCACGGGTGCGTCAGTGGAAGAAAACACCTGGCGTGCACCGGTGCCTTCGTCGAGGACAAGGACGGTTTCTCCAACGCCTGCGCCAACGGAGTCCACCGCGATTACGTAGCTGTCCAGAGCTTTGCCATCGGGCTCGGTCTTTTCCACAATCAACAGCTTCTTCGCGTCGTACCACGCGTGGTTGATTGTCGAATCAATATGCCCGATGACGCGTCCAGTGAACATGGTCAGGTGTCCTGTGTTGTGTTCAGATTGTCCACGATTCCGATGATGGCGTGATCCACGGGGACAAACCACGGATCCAGCGCCATCGCCGCTTCGCGTCCGCCTTCGTAATAGACCAGCTCACCGACGCCTGCCGTGCGCGTAGCATCGGCTGCAACCAGCGCCTTGCCTTTCGGCTTCCCGGTTTTGTCGAGCGGCTGAACGAGCAGTAGCGGCACGCCGCTCAACCCTTCATATACAATGGTGGCAACCACGCTGCCTGTGACGCGACCGAGTAGCATTAGCCGGGTTCTCCTTCGAGTTCGATCGTTCGGCCCGTGCCGAAGAGGCTGTGCGATGTGATTCGGGTATCCAACGCTTCGTGGGGAGAGGAAATGATCTGATAGTTCACTTCTTTTCCGGCTGCAGAAAGGAATCCGCTGACGATCTCCATCGCAGCTTCGATGTCGTATAGCTCGCCCTCGTAAATACTTAAGCCCTTGCCGGACAGCCCTGTGTCGGCCAGACGCAGCTCCATCAAGTTGACGGGCGTTCCCTTCAGCGCCAGCTCCGCTGCGCGCACGTTGCATGCGACCGTCTGCGTTTCAACGATTGCGATGGCGCCCTGGCCGTGCGGCCGATGCTGTCCCAGGATGGCGTCGTGTACCTGGGGGTGCACGTCAGCCAGAATCACGGAGTCGAGTACGGTTTCGCCTGCCCAAAAAATCCCTTCTTCGTAGGACTCGCTGACGGAGGCGGTATTGCCACCAATGACAGTGAGGTAGCGCCCGCGGCTAATCGTTCCACAACGGACGAAGGCGATGGGGGCCTTCTTCAACATTTTATCCGTGGCGAACATCCCTTTCCCAATCTCCCCGAATTCCACCACGGCCATTGCCGGGTACTTCTTCATCACGTAATCCTGAAGTGATCCACAAGTACGCAGCGTCGCCAGCGGGAGAATGAACGCGGGCCTGTGAGGCCTTCACCAGTGGGGCTTGCGATTGTGAAAGAGGTATAGCCCTCGCCATCCAGACCCAGCCCGGCTTGCGAACGCCCGTTCTTAACAAAAATGCTGCAGTTCGATTCCTTTGCCATGCGGTGCAGCTTGTCAATGTTCCGCGAGTGCATGACAGCGGTGTGGCGATTGCCGCCCTCGGTCTTCAACGCGAGGTCAATTGCATAGTCGCAACTCGACACGCGACATACCGGCAGAATCGGCATCATCTGCTCCGTCCAGAGGAGGGGATGGTTCTCATCCACTTCCACAATGCCGAGGCGGCAGGAGCTCGGCACATTGATCCCGATTTTGCTCAGAATCACTTCCGCATTTTTGCCGATCAAATCGCGATTGATATGCGCTTCCTGGCGGGGGCCGTGCATTTCCGTAAAGATGACCTTTTCCAGCGCAGACAGCTTGCTGCGATCCACCAGCACCGCATTGTTCTGTTGCATCGCCTTCAATAAATCGTCGGCCACTTTGTCCACGACGAAGACCTGTTTTTCGTCCGCACAGATAATGTTGTTGTCCGTGGAGGCGCCGAGGACGATGTCGCGCCCGGCCTTCGCAATATCCGCCGTTTCGTCCACAACAACGGGGGGATTTCCGGGGCCGGCGCAGATCGCGCGCTTGCCGCTCTTCATGGCCGCCTTCACAACGCCGCCGCCGCCCGTGACGACAACGAGGCGAATGTTCGGGTGGTGCATCAACGCGCCCGCGCTATCAATGGTCGGGTTGGAGATGCAAGTGATTACGTTGCGTGGTCCGCCGCTCGCGATGATCGTTTTGTTGATCAGCGCAACGGTCTGCATGGAGCAGTTCTTCGCACCGGGGTGCACGTTGAACACAACGGTGTTGCCCGCTGCGATCATGCCGATCGTGTTGCAAATGATGGTGGACGTCGGATTCGTTGTGGGCGTGATAGCGCCGATGACGCCAAAGGGGGCAGGCTCAAGAAGGGTCAGGCCGTGATCGCCTGTGATCGCTTCCGGCGTCAAGTGCTCGATGCCCGGGGTCTTCTCTGTCACGAGGAGGTTCTTGACGATCTTATCTTCGAAGCGGCCGAGTCCGGTCTCTTCGTGTGCAGCCTTCGCGAGGACGGCTGCGTTTTCCAACATCACGGAACGAATTGCCGCGATGATTTGCGCGCGCTTCTTGAGTGGCAGCGCCACGAAAACGGGCTGCGCTTCGCGCGCGGCTTTGACGGCCTCATCAACCGTCGGGAAAATACCCAGGTCGCGATCTGCCGATTGCACGGCTGCCGGAGCGGGAACGCTCGCGAGCGGTCGTTGGTCTAAATCTGCGACAATTCTGCGCGCGATGGCATCAATGTCGGCATCCGAAAGACGTGCCATGTACTAGCCTCCACTGCAAGGCTGCGGAGAGTCAACCCGTTGGAGCGATTCGGAGCCGTTCAATTTGTGCTGAAAGGCGTCCGTCTCCACAGAGTTTTCTATTCCTCCGCAACCTTTACTTCTTTGCTTTTCCGATACTTTTCTTCGCCGTTCACGTCCCACGAATCCACGATGGCCATGATCACGGCGTCAACCGGCCGCTTGTCAGTCTGCTGTGTTTGTCGTGCGGAGCTGCCGGATGCGATGAGGACAACCTCCTCAACGCCCGCGCCCACCGCATCGGCTGCGACGAGTACAGATCCTGTCTCGCGGCCCGCGTCGTCCAGCGGTCGCACCAGCATCAGACGGATCCCCTGCAATGTGGGCTCCTTCCGTGTAGCGACGACCGTTCCGATTATACGGGCGAGTTGCATGAAATCTGCTTATTGCCAAACGGAAATTGCCAATGTGAAATTGGCAATTCCATTTCGGCAATCGCCTTATTTCTTCGCCTTCGATTCGCCCTGGCGACCCAGCGGCATAATCGCATCCACATTGCTGTGGGGGCGGGCAATGACGTGGACAGCCACAACTTCACCGACGCGGCCGCCGGCAACCTGCGCAGCGTCACATGCAGCCTTCACTGCTGCAACGTCGCCGCGAATGATGACGGAGACATAGCCACCACCGGTTTTTTCAAAGGAAACCAGTTCGACCTTGGCGGCTTTGACTGCCGCGTCCGCTGCTTCCACAACGGCCGGGAACGACCGTGTCTCAATCATGCCTAATGCTTCTGCCATGTGCGTATCTCCCTTTCCTGTTCGCTAACGAGTGTTGAGTTGTTTGTTTTGTTTAACCGCCCCGGCCGGATTTTTCTTCACGTCCGGAAATGACTTCCAGAGCCTTTTCCGCCGCGCGATATCCAACATCAATATCGCGCTCTTCGCCGCCGAGATAAATTCGTCCAAAGCTGCCCACAGCGCGAACTTCGAGAATGTTGATGTTCGCCGCCTTTTCCGCTTCGTTCGCTGCAATTGCGGCATAGCCTGCGGGCGCGCACTCCATCACATAGAGCGAGTGGCCGGGCAGGAGCATATTGCCGTGGCGCATACGGTTGACGAGCTGGGTGTGGTAGTCCGACACGTTGCGGATCACCTGGCTGGTCAGAAGCTTGGGCTTGATGCGGTCTTCTTCTTTGAGTTCCAGCGCGTCGAGAATGGCCTGGCCCGCCTGGCGGACATCGGCCTGTTCGTGCGAGTGAATCTCCAGCATTCCGTACAAGCGCTCGACGATCATCATGCCGGGCGTCACGTTGGTGGCCTTCAGCGCCACGTCTGTCACCCGGTTGATTTCCATGCCGGGGGCGATTTCAACAAAAAGCGCCGCCTGGTGAGTGGTGGGGAGGAACCCCTGCGCAACCGTCCCCAGAAATGAGGCGAATTGTGGCTGCAAGCTATCAATAAACGCGTAGCACCGTAGTTCTGCCATGACTGTCTCCTTCAGTAACCTGAATTGATCAATATCCCTTGCTGCTGACCTGCGCGACGCCTGTGATGACTTCTTCCATCACCTTTACGCTGTTCGAACAGCCAACGCGCGTCGCACCCGCATTGACCATTTTAATCACATCGGCATACGTGCGGACTCCGCCCGATGCCTTCACGCCCAGCTTGCGAGGGGCGACGGTCCGCGCCATCAGCGCGATGTCTTCCGCCGTTGCGCCGCCGGTCGAAAAACCGGTTGAGGTCTTCACAAAGTCCGCGCCCGCTTTCATGCTCAGCTGACACGCGCGGGTCTTTTCCTCTTCGGTCAAAAGGGAGGTCTCGAGAATCACTTTGCAGAGTGCGCGGCTGTCTTTGCAGTTCTCAACCACACCGCGAATGTCGCGCAGCACCGCCGCATCGTCCCGCGCCTTCAACGCGCCGACGTTGATGACCATATCAATTTCATTCGCTCCATCGCGGAGCGCCTTGCGCGTTTCCAGCGCCTTGATTTGCGGTTCCATCGCGCCGAGAGGGAAGCCAACCACCGCGCAGACTTTGGTACGCGTGTCGCGAAGGAGTGATTTTGCCTGCTTAACGTAAGCCGAATTCACGCAAACGGACCAGAAATTGTACTTCTTAGCCTCGGCGCACAGTTTTTCGATGTCCGCCGGCATGGCTTCTGCCTTGAGGAGGGTGTGGTCAATCATCCGGGCCACTTGTTCCGCCGAAAGGGGACGCGCCATGGAGCCGCCTGAATCGCTTTTCCCGCCTAAAAGCTGTTTTACCCGTTCTGCAACCCGTTGAATATCTTCCGGCGACAAATCGCTTCCTGGCGTAGATGACATAGAGCGTCCTTCAACTTCCTTTATCAGCTTAACTCGTGCCAAGTGTCGGTCTGCAGTGCACTCGGTCGTTAAGAAAATGTAAGTAATCTGCTTTGCCGCCGCAAGATCAATTTGACCGCTTCCGAGGGTCAGCACATTCGCGTTGTTGTGTTCACGCGAATTTTTTGCGAGCGCTTCGTTGTAGCAGGCTGCCGCCAGCACGCCGGGGACCTTGTTCGCGGTCATCGCGGAGCCGATCCCGGCGCCATCAATCACAATTCCTACATCCGCCGCGCCGCTCGACACTTTGGAGGCGACTGCATACGCGAAGCGGGGATAGTCCACCGCGTCTTTACTGTTCGTCCCGACGTCTAACACCGCATGGCCGAGGCCGGAGAGGTAGGGAATCAGTTGCTGTTTAAGTTCAAATCCGCCGTGGTCGGAGCCAATTGCAATTTTCAATGGATGCTTCATTCTGCGTTGCGCACAAATCCGCAATAGTCTGCATGGTCAATTGCGGCGATGCAACAATTTTTCGCAAAATGACTTCCAAGGGTTGGAAATCAATCGCAAACCGGCTTCCAAGGATTGGAAGTGCGAGCGGCGAGGAGCTGAAATTTACTGAACGAGACGCGGTTTTTCAGCCCGCGTCTTCGGGTTGCGTCTCAGCGGGAGCGTCTTCCTCGTCCACTTCTTCATAGTCGTCGGTGGAGCGGGCGGGGCGCAGATTTTTGAAGTTTGCCTTCTCCAACTGCGCGTTTTGCCAACTATCGAAGCTTAAGCGACCGGACTGGCGACGAATGGTTTCGATGAGCTGCGGGCGAATGGATGCGAGGGTGGTGTCTTCTGCGGGCTGGCGGTCTTTTAGGTAGACGAGCAGAAAATCCTCGTCAAGGAGGAGCGGTTCCGCAATTTCGTTCGCGTTGAGTGTGGAGACGGCGGCGAAGATGGCGCGAACCGGCGCGTTGGTGTCCAGGATGCCCGTCGTGGCGGAGAAGGGCTCCGTGGTGTGGACGGCGATGTTGTAGAAGGCGAGGGTGTCAGAGAAGGGAATGTGTTCGGCCAGGGCCTTTTCTGCTTCGGTCTTGATTTGTTCCGCCTTGGCTTTGAGTGCGTCGTGTTGTGCCTGTGCGAGCGCGATCTCCTTAACTTCCTGTTCAACTTCAGCGAATTCCGGCACGCGCGCCTCTGTGCGTTTGCGGAGGGCGATGACGTAGACCTCATTGCTGCCGCGTACGGGGTTGCTGAAATAGGTTTCGGGCCCTTCGCCAAGTTCAAAGGCGGTGAACTTGAAGGCGTCGGGATTCTGGATACCGGGCAGGGGACTGCGGGCTGAGAACGGCGCGAGTGATTCGACGCTGAGGTTCGCGTTGCTGGCGGCGTTTTGGAAGTCCGGCGCGTTTCCGTCGCGATCAGGCGTGAGCGCAACGACGAGGTTCATCGCGGCGTCTTGTGCGGATTCCAATGCTTTTTCGGACTTCAAGATGGTGGAAATTTCACCCTTCACATCTTCGAGCGGGCGATAGCGGGTGAGGGCTTCGAGCATGTTGGTCGCCTCTTCCGCGTCATTGGTGGAAGGGGTTTCATCAATGAAGTCGCGCAGGTTTTCGTCGTAATATGCCTGGACGTCGTCATCGCTGACCTCTGCACTGGCGAGGTAGGAGTCCGCGCTGAGGCGAACGAAGTCAACCTGGAGCTGCTCGGGTTGCGTGAAGGCTGCGGGGTCTTTGTCGAAGAAGGCGCGCACGTCGGCGTCGGAGAGTTTGACCGACGATTTGACGAGGGCGGGTTCTAGAAGGACATATTCCGCGCTGAAGCGATCTGTGGTGAGGTGGAAGGCGCGCTGGAGTTCGAGCGGGGTGATCAGTTGGGCGCGTTCGACAATGGAGCGCACTTTCTGAATCATGATTTCGTTGCGCACGTGTTCCTCAAAGTGGCGCTCAGTAAATCCGTAACGGCTAAGGTAGTTCTGGGCGAAGGCCTTGTAGACCATCATGTTGAACTGGCCTTCGTAGCGAAACGCTTCGTGGTGCTGAATGGCGCTGATGACTTCCTCGTCGCTTACGAGAATGCCCATGCGAGTTGCCGCGCGAAGGGTTGCGATGCGCTGCCAGGTGATGGTGCGGAGCTGTTCCTCGATCTCCGGCGTCACGTTGATCGCGCGACCCAGCGACATTTCGAGGGTGAGGATGGTGCTGGCATAGGCGGACTGAAACTCCTCATAGGGAACCGGCTTGCCGTCGAGGAGGCCCGGTGAGTTGCCGTATTCATTTGAGCTGCTGCCGGGCATTTGAGTGCCCCAAATCACGAACGAAAATACGATCACTATGAGGAATGCGGCCCACAACAGCTTGGATTGAATCAGCTTGTGGAACTTCGAAATCAGCATGGTCATGGTCTGTATCCTTTGGCGGAAAAATGCGCAGAGTAGCGAGATGCGCTGGGCGGGTCAATCGGTTAGCGCGGCGGCGTGCCGGTTCTTTTGAGCGGTCGGTCGGGCGATTATTTGGCAGCGAAACAAATTGAGCTGGCCGCGTGTGCTGGCTAAATTGCCGAGCTTGGAGAGAGATGTGGCTGCACAAATTTTAGATGGCAAAAAAATTGCTCAACAGATTCGGGATGAGCTGAAGATCGAGGTAAGCAGGCTGAAGGCGATGGGAGTAACCCCGGGGCTCGGGGTGCTTCTGGTTGGCGATCACCCCGCATCGCGCTCGTACGTGACGGCGAAGGAGAAGGCGTGCGCCGAAATTGGGATGCTCTCGCGCGAGGTCCATTTGCCTGCGAGCGCGCAGCCCGATGAAATTCTGCGTGCGGTGGAGTCGTTCAACGCCGCGTCGGACATTCACGGTATTCTGGTTCAGCTCCCGCTTCCGGATTCCTCTATCGAGCAGAAAATTCTTCAGGCGGTGAATCCGGACAAGGATGTGGACGGGTTTCATCCGGTCAACGTCGGACGCATGGTTCTCGGCCTTCCTGCCTATTGGCCCTGTACGCCGCACGGTGTCCTGCAGATGTTGAAGCGCAGTGGGATTCCCGTTGCGGGATCGCGCGTGGTCGTGATCGGGCGCAGTAATATTGTGGGTCGTCCGCTTTCCATTTTGCTTTCGATGAAACACGCCCTCGGCAACGCCACCGTCACGCTCTGCCATACCGGCTCGCGCGACATTGCAGAACACACGAAGCAAGCCGACATCGTGATTGCTGCGGCGGGCCGCCCGCACACCCTCACTGCGGCGATGGTCCGACCTGGCGCCGTTGTGATTGATGTGGGGGTGAACCGCGTGGAAGACCCGACGCGCGAGCGAGGCTATCGCCTGATCGGAGACGCGGATTATGACGCCTTGCTGCCGATCGTCTCTGCAATCACGCCCGTGCCGGGCGGAGTGGGGCCGATGACGATCGCGATGCTGCTCCACAACACGGTTCAGGCGGCGCGCCGATTGACCGGTAACGAGGCGAAGGGATAGCTCCGTGCGGGTACTCAATCGCTATTTGATGACGGACTTCTTTGTCACCTTCGGGATGACACTTCTCGTCTTCACATTTGTGATGAGCCTGGGCGCGGTTGTGAAGGCTATTGACCTCGGCGCGCGCGGTGTCTCGGGCATGTTGCTCTTGAAGTTCTTCAGCTTCAACATTCCCTATATGCTGACCTTCACCCTGCCGATGAGCGTACTCACGGCGACGCTCCTGCTCTTTGGGCGGTTGTCGTTCGATGGTGAGCTCACCGCCATGCGGGCGTCGGGGATGAGCCTGTGGCAGGTTGTGGCGCCGGTTGTATTTCTCTCCGTCGCCGTCTCCGTGCTCTGCATCGTCATCACAGCGGAGGTTGCGCCGCGCGCGCGACACGCCATGCGATCCGCTCTGGTGCAACTCGGCATTGAGGACCCCATCAATCTTCTGGAAGCCGGCCGCTTCGTGCGCGATTTTCCCGGACTCATGATCTACATCGGCGATCGCTCCGGAAGTCGTGTCACCGATGTGATCGTGTATGAACTGGGCAGTGCCGGAGCCGACCGCAACGTGCGCGCGAAATATGGAACGCTTCGGACCGACAAAGAAGCAAAGATCATGTTCATTGATCTGTACGAAGTGCGAATTGACCAGCGTGAGAAGAAGAAAGACGCCGATACCTCGCAGACGCAGTATATCAACGCCAGTCACTATCCGGTTAAGCTCGATTTTTCGGAAATGCAGAACAGGACCATTCGGCGCAAGGTGTCGGACATGGTCTTCGGCGATTTGCTCGGCGCCATTCGCGATGTGAAGGGCGCATTTCCCGAGCTCAAGGCGGAAGACGCAAACCGCCAGCGCATGACGCTTGTGGTGGAAGCCAACAAGCGCCTCGCCCTTTCCATTTCCTGTTTTGCCTTCACCCTGCTCGCCGTACCCCTGGGGATGCGCTCCAAACGCAAAGAGTCATCCGTCGGGATCGGAATTGCGCTGCTGATGGTGTTCTTCTTCTACCTCTTCATCATCGTCGCCGACTCGCTCGTGAAGCATCCCGAGTTCCGGCCCGATCTGATCGTCTGGATTCCTGTGATCGGCGCAGAAATCGCCGGCTACATTCTCATCCAACGCATGCGCTAAAACCCTAACTGATTGGTCTTACGCTGGAGTGAGAGAGCGAATGACGCGACAGGGATTTCCGACGGCGATGGAGTCGGGCGGTATATCTTTTGTGACGACACTGCCTGCGCCAATGACGCTGCGGTCACCGATCGTTACGCCGGGGCAAATGATGCTGCCGCCTCCAATCCAGACATCAGAGCCGATGGTGATGGGGGCGCCGAATTCGAGTCCGCTGCGTCGTTCGGCTGCGTCCACCGGATGAGCGGCAGTATAGACCTGCACAGCGGGGCCAAACATCGTGTTGTTGCCGATGGTGACGGGGCAGATGTCGAGGATGACACAATTGAAGTTCATGTAGACATTTGTGCCGAGCCGGATGTTGGAGCCGTAGTCGCATTGAAACGGCGGCTGGATATAGACGTGGCTTTCAGCGCCGAATAGTTCTGCGAGGATGCGGCGGCGTTCGTCCTTCTCTTCTTCATTTGTGGTGTTGTAGCGGCGACAGAGGTTGTGGCTACGAGCGCGTTCCTGAACAAGTTGCGGATCGGCGGCGCGATACAGCTCGCCGGCAAGCATTTTTTCTTTTTCAGTTTTCATGAGTCGCGTTCTCGTTGCGGATGGTGGGTCAGTGATTTTCCGGCCATGTGTCTGCGCCTTCAACGGCATCCAAAATGAGGCGGATGGTGCCGATGGGGGCATCAACCGAAAGTAGAAGGAGGACGTGCGGCAGATCTTCGGAAATCCAGAGATCGCGCGGGGTGCGGCCGAGGAAAAGCGCATCGCCGCTGGCTTCGGGGCGAATGTGAATGGCCGGAATAGCGCCATAGCGATCGGTCTTGTACCGGCGTCGCTCCAACACTTTCGTTTTAACAGTTGCGGGGCCGTCGTCGCCAGCGATGACATATTCGGTGTCGTCGCCGACATTGAATGGAGTGGAGCGGAGAGCGAACATCATGGAGAGAATATCGCGGACGTCATGCGGGGCGGAGTAGGAGCGGGTCTCCGATTCGAGGACGTTGCTCCATGCGACTCGACCAAGGGTGCGATCGAATGTGGTGACATCGCGTCGGATGACGCCGCCCTCGTTCATGTGTTTCTCAAAGCGATATGGGAGCATGGAGGCGGGCTCTGCAATGCTCTCGACCATGTCTTCGATCCGGTAGATTCGATCCAGAAATGAATTGGATCGGACATAGACGCGAACGCGAACGTTGGGCGGGGTGTCGTCCGTCCAGCTCGATACGATGCGCGCGGTGCCGACGGGAATGACGCCCCATTTGAGGCGATAGAGGAGCACCTCGCCGACGTGGAAACCGGGTTCAGCGGGCGTCACCGGCGCTACAGATGTCGCGCTGCCGGACGTCGCAGCGAAAAGGTCGCTACTCGCGAGTAGGAAACTGAAGATGGCGATGACGATGCGCACGCTCACAGTGTAGCGCGATTGCCTGAATTCGCCAATTTCAGGGCGATGCCTTTTTGAATTCGCGTGCCCATCGCTTTACCTGCTCCCGGCGAGACGGGGGAACCGAGAGCATGACGCCCCGGCATTTAGGCGATCCGCAGCGGCAAAGATAGCGGCGCACATCTTCGCGCGTGAATCGGCGGCCGAGTACCAGTCCATAGCTGTAAAAAAGCTCTTCGCCGGGCCGGATATCGCGGATGGCGTAGATGAAGATTTGCTCGCCCTCTTGCACGGCTTCGCAGTTGGGTGAGCAGGAGTGGTTAATGTAGCGCGCGTTGTTCCCGTCCCATCGGGGATTGAGGACGTGGGTATGCGTGACGTGAAAGAGTTCGGTATGCCCGTTCTTTTTTTCTTTTTCCGGATCCCACTTCACGCGCCGGCCTTTGTATTCAATGACCCGCTCGCCATGCGCGATTTTTTTGAGTGCAAAAACGCCTGTCCCGTGGATGGGCGAGTTGCGCGCCTCGATGGATGATGAGCGATCTGTGTCTGTGTTCATGCGCTTTTGTTTCATTTCGAGCGATCAGGATAGCGATTGAATTTGCGATGACAAGAGTTGAGGCCCGCAACAGGCGTTAGGCGATGATTCAGCCCTCGGGATCGGGGAAACCATTATTCTATGCCGGGACGCACATTGCGGCTGGCTGTCGAGTGCAGTATCTGCTACTTAGTCAAGAATATCAGGAGGCGATTATGAAATCGTTTGTATGGAAATGCATTGGTGGCGTGGTGATCGGAGTTGCATTGACAGCAATGGCGGTGGATCCGCCGCCCTTCAAGGATCTTCGCTACGAGGAAGACTCCGCAGCATACGGCGATGTCGAAGCGACGTCGCTGTTGGGAAGCGCGAAGTATATTTCGCTAAACAGCGATGGATCGGCCTATGTGAGCCTTGGCGGACAACTGCGCGCGCGATTTGAATCGTGGGACAACTTCGGATTCAGTTCCGCCAACGAGGATGAGTTCGGCCTCTTCCGCGTACGCCTGCATGGCGACCTGCATCTGGGCTCGCATGTTCGCGCGTTCGTGGAGGTGCGGAGCGCCGAGGCGACGGATCGCGATTTGCCGGGCGGTCGCCGGACGAGCGATGTGGATACGTTCGACTTCCAGAATGCGTTTATTGATCTGGGCGGTGCGGTTGCGGGGTGGAACTCGACTCTGCGCTTGGGACGCCAGGAGCTGTTGTATGGAGCGCAGCGGGTGGTGCACCCCTCGGACTGGGCAAATGCGCGGCGTACGTTTGACGGAGCGCGCGCGATTTTCGAGCAGGGCACATGGCGCGTTGATGTGTTTGCGGTTCGCCCGGTCCTCGTGAAAAAGTACGAGTTGAATGAGTGGGATCGCGATCAGGATTTGTACGGTATTTATGCAACGCACAGCGTGGCGGATTTGAACCTCAAATATGACGCGTATCTGCTGCGCCTGGATCGGGACAATCTTCCGGCGGGTGATGAAGAGCGCTACACACTGGGCCTGCGCATGGCGGGAACCTGCAATTTGACAGGCGTCGAGTATGACCTCGAAGGCGGCTGGCAGTTTGGTGAAGTGGGTGATTCGGATGTTCGCGCATGGTTCGGCACGGCGAATCTGGGCTATACATTTGCCAAGCTGGATGCCAAACCGCGTATCTATCTCGGATATGACTATGCGAGCGGCGATAGCGACCCCGCGAGCGGAAAGGTTGAGACCTACAACCAGTTATTCCCGGTGGGCCATGCACACTTGGGCTTCATGGATATGATCGGTCGCCAGAATATCCACGACTTCAGCCAGGGCATTGCGCTGTGGCCGATCGCGAAGAAAGTGCAGGTGCGCGTGGATCACCATCTCTTCTGGCGGGCTGAACGCGCGGACGCCGCGTATAACGCCGCTGGCGGAGTTCTTCGCGAAGCCGATGCGGATGCCTCGCGCGAGATTGGATCCGAAATTGATGTGACAGCGTCGTGGACGATTGACCGCAGCACGAGCGCGCTGCTGGGCTATAGCCACTTCTTTGCCGGAGATTTCATCAAGGAGACGGGATCGTCTGACGATGTGACGTTTGTCTATGCGTCAATCCAGTACACGTTCTAACCGGACATAGAACAAGTCAGGCCCATCATTGTCCGCGCGGCGGCGGCGCTGTTCTCGCGGGCGATAGATGGGCTTGCGTTTTTATGGGTCGGCGGCATGATGCGCGACCGATGTTTTAGATAGGGAGATTCTACCAATGCCTGCTGCTCGATTGCCGATTCTGGATTTTGTTCTGTCGAACTATAAAAACTTTAATGCGCGCGCAACCCGGGATGCGATGCTGGCGTATTGGCGCCACGTCGAGGGCGGGGGCAAGATGTTCTGGGCAGTGGCGGGCGCGATGTCCTCCGCACAGCTCGGGATCACGCTGGCGCCTGCGATACGCGCGGGACTGATTCACGGTCTATCCGTGACGGGTGCGAATTTGGAAGAATCGCTCTTTCGCCTCGTTGCGAACGATCACTACAAGGATTTTCCGGAATACCGCTATCTGCGCAAGGAGGACGACACGGCCATTTTGGATCAGCGGATGCGCCGCGTGACGGACACGAGCATTCCCGAGGATGAGGCGTTTCGCGCGGTGGAAAAAATCATTGTGCCGATGTGGAAGCGGGCGACCGAGAAAGGCGAACGCCGTTTCTGGCATGAGTATTTTTATGATGTGATTTTGAAGTTGAAGCGCGCGCAGTGCGACGGCAATCCGGCGGACTGCTGGTTGTTGGCAGCAGCGAAGGCGAAGCTGCCGATCGTCGTTCCGGGCTATGAGGATTCGACGTTCGGAAATATTTTTGCTTCCTACGTGAAGACGGGCGAATGCAGTCCGGCCATTGTGAAGTCGGGCGTGGAGTATATGGGCGGTCTCTACGACTGGTACGGTGAACTCTCGAAGGGGAAGGGCTGCGGCTTCTTTCAAATCGGTGGTGGTATTGCCGGTGACTTTCCGATCTGCGTGGTGCCGTCCATCAAGTATGATCTTCAGAAGAGCGTAAAGCCGTGGGCCTACTTCTGTCAGATTTCGGATTCGACCACTTCGTATGGTTCGTATTCCGGCGCGACACCGAACGAGAAGATTACGTGGGACAAACTCACGGAGAAGACGCCGATGTTTGTGATCGAGTCAGACGCCACGATCGTTGCGCCACTCATTCTGCGAGCGCTGCTCGAATGTAAATCAAGTCCGGCTGCCGCCAACGCGCTGATCAAAAAATCAGCGAAGCGCTAGGTGTCCGGCGGCGCGACGTGCGCACTCCGGAGAGAGGATGTCGGGGCAGGTCGCCTACAGTCGTTGGGCGAAATCTTGACTGCGTACGCAACAAAAACTACGCTGCAACCGAATGTCACGACTTGCGCATACCCTGCTGTTGTTGGCGATTATTTGCTCGGCCAATTTGCACTTGCCGCTGCTTCAGGTCGCGGCATGGGCAGGCATGTTGGTCAAGTACAGCCGCGAGGCGTCATTTGCTGAGGCGGTTGTGATGACGTTTGACGGGGAGCACCCGTGTGCGGTGTGCGACTCGATTCGCGAGCAGGAAACAAATGATTCAACACTGAAGCAACTGACGCCGCTCCACCGGATTGTTGTTTATTTTGAAGCGCCGGCGCGTTGGATTCAGTCGCTGCATCCTTTGGACGTGCTGGAAGACCGTGCGGTTCCGTTGGAACGCGTGAGTCCGCTTCCTGAAGTGCCGCCTCCTCGATCCTTCGTCTGAAGGGTTCTATCTGTTCTGGTGTTATCCGTGCCCCGGTCGGGGCGTGGTGTCTTCTGATATCGAGGAGTTTAATTGTCATGCGTAGTGTTTTTCTGGCTTTCTTTGTTGTGCCGCTTGCTGTTCATGCGGCGACGCTTACTGCGGTTCCGATGCAAGGCGGCATGGTGATGCCGATGGTGTCCTACAATGCGAGCGAGGGGCGCCTTCATGTTTCCATGCCATCCGAGGTGCCGCAACTTACCCCGCTTCTGGTGAGTAATCCGGCGGATAGCTTTGCGAATTCGGCGCCGTGGTTTGGCGCATTGGATCCGAGTGCGCAGGGGCTCTCGTTCAGTCGTCGGTATGGCTGGACGATGGCGGGTGGGAGTGATCCGCTGCCGGCGGGGGTGGACATCTGGTTGCGCAAGGTTTCGGGTGATGCTGGGTTGTCGGTGTATGCCTATGCGGCGAATCCGCCGACGTGGACGCCGATATTCGGAACGGAGGGGTCTCCGTCCGCCCGGTATTGGAGCGGGATGATGTTTCATCCGGCTTTTGCGTCTGTGCCGGGAACGAACACCCTGACGGCGACGTTCGAGGCGTATCTGGTGGATTCCGAAACGGGCCTTGAAATCGGCGGGAGCGCGTCGGAGTTGATGGTATTCAACTTCACCAATGTACCGGATGGGCGCCCTGTATTGGGGTTGGCGATGAAGCTGGCCGTGCAGTGGGATTCTTCAGCGACGAACTGGGGATTGGAGTGGGCGACATCTCCCACATCGTCCGTTTGGAGTGCCGTCACAAATGAAGTGGTGCTGATTGATGGAAGCGGCACCGCGCTGATTGATCTGAATTCAGCAGGGCGAGTGTTTCGCATGCGGAGGCTGCCATAGCGGCAGTGTGGCGGGAGCGGCCGCGCTCTACTCCGGGGCACGTGTCGTTTCCGCCGCAACGATTGCGGTGCACTATGAAAACTCAAGAATTGGATACCGGTTTCACACTGGTTGAGCTGCTGGTGACGGTGGCCATTATCGGGCTGTTGCTCGCGATACTGATGCCCGCATTGAACGTGGCTCGCGAGTCGGCCCGCGCTTCAGCGTGTGCGAGAAATATGCGGGAGATAGGCATGGCGGCGATGCTGTATGCGGCGGATCACGACGGGCGTTATCCGCGCAGTCAACATTCTGCATTTGTGCATAGAGAGGTGGTTTGGGCCCGTTCGCTGGCGCGCTATCTGGGTGAAACAGATGCGGGTTGGTCGAATCTGCTGCGGTCGGTCTATCGCTGTCCGTCGGATCGGCGCCCGGCTGCCTTGAGCTTTGGGCTCAACGTTTATTTTGAGCTGGGGCCGGAGGATGACTATGAGGGGAAGCCGGCGACATGGCGGACGAATTATGAAGTGCCAGTCCCTTCGCGGACGATTCTCTTTGCGGAGAACGAGAGCGCAGCGGATCACATCATGCCGAACTATTGGGCGGGTTCGCGCGATGTATCGGACGTTGCGCATGACCGGCATCGCGGTTCCGCAAATTACATTTTTGCGGACGGGCATGTGGAGCGCCATACGCTGAATGAAATTTATGATCCTGCGCGCGCGGTGGATCAGTGGCACCCGCTTCATGCGCGCTGAATAGGCGGGTGCGGTTGCTACATCAAGATATGGCGGAGAATGCCGTAGAGCAGAGCGCCAAGTGCAGCGGAGCAGGGGATGGTGACGAGCCAGGAGAGGAAGATGCGCTTGACGACGCTGAGGTCAATCGCACCGAAACCGCGCGCCATTCCAATGCCCATGACGGCACCGACGAGGACGAAGGTGGTCGAAATGGGAAGTCCGAGTAGCGAGCTAGCGAGCACGGTGGTGGCGGTCGCAAATTCAGCGCAAAATCCGCGAATGGGAGTCACCTCGGTGATTTTGCTGCCCACTGCCGCCATGACTTTATAGCCGTAGGTGGCGAGGCCGATTACGATGCCGAAGCCGCCAAAGGCCAGCACCCAAACGGGAACGGCAGTTTTCACTGCGATGGTACCTTTGATGGCCTGCAGAATGGCGGCGATGGGTCCGATGGCATTGGCCACATCGTTGGAACCGTGCGCGAAGGCCATGAAGCACGCGGTCAGCACTTGGAGGCGACCGAAGCGCGCTTCGACCTGTTTGTATTGCGAGTCGAGGTCGGTGCCGCTGGGGACTGCATATTTCCGTGCGCGCTTTCGAGAGATGAGGCCCATTCCGGTTGCGGCAAGAAGAGAGATCGCAATGTTCAGGAGCCGGAGATGGGGAGTGCCGGTGCCAAGCATCCGGGGCAGGAGTCCTTCAAGAATGGAGAAACTCATGACGAACACGACGCCGCCCCACGCAAAGGGAAGCGACTGCGACGCGCGCCGCGAGGGGGTTGCGTGGCGAAGCACGAATTTGCGCACGGCAAAATAGAGGGCGCTTGATAAGAGTCCGCCGAGAACGGGAGAGACGAACCAGCTCGCAGCGATCCGGCCCATTTTGTGCCATTGGATTGCGTCCATGCCGTGCGCGCTGACAATGCCGAATCCCACCACGGCGCCAATGATGGCGTGTGTGGTGGACACGGGCTGCCCGAGAAAAGTTGCGATATTCAGCCAGACGGATGCGCCCAGGAGTGCGGCCAGCATGCCGACTGCGAATTGCTGCGGATCATTTTGAAAGACCCAAGGGTGTACAATGTTGCCCTTGATTGTGTCTGCGACTTGCCCGCCGACAAGCAGAGCGGCGGAAAACTCGAAGATAGCGGCCAGCACCAGGGCTTGTTTGTAGGTGATGGCGCCGGATCCGATGGAGGTTCCGAATGCGTTGGCGACATCGTTCGCGCCGATGTTCCACGCCATATAGAAACCGAATACCAGTGCGAGAATAAGAAGGATTTGTCCGGGGTCAGACATGAATACTCAGGGGCTCGGAAGGGTTAGCGACGCACGATCATGAGGCGCAGGTTTTTGCCTACGTTCTCAGCGTGGTCGGCAATTCCGGTGAGGGCTTTACAAAGCTTTTCCAGCAGGATGATCGTCACAGGGTCTATGCCGGGTGTGGAGTAGTAGCGCCGCGCACAGCGACGGCTGATTTTATCGGTTTCCCACTCCATGTGGCAGACTTGATTGATTTTGGTGAGAACGCGATCGGTTTCGCTTCCTTCAAAGGATTCCATTTGCAGATGGGAAAGGTCTTCAGCAACCGCCAGCAGGGTTTCGCTGACTTCTGTGACTTTGCTGACGAGGAGGAGAAATTCGGCGCGAAGTTCGGGGTCCAGCTCCAGTTTTCTAAATGTGGAGACCACGGCAAAATCTTCGGCGTCATCCGCCATGCGATCGAGCTGGCGGGTGAACTTGAGGATGTCGCTACGATTGACGGGGAGGAAAAACCGCTTGGGCAGGTTCTGGCGAATACTGTCTTTGATCTGGTCGGCTTCGTATTCCGTGCGAGACATGTCGTCCTGCAGCGTGCGCAGGAGGTTCATGTCGCCGGCGATAATGGCATCGGTAATGGGACGGATCAGTTTGACGCACTGGTGGATTTTGCGGACGTGCTCCACGAGGTGTGGAAAGGGAGATTCGCCGAAGAGTTTGTTCAAACTACGCATTGGGAGCAGACTCCTTGTGGTGGCGCACGACCGTAACCAGCACGGGGCGGGATTGGCAAGGAAGGATTTTGAAAAAGCGGCGGAGGTATGTACGGGGAAACGGCATCAGGTTTCGGGCCCGATCCGCGCGAGCACCTGCATCAGGTGCGGAAGAAGTTGTTTTTTCCGGCTGACGACGCCCTCCATCTGATAGACGCCATCTTCGAGTTCGGGATAGTCCATGGCGTCTTTTACGCGTTTGTCGCCCTCGATCATGAGGAGGCTGAAGTAGCGAGTGATGTCGGTGACCATGAGCGCGGCGAAGTGGAGGTTCCGCTGTTTGACGAGTTGCGCGAGGGCTTCTTCCAGTCCCTTGTGATGGGCGGCGAAGTGTGTGAGTTCGAGCTCCTCGATCTGTGCGACGGCAAAGTGCCAGTCGTTTTCGGTGTATTGTTTGCAGTCCATGGCGACGGCTTGATCGGGCGTGTTCAGTTCCAGTGCGGAGCCTGCAGCGAAGATGTGCTCAGCATATTTCGCCACGTCAATTTTGCAGTGGTCGGCGAGCCAGCCCAGAACGCGATGGTCTGCTTCCGTCGTGGTGGGCGATTTGAGAAGCAGTGTGTCAGAAATAATTCCGGCGGCGAGGCAGAGTCCAATGTCGCGCGGCGGCGGCGCATTGAGATGAAACATAAACTTTGTGATGATCGTGCTGGTGGAGCCGACCGGTTCATTGATGAAACGGATGGGTTCGCGCGAGGCGAGGCCGCCGCCGAGGCGGTGGTGGTCAATCACTTCCAGAATTTCCGCCTGATCTGCGCCGGTGACGGCTTGCGCGAATTCATTGTGATCCACGAGGATGAGGCGGGGTCGCGGAGGATTGACGAGGTCGGATTTTGAGAAGACGCCGATCAGTTGTCCTTCGTCGTTCATCACGGGAAAGAGGTCCTGCTGCACGGAGCGCACTTCGCGCGCGACTTGTTCGACGCGAGCGGACTCGAGCACGCGGGTGAATTCGCGCTGCACGGCAGAGGCGATCGTCTTGGCGCTGCGAAGCAAGAGGACGGTGGTTGCGGTGTCGTGCGGGCTGTATAGCACTGCGACGCCGCGCTCCTCCGCCATTTCCAGCAACTCGTCGGCGACAGCATAGCCGCCGGTGACCACGAGTGCGCGCACTCCATATTCAATCGCGGGGATTTGCACGGTGGGCCGGTCGCCGGTGACGATGAGGCAGTCTTGCGCGGGGAATTGCTTCATGCGTTGTGTGAAGCTGCGGGCGCTCATCGCGGCGACCATCGCGGTGAGGGATTGAGTCTTGTCGGCATCCACTTCGTGACCGAAAGAGCCGCCTAATACATTTACGATGCGGCGAAGGCTGGTTTCCACTACGCGCGAATCGGCGTCGGGTTGGTGCTCGGGCAAAACGAGTTCCATCAGGTGCCAGAAACTCACCATTCCGATCAGTCCGCCTTTGTCATCGAGCACGGGACTGACGCGAACGTGGCGATCCTGCATGCGGCAGTACACGGCGTAGAGTGTCTCGTCCATCGTGGAGCTGACGATGTTGTGGCGCGCGATCTGCCCGATTGTCGGGCGCACGTCTACGAGGAGGCGGGGAGGGGGGAGGCCTGCTTCCTTCAGGACATATTGCGTGCGCGCATTGATTTCGCCGCAGCAGGCGGCCTCCGCATTTTCACTGTAGTGTTCGCGCAGAAACCAGGCATAGCCGATGGCGGAACAGATGGCGTCGGGATCCGGATTCTTGTGGCCGATTACGTAAATGGGTGCACTCATCGGGCGGGACTATAGCACATTTGCGACGCGTGTGAGCGGAAAAGATACGCAGCGCATTCTAATCCGTTGTCCAATTCGTCGCGGTTGCTATGATGGCGCGACGTGTGTCATGGAGGTTATGATGAAGCCAGTTGCTTTCGATTCCGCCGCTTTCCGGCGTCGTTTTCACTATTCCGGTTCCGATCTCGGCGCCATCTGGTCGCGCGCGCAGACGCGATTCCGTCTGTGGGCACCATTGGCGGATGATGTGGAGCTCCTCTTCTATAGGGACGGCCTCGGTGGGAACATTGCGGGGCGCTGGCACATGAAGCGGAGCCGTCAGGGAACATGGGTGCGCGCGATCGAAGGGAATTGGGCCGGGGTGTATTACACCTATCGCGTGCGGCATGGCGAACAGGTTACGGAGGCGGTGGATCCGTACGCCAAAGCTGTGGGCGCCAACGGCGTACGCGGGATGGTGGTTGACCTTGCGAAAACGAATCCGGCCGCGTGGGCTCGCGATCGGAAACCGATGTTCAAACACCCGACCGATGCCATCATCTATGAATTGCATGTGCGTGACGCGACCATTCATCAATCTGCCGGTGCGAAGTACAAAGGAAAGTTTCTCGGACTGACCGAGCGCGGACTGCCGCATGGTGCAGGGCTGGACCATCTCCGGGAGCTGGGCATTACTCATCTACACCTCCTCCCGGCTTTCGACTATGCAAGCGTGGACGAAACGAAACCGGGCAAACCGCAATACAACTGGGGCTATGATCCGCTGAACTACAATGCGCCCGAGGGCTCGTATTCGACCGATCCGTTTGATGGCGCCGTGCGCATTCGCGAATTCAAGCAAATGGTGCAGGCGTTGCATCGCGCGGGGATTCGCGTGGTGATGGATGTGGTCTATAACCACACCTATCATGGCGGCGAATCTAACTTCCACCGGATTGTACCCGGCTACTATCACCGCCAGGACGCCAAGGGTGGCTTTGCTAACGGCTCCGGCTGCGGAAATGAAGTGGCCTCGGATCGCTCCATGGTTCGAAAGATGATGGTGGATTCGCTCGTCTATTGGGCGCGTGAATATCACGTGGACGGATTCCGCTTCGATTTGATGGGGCTGCACGACCTCGAAACAATGAGCGAAATTCGCCGCGCGCTGGACCGCGTAGATAAATCCATCCTGCTGTACGGCGAGGGGTGGACCGGTGGCGACTCTCCGCTACCTTTTAAGAAGCGCGCGATGAAGACAAATGTGCGCGCTCTAGACCGCATCGCAGCGTTTAGCGACACGATTCGCGATGGGATCAAGGGGAGCGTGATGGATCACGCGAAAGGCGGATTCGTTCAGGGAGAAGCCGGTTTCGAGGAAACCATCAAGAGCGGTGTTGTCGCATCGGTGAAGCATCCGCAGGTTACCTGGCCCAAGGGGGATGCCTGGCGCGGGCCGTGGGCCGGGGAGCCTTGGCGTTGCGTTACCTATAATTCATGCCACGACAATCATGCACTTTGGGACAAGCTCGCGTTGACCGCAAAAGGTGCGTCGGAAAAAGAGCGATTGCGGATGAACAAGCTCGCGGCGGCAATTGTACTCACATCGCAGGGGATCAGTTTTCTCCACGCGGGCGAGGAATTTGCGCGCGGGAAAAAAGGATTTGAGAACAGCTACAACAAGCCCGACTCCGTCAATGCGATTGATTGGCGCCGGAAAGAGAAATATCGCGATCTGTGCGCGTACTATCGCGGACTCATTGCCCTGCGCAAGGCTACGCCAGAGTTCCGGATGACCCGTGCCGCCGAAATCGGACAGTGCCTGACATTCCTGCCCGGCACGCCCAAAGGCGTCGTCGCATTTTTCATCGCAGGCGCCTCGCGCAACATCGCAGTGGTTTTCAATTCGAATGCGAAGGCTACATCGGTCTTTCTGCCCGATGCGTCATGGCGTGTTCTCGTTGATGAACAGCGCGCGGGAACGAAAGTGTTGCGACGTATTCGCGGCGGCGCCGTTTCGGTCGCGCCTGTGAGTGCGCTTGTGCTTGTGGATGGATAAGAATCTCCGGAAGAAGAGCTGCGCAAAACTGTTTGTGTGGATGCAAACTCGCGGTGAACGAGATTAAGTTTTTGCGATGCAATGCCGACAGAATGTGTCGGCAATCAAGCAAAAAGATTAACTTTTTGCAGACCATCTCTTGACCTTTCCAACATAGTTCATTTATCTATAGCCCGTTCGCCTGCGGGGAAATAATTTGCGTGCGCATAATTTGCGCTTGCGGGGTGCAGGTTGCGAATGATGTTAGCGATTCGGAAAACAAGAATCAGATATGCCGCAAATTTTTAAACCCACAGCGAACGCATTTGCACGGTTGAGTATTGCCATCGGTTTTGGCGCTGTTGTCGGTTCGCTGGTCGTCCTCGATTTGCTCACCCGCTCGCCGTACGGCACCGAAGTCAATGTAGCGCGCGAGCAGCCGGTTGCGTTCAGTCACAAGCATCACGCCAACATGGGCATTGATTGCCGCTACTGCCACACCTCGGTAGAGGAGGGCGCGTTTGCCGGCATTCCTTCGACCAAGACGTGCATGAATTGCCACTCCACGATTTTCAACGACTCTCCGATGCTGGAACCCGTGCGGGAAAGCTGGAAAACGGGCGAGTCGTTGCAGTGGAATCGCGTCCACGACCTGCCGCAGTTTGTCTATTTTGACCACAGCATTCACGTCGCAAAGGGGATCGGTTGCTCGACCTGTCACGGCCGCGTAGATCAGATGCCGCTGACTCGCAAAGAGAACACCCTTTATATGGGCTGGTGTCTGGACTGCCATCGTGCGCCGGAGAAGTTCGTCCGCCCGAAGGACAAGATTTTCGACATGGCTTGGGAGCCGCCGCCGAATCAGAAAGAGGCGGGGCTGGAACTGCTCAAGGAATACAAGATTGATACTGAGCATTACAAGATGCTCGACTGCTATTTGTGCCACCGATGAACGAAACTCCTAACACTACTCCTTCTGAACCCGAGTTGACGCTTGCGGAGGCGCGTGCGCAGTTAGCGAAGGCGCGCGGGCGGAATTATTGGCGCAGCTTGGAGCAGTTAGCCTCTTCGGGTCGCTTTCATGCGATGATGGAGCGCGAGATGCCGAAACAGGCGATTGCGGTCTCCGAGTGGGATCCGATTGATCGGCGCGACTTTATCCGCTTAATGGGCGCATCGTTGGCATTGGCGGGATTGACCGCCTGCACGAAGCAGCATGAAGAAAAAATTGTTCCGTATGTAACAGCGCCGGAAGAGATCATTCCGGGCAAGCCGTTGTTCTATGCTACCGCGTTTTCGCACGGCGGCTATGGGTATGGTGTTTTGGCGGAAAGCCACATGGGGCGCCCGACGAAAGTCGAAGGCAATCCGGATCATCCCGCGAGTTTGGGCGCTGCAGATGCGTTTGTGCAGGCCTCTATTTTGCAGTTGTATGACCCGGATCGTTCGCAGGCGCACCTCAAGCTGGGCCGCAGCGCTACGTGGAATGAGTTTGCGCGCGACATCGAAGCTGCCTTGTCGCCGCTGAGCAATGGGGCAGGGTTCCACATTTTGAGTGAAACGGTGACGTCGCCTACACTGGCGGCGCAAATCCGCGCCATTTTGGAGAAATATCCCCAGGCGCGCTGGCACCGCTATTCACCGGTAAATCAGGACAACGCGCTGGAGGGCGCTAAGCTGGCCTTCGGTTCGCCTGTATCGGTTCGCTACGCGTTCGACAAAGCAGCGGTGGTGCTGTCGCTGGATGCCGATTTTCTGAGCCACGGCCCTGGCCACATGCGCTATGCGCGCGACTTTATGGCGCGGCACACGCCCGAGTTGGGCAAGAAGATGAGCCGCCTGTATTCGGTTGAAAGCTCTCCAAATCTGACTGGTGCGCAGGCGGATCACAAGCTATCCGTGCGTGCGAGCCAGGTCGAACACATCGCACGCGCGTTGGCGCGTGGGCTCGGGCTCAACGTCGCGCTGGGCGACACGACCGGGCACGATGAGTGGATTTCTGCTGTTCTGCGCGATCTGAAGCGGAGTCGCGGCGAGGCAATCGTCATTGCAGGTGATAACCAGCCGGCGATTGTTCACGCGCTGGCGCACGCAATGAACGACGCACTGGATAACCACGGCAAAACAGTTGAACTGATTGAGGCCGTGGAAGCCGATCCGGTCAATCACTCGGCTTCGATCAAAGAGCTTTCCACTGCAATGGCCGCCGGCTCGGTAAAAGTGCTTCTGATGCTGGGTGCGAATCCAGTCTACAATGCACCGGCGGACTGCAACTTTACTGACGCGTTGGCGAAGGTGCCGCTGGCCATTCATCACGGCCTCTATTTTGACGAGACAGCGAAGGTTTCGCATTGGCACCTAGCGGCAACGCATTATCTGGAAGAGTGGGGCGATGTTCGCGCGTTTGACGGAACCGCCACCATTGTGCAACCGCTCATCGAGCCGCTCTACGGTGGCCGCTCTGCGTACGAAGTGCTTTCCACTGTGCTGGGGCGCTCCAGCCGGAAGGGACTGGAAATTGTTCAGGAATATTGGAAAGAAGCATCGAATGCCGGAGACGCCTTTGATTCGCAGTGGCGCCACTGGCTGCGCGATGGCGTAATTCCGTCAACGGCTGGTGGTGTGCAGAAGGCCGTTGCCAAGAGCGGATTTGGCTCCGGCGCGCCTGCTCCGCTTTCGAGCGAATTTGAATTTATTTTCCAGCCCGATTATGGCGTGTGGGATGGCAACTATGCCAATAATGGCTGGTTGCAGGAGATGCCGCGTCCGTTGACACAAGTTGTCTGGGATAACGTGTTGTTGCTTTCGCCGCAGACCGCTGCTGCACGCGGGATTAAGTCGGGCGATGTCGTTAAGCTGGCCGTAGGTTCGCGCGAAGTTGAAGCGCCAGCGTATGTGCAACCGGGCCATCCCGACAACGCGGCGACGGTGTACCTCGGAGGCGGCCGCACAGCCGCAGGGCGCACCGGCGATGGAACCGGTTTCAATGCCTACGCAGTCCGGACGAGCGAGCAGCCGTGGATCGCATTTGGAACGCTCAGCTCGACGACTTCATCGGTTGACGTGGTCACCACTCAGGAACACCACTCGCTCGACGGTCGCCATCTGTACCGCATTGCGACGCTGGAGGATTTCATCAAGGATCCGAAGTGGGTTCAGGCCTACGACGAATTTGGGCAGGATCCCACATCCATCTATCCCGGCTTTGATTACTCGAAGGGTAATCAGTGGGGGATGGTTATCAATTTGAACGCCTGCATCGGGTGCAACGCATGCGTGGTCGCGTGTCAGGCTGAAAACAACATTCCGGTTGTCGGCAAGGACCAGGTGCGCCGCGGCCGTGAAATGCACTGGATCCGGGTGGACCGCTACTTCGGTGGCGATCCGGCAAATCCCAGCACTGCGCTCCAGCCGGTGACCTGCATGCACTGCGAAAATGCGCCGTGCGAATCCGTCTGCCCTGTTGCTGCGACGACGCACAGCGCGGACGGTATCAACCAGATGGTGTATAACCGTTGCGTGGGCACGCGCTATTGCTCGAACAACTGCCCCTACAAGGTTCGCCGTTTCAACTTCTACAAATTTGCGGATCACACCACGCCGAGTCTCAAGCTCCAGCGCAATCCGGATGTCACCGTCCGCTCGCGCGGCGTGATGGAGAAATGCACCTATTGTATCCAGCGCATCAGCGTTGCGCGTATTGCGGCGAAGAAGCAGGGTCGCCTCGTGAATGTGAAGCAGGACGGCCTGCAAACCGCCTGCCAGCAGGCGTGCCCCACGCGTGCGATTGTCTTCGGCGACATCAATAATCCTGAGGACGATATCGCCAAGCTCCGCGCCAGCCCGCTGAGTTATGGAATGTTGATAGAATTGAATACCCGGCCGCGCACTACGTATATGGCCCGTATCCGCAATCCGAATCCGGAATTGGAAGGATCGTCCAGCGCGCCGCAGCAAGGGGAGCCTGTCTGATGTCAGCGTCCGCTCCAGAGAAAACGATGGGCTATGTGGAGATTCCGGAAGTTCTGGATCTCCACCACACCTACGACACGGCGACGGATAAAATTAACGACGTCATTCTAAAAAAGAAGACGCCGGTGCCGATCGCTGTTGCGATGGGTATTTGCTTTCTCCTCGTCGGCTTGCTGTTCACGACGATCACCAAGCTGGTCTCGACCGGTATTGGTATCTGGGGAAACAATCAACCCGTCGCGTGGGCGTTTGACATCATCAACTTCGTTTGGTGGATCGGCATCGGCCATGCGGGAACATTGATTTCCGCCATTTTGTTCCTCTTCCGTCAGGAGTGGCGCACCTCAATCAACCGATTTGCCGAAGCGATGACGATTTTTGCCGTCATGTGCGCAGGTATGTATCCGGTGTTGCACGTCGGCCGCCCGTGGTTGGCCTATTGGCTCTTTCCGTACGTCAACGTGATGCAGATGTGGCCGCAGTTCCGCAGCCCGTTGATGTGGGACGTGTTTGCTGTCTCGACCTATTTCACGATTTCGCTGCTCTTCTGGTACACGGGTCTCATTCCGGACCTGGCGAGCCTGCGCGATCGCGCAAAGACGCGCGTTTCGCGATTCATCACCGGCGTGCTTTCGATGGGCTGGCGCGGCTCGGCGCGGCATTGGCAGCGATACGACATCATTTATCTTCTACTCGCCGGCCTCTCTACGCCGCTCGTGGTGTCCGTGCATAGTATCGTGTCGCTCGACTTCGCCGTTGCGCAGTTGCCGGGCTGGCACACTTCCATCTTCCCTCCGTACTTCGTTGCCGGCGCAATTTACTCCGGTTTCGCGATGGTGCTCACGCTCGCCATTCCCGTTCGCTCATATTTCGGATTCAAAGACTTCATCACGCAGCGACACCTGGATGCCATGTCGAAGGTTATGCTCGCGACGGGGCTAATCGTCATGTACGGCTACGCAATGGAAGCCTTCATTGCCCTCGTGTACAGCGGGAATCCGAATGAAGCCTTCATGATGAAGAACCGCATGTTCGGCCCGTATGCCTGGAGCTATTGGATGCTGATTACCTGCAACGGTGTCATTCCGCAGTTGCTTTGGTTCAAGCGCGTCCGTCTGCACACCCCGACACTCTGGGTCATCACGGTCGTCATCAACATTGGCATGTGGCTGGAACGGTTTGTGATTATTGTCACCAGCCTGCACCGCGACTTCCTGCCGTCCTCCTGGGGCATGTATGCGCCCACGAAGTGGGACATTTTCATGTTCATCGGAACCATTGGCTTCTTCGGGTTCATGATGTGCTTGTTCCTCCGGTTTATTCCGATGTTCGCGGGCTTTGAGTTGCGCGAGTTGCTTCACAAGAAAAAATCACCTCCGCATTGATTCCCATGAGTGAAACCGATTCAAATCCGAGTCTCTACGCCGTCATCGCGGAATTCTCGACGCCCGAGGCGATGCTGAAGGCGGCAGAAAAAGTGCGCGACGCGGGCTATACGCGCGTGGATGCGCTCACGCCATTCCCTGTTCACGGAATTGTTGAGGCGCTTGGCATTCCCAAGAGCCGCATGGCCGGTCTGGTTCTCACAGGCGCCATCGTGGGTTGTATTTTCGGATTCGCCTTGCAGACGTGGCTCACCGTGTACCAATACCCGCACGTCATCTCCGGCAGACCCTACTTCAGTTGGCCAAACTATATCCCGGTCATTTTTGAAACAACGGTGCTCTTTGCCGGTCTGACCGCATTTGTCGGTATGCTGGTCCGGAATAATCTCCCGCGGCCGTACCATCCGATTTTTTCCGCACCCCGGGTCGAAGATGCCACCACGAGCAAGTTCGTCATTCTCATTGAAGCGGCGGACCCCAAATTTAATTTGAAAGAGACAACCGAGTTTCTCCGCAAAAGCGGTGCCGAATTTGTGGGAGAGGCACCTTTTGAAGCGGCGGATACGGAGCGGAATCGGGCACCCTTGTTGAGCTGACGCGATGCGTACATATTTTTCCATTTTAGTTCTGGGCATGGCACTGGCAGGCAGCGGATGCGAACTGCGCAAGGCGATGTATGACCAGCCGAAGCTCCGTCCCCTCCAAAAGAGCGAGTTTTTCAGCGATGAGCGCGCCTCGCGGCCTCTCATCGAGGGCACGGTTGCGCGCGACCAGTTGCGCGAAGACGATCATCTCTATAACGGACTCGTGAATGGCGAGCATGCGCAGACGTTTCCGTTCCCCATCACGCGCGAGGTTTTGCTTCGCGGTCAGGAACGCTACAACATTTATTGCTCGCCGTGCCATGATCGCGCGGGACTGGGCAACGGTATGATTGTTCAACGCGGATTCAAGCATCCGGTGTCCTTCCACGATCCGCGTCTGCAGTCCTCGCCGCCCGGTTATTTTTACAATGCGATCAAAAATGGATTCGGCCAGATGCCGAGCTATGCCGATCAAGTGCATGTCCCAGACCGTTGGGCCATCATCGCGTATATCCGCGCGCTGCAGTTGAGCCAGAACGCGACGCTTGATGACGTGCCCGAAAACGAACGCGGATCGCTCGATACGGCGCAGGTTCAAACGGGAGCGGCCTCCAGTGCCGCAAATTGATTTCATGAACGAAACGATTCAGAAAATTCGAAGCAAGGCGCTCGCCGTTGGCGTGCTGGGAACAGGCGCAACCATTGCGGGTTATTTCACAGCGGCTCCGGAACAATTCTTTCAGTCCTATCTGATCGCCTTTCTATATGTTCTCGCATTTGCGGTCGGCGGACTCGGCTTCCTGATGATCCATCACCTGGTCGCGGGACGCTGGAGTTTCGTGCTGCAGCGCCCATACGAGGCGGCCGCGCGCACGTTCCCGTTGATCCTGGTTCTCTTTATTCCGCTTCTCTTCGGAATGGATTACCTCTACGCGTGGGTGAACCCGGAGGCGCACAACAACCACCTCTTAGAAGAGCTGGTCCATGCCAAAAGCATGTACCTGAACGTTCCGGACTTTCAGCTCCGCGCCGGTCTTTATTTTCTGGTTTGGATCGGTTTGACCCTTCTATTGACGCACTGGTCGCGTAAGCAAGACCACAGCCAGGGCTCCATCGAAGCCGAAGCGTACGCGCGCAAGATGCGGATGCTGAGCGGTATCGGGTTGGTGTTCTTCTCGCTCGCCGTGACGTTCGCCTCCTTTGACTGGGTGATGTCGGTGGAGCCGATGTGGTATTCCACGATTTACGGCGCGATGTTCATGGTGGGGCAGGGGCTCTCGGCGCTCTGCCTATTCGCAATCATCGCATACAAACTCTCGGGTGATAAGCAGTACGGATCTGTCATTGGTAGCCAGCAGTATCACGACATCGGCAATATGATTTTTGCCTTCCTGATTCTGCTGACGTATATGGCCACCGGCGAATACATCATCATCTGGTCGGGCAACCTGCCGGAAGAAGTCGAGCACTATATCCTCCGCGATCACGCGCCGTGGACGCAGCTCGCGCTTGTGCTGGCCGTCCTGCACTTCTTCATTCCGTTCGCGTTGATGCTTATGAAGAGCAACAAGCGCAATCCGAAGCGCTTGGTTAAGATCGCGTTCTTCCTCCTCATCATGCGCGCCGTTGAATACTTCTGGCTCATTATGCCGACATTGCGCCAGGATAACCCGCATGTGCACTGGCTGGACGTGGTGGCGCCGATCGGGCTCTTCGGTATCTGGTTCTATGTTTTCCTCGGTTCTCTGAAGAGCCGTCCCTTCCTGCCGCAGCACGAGCCGCGTTTTGCTCACGACCTTGAGCATGCAGCGGGAAAGGTTTCACACTAAGGGTTGATGCGACACATGGATAAGACGCCGTCATCTTCATCTGACAAAAACGAACGCGACTATGCGGATCGCGACATCGCGGTAGGCAAGATTCTGCTGTTCGGGTTCTATACTGCACTCTTTACCGGTGTGGCATTAATCGGCCTGCGCCTGCTCTACAAGTCGTATGACACCTCCGCGAACAAGGCGGATGCTGCACTGTCCTCGTTCGTGAAGGATTCCCGCGTGCTGCCGCCCGAGCCGCAACTGCTTGTCAATGAACCCGCGAACTGGGCGCAGGAACTCGCACGTCAGGAAAATCTTATCAACCACTACGAGTGGGTGGATAAGAGTGCAGGCACTGTGAAAATTCCCGTGGCCCGCGCAATTGATTTGTTGGCGGAACGCGGACTGCCCGCACGGGAGACCCCGCCTCAATGACGCGCTGGGCTGTCATGTTGACTGCTGCGCTCGCGCTTGCTGTGGGAATGACGGCTCGCGCAGCGACCCGT
>JBDHQM010000028.1:0-33192 GCA_039807095.1 Kiritimatiellia bacterium
ACCGCCGTATGCGGAAAACCGCACGTACGGTGGTGTGGAAGGGACGCGGGGCGAAATCCCCGCGCCCCCATCCGATCCGTACATCATAACGGCTGCAGCTTTCTTCAAACGGCTCCAAAAAAACTTCCAACCCTTGGAAACCCGTCGCGCGCCGACTTCCAATCCTTGGAACTTTGCGAGCTCCACCCCACCCCTCTCTGCGATCCCAGCGGCTTTGCGAGAGAAGAACATTCGAGGACCGTCCTCACAGGTTTTCGCCTACAGATTTTTCTTCCTCCGGCCTTCGCGCTCTTTGCGCTCTTCTGTTTCTCCCTCACTCGCGGAACTTCTTCCCCGAGCAGCGCTCACCAGCGATAACGCAGCTGAAGCGCGGGGAGCGCGCTGTAGTCGGGTTGAAGTGCGTATCCCGCCGTGAGAGCAGCTTCGGTTTTTTTCAGACGACGCTGGTTGTAGCGATGGCTCGCATCAATGCCGCCGTAGATACTGCCGGAATACCACGTGAACTCAAAAAATGTGATGGCGGCAAACCCGCCCCACTGATCGCGTTCTGCCGTCTCCACCATTCCCCAAATGAACAGCCCGTTGAGAATCAGCGAGCGCGTTGCGTTGGCATACTCGCCTGCATAGGCATAACCAAGCCCCGGAATCAGTCCCAACCAGCCGCCAAGCGCCGGGCTCTTGTCGCGGCCCGCCAAATAATCGCGCGTGGCTGACTCTACGTCGCCACCGGCTTCGTTCGCACTGCGCTGCGCGGCAGAAAATTCACGCGCGCGCAATTGCGAGGTGACATGTTTGCGCTGGGCAAAATCGCGCGCATCTGCTGCGGCACCCCGCGCCGCGCTCTCAAAGTGGAATGCAGCTTCTGCGGGCCTTTCGCGCGCGAGCGCGATCTCGCCGCGCAACAGCGCGAGATCGCTCGAAGGGAGCGTCTGCAAATCTTCTGCCCGATCGAGCAGCTTATCTGCGCGGGCAAAGTCACCTGCACGCCACGACTCAAATGCCGCGCTCCAAAAATAGACGGACTGTGCGGCAGCTTCGGGATCCGCCAACGCTAGGCGGCGGAATTCAATCGCGCCGCCCGCGTGATCGCCTTCCGCCACCAACTCGCGCACGAGGCGCAAATCGGGATCGGCTGAAAACGAGGGGGTTGCCGCGAAGAGAAGCGCAAGGGTGCAGAGTGTGAAATTAATGTTTTTCATTGCTCAGCCAATAGGTGTGATCGGTCAGTGGATCCCGGAAGCGAAGCTGACCGTTTCGCTCGACAGGTTTTTCTGCCGCCTGCACAACGCCAGGCTCGCGCACAAGCCGGTCGCCAATGAGGGGAAGCCCAAGCCAGCGATGCGCGCGGTTGGCTTCCAGAAAATACGCAGAGCAACTCGGCTCAAGCGAGCAACGCTGTGCGATGGCGGGCGCAATCTGCGCGCGGTAAAACGAGACCATCCAGACAGAGGGGCGAAAGCTCGCCTTCTTCTTCGCGCTCAGCGGCGCGACGCGCACTTCGTCACGCAGCTCAAAACGCCATAGATTCCGGCAGGTCGCGAGTTGCTGCAAAAGCCCGGGGTTTTCTTCGCCGAGCGAAGGATCTTCGCGGCGCAGCAAAAACATGGCGCAGCCGCTGCGGAGAAACGATGCCTGATCTGCCGGTTGTTGAAACGCGCGGGAATACGCGGCGAACGCCGCCGCGCGATCGCCCAATGCCCAGTGCGCCTGACCGGCACGATAGGCCGCGCGCGCGCGCAGCGCGGAATCTTGCGCTTCGCGCGAAAGGCGATCCAGTTCTACGCGAGGGGCCCCGGCGCGCGGATTGATTTGCAGGGCGGAATCGGCAGCGAGGAGTTGTGCGACTTCGCTTTCGGGTTGCGCTGCAAGTACGCGTTCCGCTTCGCGTCGCGCTGCGGCCCAGTCGCCCTCGGCATAAAGCTCTGTCGCGAGGGCCAAATCGGCCGAGACGGCGGGCGCGGCGACAACGTCGCGTCCGCCGAAACAAAAAATCATCCCGGCGCAGAGCACCGGGATGATTTTTCTACACCTTTCGGTGAACACAGCTTCGATCAATAGAACGCGGAGCCGTACTTCTTCGCGTAGTCAGACGTCTCCATCCCGTTCGCGCCATCAATACCATCCCAGATCGCGCAGACGAGGCTGGCAATCGGAACGAGGCGAACCCACTCGCGCCAGTGGATTTCTTTCCCGGAGTTATAGGCTCCGCCTGCGCGAATGCCGAAGCAGCAACCGGCAATAAAGCCCATGAGGCCGCCACGACTTTCATTGACCGCTGAAGCCGGGGTCACATTGAGCGACAGCATCAACGTCCCCGCTACCATCATCATAAGTATACGTTTCATAGTTTAGTTGGTCCTCCAGATGCAGGGACACCCTAGTCGTTTCCCGATTTATAGACAAGATTTTCGTTGCACAATTATCGCCGGTAAATGGCGTCCAGGTTGTCTGTGAAGGTGACGTCCTTGAAGAAGGTGTCGTGCTGAAAGAGGGGATCGGGGATGGGCTGGTTGACCTGAAGGTTGGAGGTGCGGGTGATTTCAACGACCTCTTCCACGCCGGAGCGCATGGTGGCTTTTTGCAGAAGCGGGAACCAGACGCCGGGGATGAGTTCCTGATAGTTTTCGTATAGATAGCTGACGACGGGCGTCCCCTGCGGGCTGTCATTGTAGAACTCCAACCGGGCGAGCCGACCCTCGGGGTCCAGACTCAGGACAAAATAGCGCGAATCCACCTTGACCCCGATGCGAACGGGGTATTCCGCGGTTGCGGGCAGGGTCTCTTCGGGGTGCCCGCGCAGGCGCAGGAGATAATCCGTGGAGGTGCCGGGAATCTGGCGGAGAGAGACGAGCCAGTCCCCCTCCAATTCGGAGATGGGGCGGGCGTAGCCCTTGGGATCACCCTCAATATAGCTATAGAAGTTGGTACCGTCCGCCACGATACGGCGGCGCGGGGGAGTGACTGTTTCGACGTGGATATGATCGGGGCGCTTGAAATAGACTCGGCTCAGGCGGCGGCCATTTCCACCCGCCCCTTCCGTATCGCGCCGGATTTCGGCCTGCACGGTTTGCACAGAGTCATAGGAAGCGAGCAGGCGCTCTACAACAGATACCGCAGGTTCATCCGCGCTCGCCATGCCCGCGAACGAAAGGCCAAGCAATCCAATTAGCAAAGGTTTCATCCCTCTATTGAGCACTGTTCCAACGACGGACTCAATCCGGAATGCACTCATCCCGTCAGGCCGCGCGACAGGAGAATGCCGAGGATGAGCATGACGATGGCGAGGAGGAGGTTGAGGCGGCCAAACCAGGAGGCGAGGCGGCGCAGGCGGATCGCAGCGGGCGAGCGGGGATCAATTGCCCCTGCATCGCTCGCGCGCGGGCCGATTCGCCAGTCGTGCACGGCGCTGATGGTGAGGATGGCGACAAAAACGATAAGTTTGGTGCCGAGCATACGTCCGTAGCCGCTGGCCCAGAATGCGGGCTGCAGGAGTGCGGCATGGCTGATTCCGCGCGCGGCCAGATTGGTGAGGCCGGAGACAAACAGAATCGCGAGGCAAATCCACCCAACGGTGCGGAACCGGATGCCGGTTTCCCGAATCAGATGGGCGCGGAGCTTCGGGTCATCCAGTCGCCGCACAGCGGGAATCAGCGAAAATGCCATAAACAGCATCCCGCCAATCCAGGTGGCGGCAGCCAACAGGTGAACTATAACCGAAATGGCAAAGCCGTGATTGCTCATATCCTTCCTTTGCGCAAAGATGGCGCGGAGTCTAGGGGTCACTCCGGAAACTGTCGAGCCACCGCCTTCAAAGTTTTTCCGGGAAACTTCATACGCGATGCTTGACGCAGCACGGGCAAAGCAGTATCTCTGAATGCGGACTTCACAATCTGAATTATTATGTCTGTTCTATCAGTTCGCTGTGTTTATGCGCTCCGTGCGGTGATGTACACCGCGCTGCAAATGAAGGAGCACCCGTATGTCTCAATTCGGGACATGTCGGATTTCTTGAACATGCCGTTTCACTTCCTGACGAAAGTGCTGCAGGAACTGACAAAGAAAGGCGTGCTGATATCCAGTCGCGGACCTTCGGGTGGCATTGCGCTGGCGCGGCCGCCGGAAGAGATCACGCTGATGGAGATCATCGAAGTGGTAGATGGTCCGGCGATGTTCCGCCACTGCCTGCTGGGTCTCGAGGGTTGCAACGATGCAAAGCCCTGTCCGCTTCACCGCACGTGGGGCCCGGAGCGCGAGCGCTTGAAGGCGCTTTTTGCAAACACACACGTCTCAGACATCATCAATGACGCTGCGCAGCACTACGAGCGCATGATTTTCGACAATTTGCCAATGCCATCGCGTCTCAAACGCAAGCCGAGACGGAAAACGGTTGTTATAGGTGCCAAACGGAGGAAGAAGAAGTGAACGTATTGAAATCGAAATCATCGCGCGCATGGCGCGCGTTCCCCGGCTTGTTCGTTGCAGCCTTGTTGGCGACAACGGCAACGGGTGCGACCCTACCCGTAGAAGAAGCCGTTCTCACACACGCGCCGAATGTGCCGCCGCCGATCACGCGTCGCTCACCGGCAAAGGTGGTGGTCAATCTTGAGGTGCGGGAACTGGTCGGCAAGCTAGCCGACGGCGTGGAATACACGTTCTGGACATTCGGCAGCAGCGTGCCGGGTCCGTTCATCCGCGTGCGCGAGGGCGATCACGTGGAATTCCACCTGCACAACTTCCCGGACAACAAACTGCCGCACAACATTGACTTGCACGCGGTGACGGGTCCGGGCGGCGGCGCAGCGGCGTCCTTCACGGCGCCGGGCCACACCTCCACCTTCAATTTCAAGCCGATCAACCCCGGCCTCTACGTGTACCACTGCGCCACAGCGCCGGTGGGTATGCACGTCGCGAACGGCATGTATGGCTTGATCCTCGTCGAACCGGAGCACGGCTATCCGCCGGTAGATCGCGAGTATTACGTGATGCAGAGCGAGTTCTATACAGAAGGTGCGTATGGCGAACCGGGTCTGCAGACGTTCTCCATGAACAAGGCACTGGATGAAACGCCGGACTACGTCGTCTTCAACGGCGCCGTGGGCGCGCTGGCGGGCGACAATGCGATTCACGCGAAGACGGGCGAAACCGTGCGTCTGTTCGTCGGCAACGGCGGGCCGAACCTCGTTTCGTCCTTCCACGTCATCGGCGAAATCTTCGACAAGGTTTATATCGAGGGTGGCGATCGCGTGAATGCGAACATTCAGACGACGCTTATCCCGGCGGGCGGCTCGGCGATTGTCGAGTTCAAGTGCGAAGCGCCGGGCACACTGGTGCTTGTGGACCACTCCATCTTCCGCGCATTCAACAAGGGCGCACTCGGCATGCTCAAGGTCGAAGGCGACCCGAACATCGAAATCTTCAGCGGAAAGACAATGGACTCCGTCTATCAGCCGGAAGGCCGCTCCATCCCGCACGATGCGCCCACGCCCGCTCCGGAAGAGGGCAAGGCCAAGACACTCGCCCAGCAGAAGGCCAACGGCGAAGCGGTGTATAAGCAGACCTGCTTTGCCTGCCATCAGGCAACCGGACAGGGTATTCCCAGCGTCTTCCCGCCGCTGGCGAAAGCTGACTACTTCAACGAAAACCCGGATCGCGCTGCTGCGTACGTGATCTTCGGACGCGAAGGCCCGCTCACGGTCAACGGCGTGCAGTACAACCAGGTTATGACCCCGCAGAACCTCACGGACGAACAGATCGCCGACGTGATCACCTATGTGCTCAATACGTGGGGCAACAAGGGCGGACGCATGACGACCGAGCGCGTGCGCGAAATCCGCGATGGCGGTGCCGCCGCATTCGGCGCCGGAATCGGCGCGCATTGAGGTGAAGAAGGCCGCGATCACTCTGATGATGCTCCTCGCATGCACAGGCGTGCGAGCCGAGCAGGTTCGCGTCGGTGAGGGGGTATATCGCCCCCTCTACCGAAATGAACCGGATCAACCGGTCGCGGCCTTCCTCATTGACGAAACGCCCGTGACGAACGAGGAATTCCTCCAGTTCGTCACGGCCGTTCCCCGCTGGCAACGGAGTAAGGCCAGCAAACTCTTCGTGGACGATCACTATCTCGCCCACTGGGCAGGCGATTTGGAACTAGGCGCAGGCGCGCGCCCTGACCATCCCGTCACCCAAGTCTCCTGGTTCGCTGCACGCGCTTATGCAAAGTGGAAGGGCGCGCGTCTACCCACCCTCGCCGAATGGGAATGGGCCGCGAGCGCGAGCGAAACCAACGCCGACACGCGCGGCGATACAAACTTTCTCCGCCGCATTCTCAACTGGTATAGCAAGCCCGCCAGCAGCGGAACGCAGCCCGTGCGCAGCGTGTATAAAAATATGTGGGGCGCATGGGATATGCACGGCTCCGTCTGGGAATGGGTCGAAGATTTCAACTCCTCTCTCGTCACCGGCGAATCGCGCGCAGACTCTTCGCTCGAACGGCCGATGTTCTGCGGCAGCGGCGCGGCGGGCGCTGCCGATGTCGAGGACTATGCCGCATTCATGCGCTATGCGCTGCGCAGCAGCCTAAATGCCCGCTCGGCAACTTCATCACTCGGGTTTCGCTGCGCACACGACGCCCCGGCCGATGCGCAACCGGCCACCACACAGAAAGGTTCCCCATGAAAATACATTTCTCTCTCACTCGTTCCGCGCTTTGGGGCGCACTTTTCGCAATCGTCTTTTCGCTGACAGCAATGCCCGCGCCGGCAGCAGACTGCTGCGTGGGAATGGATCCGGACGATGAAGCGGCAGGAAGCGTCGCGGCGGATTCCATCTATCAGCTCGAAGAGGCGTGGACCAACGCCGACGGCGAGACCGTCCACCTCTCTGATCTGCGCGGCCCGCATCGCGTTGTGGCGATGTTTTATGCCACCTGCACCTACGTCTGCCCGATGCTCGTGGCGGAAATGAAAAAAATTGAGGCAAAACTGCCGGCAGGCGTGAAGGTTGACTTCACCCTGTTCTCATTCGACCCGGAGCGCGACACGCCCGCCGTGCTCAAAAAGTTCGCCGAGCGTCAGGAAATTAGGGCTCCGAACTGGCAACTGCTGACCAGCTCCGAAGACGGTGCGCGCGAACTCAGCGCAGTACTCGGCGTGCGCTATCGCAAAGAACCCAATGGCGACATCGCGCATTCCAGCCAAATCACGCTGCTTGACGGCGAGGGTCGGATCGTCGCACAACTGCCCGGTCTCAACGAAGATCCGGCGCCACTGCTGAACGCGTTGAGCGACGCGCACGGCCAGTAAAATTTTGAACGCCTCTCGCTTTCGCTCCCGCGCATTCGTCGTATATTCGGGGAGCAGTTTTTTCGAGAGGTATTTGAAAGATGAATGTTCGTTGGCGCGAAGCGGAACCCTATCGTTTGCTATTCCCCCTCGGCACAGTACTCGCCCTCATCGGCGTAAGCCTGTGGCCGCTTTTCCTCTATAAGGGAATCTCATTCTACCCCGGAACGCCGCACGCCCGCATGATGATCGAGGGCTTTGCCGCCTGCTTCATCCTCGGCTTCCTCGGCACCGCAGTTCCGCAAATGCTCATGATGCCGAACTTCTCGATCGGCGAAATCCTGCTCTGGTGCGGCGGTATCCTCGCGGCAAACGTCCTTCATCTCACCTTGCATCCCGTTGCAGGCGACATCGTCTTCGCCAGCACACTACTTTTCTTTCTCCTCTGCGTCACCGTGCGCCTGCCCAAGCGAAAAGATCCCGCGCCCCCCGGACTCCCCATGGTATTCCTGGGCGTCACATGCGCCCTCATTGGATCCACGCTGAGCGTCGTGGACCTCTACACCCCGCTGCCCGCCTTTGCACAACCCTTCAGCAAGCTCCTCCTGAACCAGGCGTTCCTGCTCCTCCCGATCATGGGCATCGGCGCGTTCATTCTCCCTGTCTTCGTCGGCTATCCGCGCCGCCAGTCGCCGCACCTACTCGCCGCGCGTCCGCATGGTCGCCTCCGCGAGATGCTGTATATGGGCCTGCTCGGCCTCATCGTGATCGCCACCATCGCAATTGAAGCGCTGGGCTACATCCGCACCGGCAACCTCCTGCGCGGACTGCTCCTCGTCTATTTCCTCGCAAAACACCTGCCCGTTCATCGCCGCCAGGAAAATCCGGGCGCGATCGCCTGGCTGACACGCCTCTCCCTCATGGCGATTCCCATCGGTTTTCTGATCGTTCCGTTTTGGAGCCAGATCCGCCTCGCCTGGCTGCACATCGTCTACATCAACGGACTGGCGCTCCTCATCTTTTCCGTCGCCACCCGCGTCATCGTCGCGCACGGCGGATTCAAGAAACTCTTCCGCGCAAACTGGAATGTCCTCTGGTGGATATTCGGATTCGCTACCCTCGCCATGCTCACCCGCGTCGCAGCAGATTGGATAGACTCCCGCCAATTCACCCACTACGCCTACGCCGCCATCACGTGGATAATCGGCATCCTCCTCTGGTTCGGCACCATGGTACGTTTCCTCTTCTACGCGGAAACTCCCGACGCGAACTGATCCGCCGAAAACGCAGCCCGCGTCCACGGTCTGCTTTGGCAGAATCAGTATATAGACATCCGGTAGAACGCGTTGTCTACGCGCGTGGTGAAGTCGAGCCAGATGCTTCCGCCATTGCCCTGTTGCCTCACATCGCCGAAGGAATCCCACGGCTGCAGGAGCAGATTCGTCGTCACCTGCAGCTCATACCAGCGACCCGGGGTTGAGTTCTTAATCTCGATGTAGCTGGCGATATTCGGTGGGAGCAGCGGCATATTCGGCGGGTGCGAGCTGGCGTTATACGGATCCGTTCCCGCGAATTCTTCTTCCCAGTTCAAATATCCGTCTCCGTCCGAATCGCTATAGGGACTGCTCTGGCGCGTAATGGTCACATCCGATTGATAGACGCTGTGTTCCCGTTCAGCCGGACCATCAATGCGAAGGTCCTCCAAATAGAGATTGTAATCTTCTCCACCGCCTGCCGTGTAGTTCCAGACGCGGAAATGCGACACCGCGGTTTCAGACGCGGGTTTCAATTCA
This sequence comes from Kiritimatiellia bacterium, assembly GCA_039807095.1. GTDB lineage: Bacteria > Verrucomicrobiota > Kiritimatiellia > CAIVKH01 > CAIVKH01 > JAMLJG01. Next base: position 9,074 of record JBDHQM010000028.1, read on the forward strand.
CCGGTTGCAACTTCGTTGCTGTTGACGAGCAGACGATAGGTCGTCGGCGTCGTCAGTTCGATGGCTAGATTGAGTCCATTGCCCGTCCATGCCACACCTGTCCCGCGCGATCCACCTGCATCGTTCACGACATAGTTCGTCGTTCCGCCAACGAAATAGAACTCCACGAGCGCCTGACCGAAGCGATTCCGCAACCCGATACCGGTCGAGGCGTCATTATCAATGAAGTTGTTCTGGAATTTCATTTGCAGTACATCGCCCACGCCGAGTGTTCCTGCCAGCGGACGGATCGCCTCAACAAACCCTCCGCTATTCGCCCACAGCGCCCACGCCTTTGTGCCGATCTTCAAATTTCCTGCACCCGACGCAAGCCACACGCCGGAATTATCCGTCGCATTAATCTGCCAGCCTCCGCCCCAGCCGACGCCCCCGTTCGACCCATTGCTCCAACCGGATGCATACGCGTCATTCGTCGCCGAATCGCGCGATGCAGCGTTCGGATTCACCGCGCTGTTCGTTCCCGAAACTCGGATCAGATTAATACCCTCAACCAGACTCTGCGAGGGCAGCGCCCAGTTGCTCGACGCAGGAATGGTTCCTCCGGTGCCCGCAGTTTCGTTGGTCCAGTGCAGTTGTCCGACGATGCCCGGCCCGATCGTTCCTTTCACAGTGAATTGATTCACCGCGTTCGACACGGTGATGTCGGACGATGGGTTCGTGATGGTCACCGATGGCAGCAGCGAGTCCACGCAGTTGATCACATACACCCGCCAATCCTTGCCGTTGCGATTGTCCCACACGCGATTGCTCACCGCGCCGTTGTGGAATACGAAATCGAGCTGCCACGTGTCGTCGGGGATGGACTTCACAGCCGACCACACTCCGGGCGACTCCTCTGTCATCGCCAATTCCTGAATGTCCTGCCAGCCGTTTCGCCCGATAGACAGCACAATGTTGCTCGCGTTCAGCAGCGGCCCTGCTCCTTCCGTATATGTCACCGTCACCGGCACGCAGCCTTGCGGCGTGGAAGGACTCACGGTTGCCGAGGACGGGATCGTCGCGCATTCCGCAACAGGGAAATGCCAATCTGCGCCCAGATTGTTGTCCCACACGCGATTGCTCACCGCACCGTTGTGGAGCGCGACATCCAGCGCGTACGTCCCCACCGGAATCAAATATTCCCCGACCCACTGGTTGTTCGTCTTCGTGAGCGTCAGATCCGATGTACTCTGCCACCCGTTCACCCCCACCGCCGCCACGATCTGCGCTGCGTTGCTCAAAGGTCCCGCCAACGTCGAATACACAATCTGCACCGGCACGCAACCCGTCGGCATCGCAGGCGATAACGCTAGACTGCCCGCCGTCGCCGGGGCCTGCTTTGAGAATATCTGAAGACTGTAGCTCCCCATATCCACCCCGGCCTTCGGCGGACTGCCAGACGCCGAAACGCTCGCCTGCATCCCGATGTTCCCGAAGTCACTCGCGTAATTTGTCGAATCTCCGTTATAGAGCCGGTACCACGTCCCCGGCGATGGAAACTCCACCTTGTAGCTCCCGTTCGTGAATATCTTCGACGAGAAGTTCGCCACCACCACGACATCATCCGCGCCGCCACCCGCATCCCAACGGAAGTAGGAAATGACCTTGTTCACATCATCCTTGTGATGAACATTCACCCCCGTGCCCTTCAACCCCTGCGTCACGCCGCGCTTATTCCGGCGCAGCGAAACTAAATCGCCATAAGACCGCACAATCCCCTTGTACGTATTCGTCAAACTCCACCGCAGCGACGTCTCCGCAGCAAACGCCCAGTCCTCGTTCATCTCCTGTCCCTGGAAAATCATCGGAATTCCGGGCGACGTCATCACCACGCCCGCCGCCAGCAACTGCCGTTTGCGCGCCCAGATGCTCGCGGGATTGCTCCCGTCAATGTCGCGCGGAAGCCGCTGCTTCCCATTCATCGCGCCCACCGTGTCGTGCGACTCGCTATACACCACGCGATTCAGACTGTTCCACCCGCCAATCTTATCCGCCAGCCACTGCATATTGCGCGCGCTGTCGCTGCCCTGCGTCACCTGCCACTTGATGTGCTCCGCAAACGGAACGTCCCATTGGCTGTCGAAATTCATGTTGAAGTCGTATGCGTTGTCCTCCGCCAGCGTGATGCGCCCCGGGAACCCCGTCTTGATCATCCAGTTGATGTCGCGCAGCATCGCCTCGCCGTCTGCCAGATGCGTGCCTCCGTTGTTCGCATAAATAATGCTCCACACCGAATCCCAGCGGAAGCCATCCACCTTGTATTCCTCAAGAAACATCTGGATGTTGTCGCTGATGAAACTGCGCACCTCCGGCCGCCCAAAATCCGGCCGCGTGTCGCCCCACATCGTCGAAGAGCGCGAGTCGTTGTAGAAATAGATCCCGCCCTTCGCCCCCCACCCGTCAAACTTCCACAGCGAAAGATCGCTCGGCCCATAGTGATTGTGCACCACGTCCACCAACACCGCGATCCCCCGCTCGTGGCACGCCTTCACAAATCGCTTGAACGCATCCGCCCCGCCCAACGCGCTCTCGATCGCATACGGATCCGCCGGGTTATAGCCCCAACTCTTATCTCCCGCGAACTCGGCAACCGGCATCACCTCCACCGCGCTCACGCCGAGATTCACCAGGTGATCCAGCCGTTGGATCGCCTGATCAAACGTATTCGGCACCCACGACTCCGCGTTGTACGTGCCGACGTGCATTTCATAAATCACCAAGTCGTTCTTCCATGGCAGCACCGGATTCACCCCGCCCCAGTCAAAGGCCGTCGGATCATAAATGATCGAATTGCCATTCGAATTCGTCACCCGCCGCGCACGCGGATCGCGGTGATCCGCCCCGTTCACGGTGTATTTGTATTCCTGCCCAACCTGCGCCCCCGCCACATCGCGCGACCAATAACCCGACGCCCCCTCTTTCGTCAGCGCCGACGACGCCCAGCCATTGAACTGCCCCTTCACACTCACGCTCGACGCATTCGGCGCCCACACGCGAAAGGTCACCCCCGTCCCCCCCGCATCTGCATACGGAATCGAGCCAATCCCGGGCCGCGACGACTGCGCCCCCGCCGCCCCCACAAAACCCAGCACCATCGCCAACGAGAAAACCAGTGAAGAGAAACTGCGATTTGCCATACTCAAGCGCTCCTGAAACCAGCGTATAAACTTAAATAACGCAGCACGAGGTTAAAACGATACACCTCTTTCGATTTTTTGCGAAATTGAAAGAAGCCACACTCAGCGCGCGCTCACCGACGCGCCCGATGCGCCGCGCGAATTGGGCGGTAGCCAGACCTTGACCCGCTCCTTATACCGCCCATGCTCCAGCGCCCGCGAGTGAGACCGATAGAACAAATCAATGTGATACCCCTTGATATCCCCCCCGCGGTCCTCCACCCGCCCATACCCGTACCCCGGGATATACATCACCGTGCCAAACGGAAAAATTGAAGTATCCGCCGCAATCGTCCCCGGCTTCGCCATCGTGCCACTCGCCGTCTGCCCAACCCGCTTCGCCTTCCCCTTCAGCGGACCCGAGGCATACGTCGGGCGCCCCCACCAGTTCCGCGTCCACCCGCAGCACGCCGAACACGGACAGTACCCCGTTGTCTCCAGCACAAACTCCTTCGGCTTCTGCGCCGCAGGCGGGCGCGGCCGATACGCATCGCGCAAATAGCAGCCGCCGAACAGCGCCACCGCCGCCATCAATCCAACCAGCTGCAATCGAACGCGCCAACTCATTGTGCAACCCTAACCCAACCCCCTGCCCCCGCACAACCCCCAAAGCCGCGCACACCCGCCATCAGCCGCCGCCCGCATACACCGGCAATCCATCCACACCCAAGTCCCGCAACAACGGCTGGCGCTGGTCCTTCGCCGAAAGAAGCGGCTCCGAAATTGGCCATTTCACGCCGATGTCGGGATCATTCCACGCAATCCCCCGGTCGTCCGACGCGTCGTAAAACTCGCTGCATTTGTACATGAACGACGCCGACTCGCTCAGCACGCAAAATCCGTGTGCGAATCCCTCCGGAATAAACAACTGATTCCGGTTCTCTCCCGACAATATCCGCCCGCACCACGCCCCGAACGTCGGCGACCCCCGCCGCACATCCACCGCCACATCAAACACCTCGCCGCTCACCACAAACACCAGTTTCGCCTGCGGCCGCCGCAACTGAAAATGCAGCCCCCGCAAAATGCCCCGCTGCGAAAACGAAAAATTATCCTGCACAAACCGCCGATCCACCCCGCCCGCCGCATACTTCTCCGCGTGAAACGTCTCCATAAAAAAGCCCCGCGCATCGCCAAACACATCGGGCTCAACCAGAATCACGTCCGGAATCTCTAATCGTGTGAACCTCATACACAGTCTACAGTCTACGGTCTACGGTCTATTCCTCCAGCATCCGCAATAGATACTGGCCATATTCATTTTTCGCCAACGGCGCCGCCAGCTCGCGCACTCTGTCCGCGCTGATCCATCGCTGCCGGTACGCAATCTCCTCCAGACACGCCATCTTCAACCCCTGCCGTTCCTCAATCGTCTGCACAAAGTTTCCCGCCTGCAACAGCGACTCGTGCGTCCCCGTGTCCAACCACGCAATTCCCCGGCTCAACAGCTCCACCCGCAGCGCGCCACGCTGCAGAAAAATCCGGTTCACATCCGTAATCTCCAACTCGCCGCGCGGTGACGGCTTCAACTTCGCCGCCACGTCCACCACCGAATTGTCATAGAAATAAAGACCCGGCACCGCATAGCGCGACTTCGGCTTCAGGGGCTTCTCCTCGATGTCCAACACCTTGCCCGACGCATCGAACGAAACCACCCCGTAGCGCTCCGGATCCTTCACCCGGTAGCCAAAAATCAACCCGCCCGACTCCAATCCGCCCGCCCGCTGCAGCGTACTCGAAAGGTCGTGTCCGAAGAAAATGTTGTCGCCCAGAATCAAACACACCGAATCGCCGCCGATGAACTCGCGGCCAATCACAAACGCCTGCGCCAACCCCTCCGGTCTCGGCTGCTCTGCATAACTCAACCGCAAACCGAACTGCTGCCCGTCCCCAAACAACTCGCGGAAACGCGGCAAATCGCTCGGCGTCGAAATAATGAGAATCTCGCGTATCCCCGCCAGCATCAGCACCGACAGCGGATAATAAATCATCGGCTTGTCGTACACGGGGAGCAACTGCTTGCTCACCACCCGCGTAATCGGATACAGCCGCGTCCCCGAACCGCCTGCCAGAATAATGCCTTTCATTCCGTTCACTCTATCAGAAGCGCGGAATTATTGTGAAGGCGCAAAGGCACCTGCGCTCATCCGCCCCTCCAGAAACGCGTCGAGCGCCTCCGCCCCCTGCATCCAGCGGGGCCCCGGACGCAACAGCCATTCTGCCGGAATCGTCGTGCAAATCGCGTCGCTCTTCAGCGCGCGCAGCGACTTCCATCCCGGTCGCCGCGCCAAATATGCCGCACTCGGCTCCGCGCGCGGAATCATGTACGCCAGCACAATCACATCCGGATTCTCCGACAGCACCCACTCCGCGCTCACATGTGCATACGAATCGCGCAGCTCGGCCCCGATGCTACGCCCACCCGCCAGCGAAATTAGATCCGTCACGAATGACTCGTGCCCCGGCGTCGTCAGCGGATCGCTCCACACCTCAAAATAAACGCGCGGTCTCTCCTTTCCCTCCCAGAACGCATCCACGCGCCGCGCCAGCACATCGCGCCGAGTTTGCGCCCGCGCGATCCAGTTCGATGCGCCCGCTTCATCGCCCAGCGCTTCACCCAGCGCGCGCACGGCGTCGAGCATCTGCTCCCAACTCTCGCACGGCAGCCGCCGGTATTCGATTCCCGCTTCCCGCAGCGTCTTCGCCAATCCCGGCCGTTCCAAATCCGTACTCACCACCAGATCCGGCTTCTCGCGCAACAGCCACTCCACGTTCGGACGCCCGAACGATCCCGCGACCGGCAGCGCCACTGCCTCCGGCGGAAAATCGCACGCATCCGATCTCGCGATCTGACGATCCCCCCACCCCGCGTCAAAAATCAGCTCCGTCAGCGACGGCGCCAAACTCACCACCCGCCGCGCCGGCCCCTCCGCCCACACCCCGCCCACAAACAGGCACATTGCAAAACAGAAAACCAACCGCTTCATCAAAAGACACTCCAATGACCCTAATGACCTTATTGACCCTACTGACCTCTTCGTCATTAAGGTCAATATGGTCAATACGGTCCTCCGTTCAAACCTCTCTTGTCCCCTTGCATTCCGGATACGCGGAACACCCCCAGAATTCTCCTTTGGCCGACCTTCGCCGACGCATCGGCTTGCCGCATTGCGGGCATTTGGGGCTCTCTTCCGTTCGCCGACGCTCACGCGCCTCAACCCGTCTGGTCGTGAGCCGCTCGCTAAAACCGCCACTTGCTTCAAACGATCGACCCTGCGCGGCAATCTGACCCTTGAGCATCCTTAGCGCCCGGCTGATGATGATCAGCATTGCGTTAGCGACGGTCACCGGATCCTCGTCATCGAGCCAGCGCGCATATTTTTTTCGCTGCTCCAGCGCGTGCTTTGCCGACTCGTGAACCATATCCTGATTGAACGGCGCATCATCCAGTCTTATCGCGTTTATCTCGCGCGCCTCCGGCGATTGAATTGACCATGGCAATTTCCCCCGGTCGAGAATGAAGATTTCGTAATCGCCCCGCAATTCGCTAAGACTGGCACGCGCGACATCGGTCAGTTTCATCTCCGTGTCTTTCGATGTCGAAGATCGCTCCGAGCCCTCGATGATATTCTGCCGCCCGCTGCGCGCCGCCTGCGTCATTTGATCATATTGCCGCCCCTTGGGGTCGTAGAATTTCTCGCCACGCTCGCGCGAGTCCTGCGTCAGAAACTTCCGGCAAAACCGGAGCGTCTCAAGCTGTACAATCGTCGCCAACGTGAACGAGTGCAGCCGCCTGAACCCTCCGTGTTTGTCGAAGAGTTCAGGCACTTTCACCGCTCGTCATTAAGGTCATCATGGTCATCAGGGTCCCATCACTCCACCGTCACGCGGTAGAAGCGGCGGCCTTGTGCGGGAGGGGCGAGGGTTGTGTTGGTGGTCTGGTCGTCCACGAACGTGAAGACACCACCGGTCGCGCTGTTTTCCAGCCACGTCCCAACGCCGCCCGCCTGGTTGGCGAATGGTGTCCACACGATGCCGTTCGTGTAGTTATCGTCGGCGTAGAACACACGGTACAAACGGCCCGAGACGGTAGGCACAGCCACTCTCGTGTTCTGCCCAATCGCATTGACGCGGAACAGTGAGCTCGCGTTCGTCGGCGAGGTGCCCGCGATGTACTCGTCAAGGTTCGACTGCCCATCGCCGTCGGCATCGTCGCCCGCACCTTCGTCCAGGTCGGCAAAGTGCGTGATCTCCCAGTCGTCGCCGAGTCCGTCGCCGTCGTAGTCGAACGGCACGACAATCTGCACAACGTTCGTCACCACGCTGTTGCTCGCGCCCTGCTGATCATCCGCGCTGAACACGACGAGATTCGTCGTGTTCACGAACGACACAGGCATCGCAGTCCACGTGAACACGCCGTTAGTGAACGTCGCGCCCGCGGGGCCGCTCGCGTAGTTCGTCGTGACGGGATCTCCATCGGCATCGGTCACACTGACGACAAAACTCGTCGTCGAGCCGAGCGCGAGAATTTGCGCGGGCGGCAGATGAATCACCGGCGCTTCGTTCTCGGCTGCGGGCGCTTCCTCAATCTTGAGGTACTGCACCAACTCGCCGTCGTCCGCAATACCCGCGGCGCCCACGCCGCCGCCGAGCGAAACGTAGAAGCCATTGTCGTACAGATCCTGACCCGTGCGCGGCCAGCCGTTCGTGATGTACGCGGACGCGTCGCTCGATGCGAGATTCCGCACGCGATATGTCTTGCCCGTGTCGAGACCGAGCAGGCCCCACGCGCCCTTGAGGTCATAGACGCCGGTCGCTGAGAAGTGCGGTTCGTCGTGTCGCAGGAACAGCGAGAAGGCGAGCACGACATCGCTCGTTTCGGGCGAGGCGTACGGCGTTTCGTATTTCGCCACGGCAAAGATGGAGCCCTCCTCCGTGCCGTTGGTCAGACTGAGGAAATACTGATTCTGGCTCCGCAGCGCGGGCGAATTGTGGCGCGCCCAGTTCACGCGGCCATACCACTGCGGAAGGCCTTCGGAATAGTCGGGGTGCTGCTCCCAGACGGTGAGCTTGTTCCACTGCTTGAAGTGCGGAATCCACTTGCCGAAGTTCTGCTCGTGCCAGGTGAGGAATCCGTCGTTTTTGTTGTTCGGATCGTCCGGATTGAACTGCCCAATGCCCCACTCCTGTCCATAGAACACCATCGGCAATCCCGCGACGGACGACACCGCCGCGTAGCGCGAGGCAGAGAGCCACGGATCGTTGTCCGGCATCACTTCGTCGTGCCCGGTGAGGTTCAACAGAATCGCGCCGCCGCTGTACGCGTTGCGCCGGTCCTCCAGCGCCTGACGCAACTGCCACGACTGATTGATCTTCTCCTGCGTAAAGCGGAAAACGAGATTCTCGTTGAGAATGTCGAAGTGGCGATTCGAGCGATAGCCCGGAATGCCGCCATCGAGCGTCTCTGCCATGAAGACGAAGTTCCACTTCATCTTGCGCGTGCGATTGATGATGTATTCCCACAACTGCGGCGGCAGCCCCTGCCCGAAGTCGCAGCGCAGCGCGTCAATGCCGTAGTCGTCATACGCCGCATCGAGGTTGTTTGTCGGGTGCCCCGTTTTCTTAAGCCAAAACTCCGTGTAGTAGCCGAAATACTTCCATAGCGCGACGTTGTCCGCGCTCATCCCGGCATAGTCATAGACATCGTCTTCGTTCAGATAATCGCCGTTGTTGTCGGGATTGTGCCGCACGAGCGCGGAGTATTTTCCGAAATACAACTCCGCGACGTCATCCCACTTTCCGAAGTCGCCGCGATCCGGCGCAGTGGCTATATCGTTGTCGAACACGCCGTTGTAGAACGTCGCCGGTTCGCCGTAATCCTGCCAGTGCGCATACCAGCCGGGACGCGCGCCGGGCAGACTCTGTGCTGCGTTCGTCGCAAGGCCGAGGTCCACGCCGCCCTGCCCCATCACCGCATCCCACGCGGTGTGATTAAACACGCCATCGAGCATGATGTTCACCGTGCCAACGCTGCCGGTGAAGGTATCGCACTGATGCACGAAGTTTGTGAACTCCGCCATTGCGCCCGCGGCGGTGTCATCGCGGCCGAGGATCGGCGCGACGGCAAAATAGTCACGCGTCGCATACGGACTGCCCGGTTCGTAGCCGCTCGGATCGCCGCGCGTCGTGTCCGCGCTGGGATGGATCGGCTGGAACCAGAGGCTGTTGACCTGCAGCTTGTTCAAGTAGCCGAGATTGAAGTTCGTGAAGCTGTCCTGATTTCCGTCGAGCAGATCCGCGAACGTACTGCGCCCGTTCTTGTCGTTGTTCGTCGCCTTGACGGTGAGCGGGTTGACCTCATAGAGCGTCATCGTCAGCGCCTTGCGCGGCGATACGACAATCGCGTGATCGCGGCGGCCTTCGCTCGAATACCAGAACCAGTTCGTATTCCCCGAAAGCTTGTAGCGCGCGGTCAGACGATACGCGCCCGTCCGGCTCGCTGTCCCCGTCCACGCATACTCGCGCCCGCCGAGCGACGTCATCGGATAGGCGCGGAAATACGCGCCCGTGTCGTTTGTGGTGATACTGTTCCCGTCCGGCGGCTTGATGCCGTCGGGAATCGAGTCGCCGTTAATATCTACGTCTGCAAAATCACGCCGGTCCAGGTTCGAGAATATCTCGACCTTATCAATCGTGCCCGTGCCGGGAATCGTGTAGGTCACCGACACCGCATGCGATTCGCCCGCGCGCTCGTCCACAAAGAATTTCGTCGCGGAATAGTCCGCGTTCTTTCCGTTCACCACCAGCCCGTCCGCGCCCGGAACGTGCAGCGAGAACACGAACTCCTTGTCGTCCTGCGCCTCCGTGTTGTATTCGGCAAAGCGCTGCAAGCCCGCGCCCTTCCACGCGCCAATCTTATAGTGAATGTCGCCGGTCAGCGGCAGATTCGTCACCGTCACCTGCCACCACATCGCATTGCCGTTCGGCGATGAATCCTCCTCGTCGTGATCGAACGACAGCATCGCAACCTGCGTACTGCCCGATCCCGTGCCCTTGCCCGATACGCTTACCGCGCTGCCGTCCGTCGTGTAGTACAGCGCCGCGTTGTCCACCCAGCGGTTGCTGCCGCCATCGGAATAGCCAATCTTCACCCAGAACTGCACCGAGCCCGAACTGACGACCACGCGATTCGAGTTGTGCCAGAGGAAGCCCGCCTCCGTGCCCGGCGCGCCGCCATACTTAAAGGTGAAGGGTGCAGCCTGCGCATCGGTTTCGAGCGCGAAGGTCGTCGAAAACGCACCGCTATTCGTCGCGCCAACCCACGTAGTGCCGCGGTCGGTGTAATCAATCCGCAAATAATACTCGACTTCGTTCGTCGCCACGTACGTTCCCGCCGGAATGCGCGAGGACCAATACTTGTTGTTCCCCTGCTGGCTGTCGAACGAGAGATTCGTGGACGCCCACGAGCCGCTGCCGACCAAGCGGTGATACAACACGCCGCCGCTCTGATCGCCCGGCGTGCCCGAGCCCTGGAACTGATTCCCGTTGTAGATATACACGTCGTTGTTCGTGAACGCGTTGAGCGGGTTCCGCATCGAAACGCCCGGCGGCTCGGCATTCGCGGGAATGTGCCACGCATTGCCAAGATTCGCCCCCGCGCCGTACGAAAACCGGAACGTCGCCGCCTGCGCCGCCGCTTCACTCAAAAACAGCACGTTGCCGACTCCGTTATCCTTCGTTCCGATGTAGGTCGTGTTGTGGTCCGTCGCCGTCACGCGCAGGTAGTATTCGATCTCGTTTGTCGCCACATACGTATCCGCCGCGATGGCGGCAATCCAATAGGCGTTGTTGCCGGACGCAACATCGAATGAGGCGTTAGTCGTCGTCCATCCGCTGCCGCCCACGAGGCGGTGAACCAATTGCATCCCCGACTGATTCGCCGCGTTGCCGACACCGCCCGTCTGCGCGCCGCTATAAAAATATACCGCCTGCGAAGCGGACATCCCGTTCGTCGGTGGATTGCGCATGAACGCGCCGCTCGGCTCCGCATTCGTCGGGAAGTGCCACACGTTCATCGCGCCCGCGCGATAGCTGAAATTCGTCGCCCCCGCCGTCTTGCCGCGCAGCGTGCTCAGGTCCACATTCGCCGCCAGCACGTTCGACGGCATCGTTGAAGTCAGCACGTAGTAATACACCCGCGCGCCCGCGGCCTGCGCCGGAATCGTCGCCGTGTAGTTCGTCCCGCTCCCGCTCGCCAGCGCCAGTGCGCTGCTGCCAAAATTCACATCCGTCGAATAACGAACCCACACGGACTCCTGCGCACTCTTCGCCGCACTCAAACCGATCGCCACGCTCACCACGCCCGTTGAAGCCACCGCGCTGTTGTCCGATACACTCGTCGGCGACACCGGGTCACCCGACGTCTCCATCACCACATACGGCCGGTCCCAGTAATAGCTCGGGTCGCCCAGGCGGAAGGTGTAGCGATAGCCGTTTGTATGCCCGCCGAGCGGCAGGTTGTTGTTCGTTCCACCATTGAATTTCGCGAGACCCACGGAGCTGTTCTTCGCTGCATTGGTGGACCCGCTCGCATTGCCCCAGTTCGTCACCCAGTTGCCGAAGCGGTCAAACTTGAAGCTCGAACTCGCGGCGGTATTCGTCGCCGTGACCGTCGCCATGTAGACGTTGCCGAACGCCGTATCGAGCGTCATCCAATGGTTCGTTCCCCACTGATTGATGTCGCCCCGCACAAACTCGGCGCGCGCGGATGCGCACAAAAGCACAAATCCGGCAACACACAGAACACCCCAGCTCGCAACTCGATTCATAGTGCCCTCACCTTATTAAAGAGACGCCGCTTAGCGACGTTCCATCACCCTACCCGAAGCCGCGCCCGTAGAGAAGCGGCGAATCAGCGCCCCGTCCGCTTGATGTTGAACTTGCGCGTGGTCGGCGGCGGCATGCGGTATTCGCTCGGAATATCAATGCGCATGGTGCTGCCCTTGTCTTCCTGCTTGGCGGGCGTAACAAACTCTGGCTTGTCCGGCACCTGTTCTTCGGCGTGATATGACGACGGCGCGCCGGGTGCGGCAGGCACCTTAATAATAGTCGCGCAGGACGGGCACTCCACAAACAACCCCACCATGTCGGGGGGCGCATCGAGGTTCTGGCCACACTTGGGACAATCAAAGTTGATATCGCTCATACGCTGATGCTCTTGAAAACGCTGCACTGCAAAGTGTACCCCGTTTCCCCGCCGGACTTCAAAGACTTTTGCGTGCGGAAAAGATTGGAAGCGCTGCGGGGCCTGTCGCATAGTGAACGAAATATGTCTGCTCCTCGCGAAAGATCAACAACCACCGCGTTTCGCGGCTCGCATCGGCGGATCCGGCTCCTCATGCTCGTGGTGGGCGTCATTCCGATGGTGACGGCGATTCTCTTTCTCGCCCGCGCGATGTATGCGCCGCAGTCGCAGTCGAAACAACTCCTCGTGTTTGCGGCCTGGTTCGGTGGCGCGGGACTGGCAATTCTCCTGTTGCGTTTCTTCCTCTTCACGTTCCCGCAGTTCATAAAAGATCGCCGCTCGCCAAGCCGCCGGATGCGTCGGAAGCAGAGCGCGATCTACAACGCACGTGGACGCGACCGACGCTCCGCCGCACACGCCACGCAAAGCGGCGGGGTGCTAATCCTCCTACTCATTCTCGTCGGCCTGATCGCCGCACTCCTGCTCCAATCCCACGCGCTCTCCCGCACGCGCAGCATCCGCCAACAGGCCAATCAGGAGCGAACCCGCCTGCGTATGGCCGCCGCCGAGGCCGCCCGCGCCGCTCTCCAGCGCCTCGCAGACGACGACGATTTGACGGTGGACACCACCAACGATACCTGGGCCGTGCGGGTTGAAGAGGAGTCCCCCCTCGGCATCGCCACGCGCGTCACCATCCGCGACGAACAAGCGCGGTTCGATCTCAACAACCTCGCCGCCCCCCCCGCCCCCGGTCGGCGCACAAGCGATGACATTGCAATGGATATCCAGACGCTCTGCGGCGATTTTTCACCGGCCGCACGAACGGCGGCACTGCGCGATTTTGTTGACGAAGATAACAGCGGGTCCCGCGAGGCGGACTTCTATCGCCGACTCAACCCGCCCGCCACCTGCCCCGACCGCGCGCTGTATGGTTGGCGGGAAATTCTGAATATTGACGGCTGGTCCCGGGAGCAACTCGCGCGTCGCCCGCGCGAAAGCACGCTGGACGGATTCGACGCGAGTCTCGTGGACCACGTCGCGCTCATTCCGGTCCCGCGCACACACCCCATCCCCGTCAACGTCAACACCGCCTCGCGCGAAACGCTCCGCGCTGTGATGGGCATTGATCAGGACGCCCTCGTCAACACCGTACTCACGCTTCGCGAAATCCGGCCCATCCGGCAGCTCGACGTCTTTTCAGTCACAGCAGGCCCCGAAGCCTTCGATCGCCTGCGCCCGTATCTCGATGTGCGCAGTCAATATTTCCGGATCCGCGCGCTCGCAGAACAGGACGGTCGCCGCGTCGGCCTCGATGTCATGGTCAAACGCGAAAGCGATGGCCGCGTGCACATCCTGCAGTGGGTGGAGGAGCCGTCCTGATGGGCCGAGCCGCATCAGTCGCGCGCGGCGTAGATTTCGGCAGCGCCCGCGCAACCGCAATCGAAGGCCGACGCAAGCGCGGCACATTCGAGTTTCGCGCCGCAGAGGCAGGCAACACGGCGCCCTGCGCCGCTGCACTGCCGATCCACCTCGCGTTCATCCGCCGCCTCACCGCGCCGCTGCCCTCCATCGAAAAGGCGCGGCGCGTCCTGCCCTCGCTGCTCGATATCGAACTGCCGTTCCCGCTCGAGTCGTGCGCATATTCATTTCTCAATCTCGCGCGCACGCCGCAGAATGATATTGAAACCCTCGCCGTTGCCGCGCGTACGGAAGATGTCGCGGCATATCTCAACCGCCTCAATCAGGCGGGCATTGATCCACTCGTCCTCGAACACGAAGCGATCGCGCTCTGGCGACAAAGCGTCGAAGAAGCGCCACTCGCCCGCGAGCAGAACCGCCTCCTCATCTATCTCGGCGACGACCGCACCGGCCTCGTCGCCGGAAGCGGACGCGGCCTCGATGCCGCGACCGGCCTGCGCCAACCCGCCGCCGAACTTCTGAATACGCAAACCGGCGCCGCACAGCGCCTCGCCCTCTGGTGGCGCGCGCAGCGCGACCGCGCAAACGGTGGCGACTGGCACCTCGCCTGGTGCGGACCCGGAGCGGATAAACCCGAACTCCGACGCGCCATCGCCGCAGCGCTCTCTCCCGACGGCGCCTGCAAAGAGATTACACACCGCGACCCGGCCACCTTCCTCGCACGCAGCCTCGCAACCGGGCTCCTCACCGGAGAAAGCTTCGAGGGAAATCTTCGACAGGGCGCACACGCGCATCCCGCCGCCACCGCACACGCACAGCGCTCCGCACGCGGACGACTCTGGGCGCTCGGCGCCGCCGCGTTGCTCCTCATTGGCATCAATGTTGCGTGGACAACACTGCTCAACCGCGCGCGCGATCAGTGGCAGCGGCGCCTCGAATCGGAGGCCGCACTCGTCGCCGGGACGGACCGGCTCCCGCGCGGACAGGAAACGCTCGCCGCGCAACGCGCCCTCGAATCGCAAGCCGCAGGCTGGGCCGCATTCAACCGCACGCGCGAGCCCGGCGCAGAACAACTCCTCGCCCAACTCCTGCGCGTGGCGCAACCCTACGGAATCACCTTCCACAACCTCGTCATCCGTCCCAACTCGCTCATTCTGAACGGAACTGCGGAGGACTGGAACGACGGCGAACGCCTCGCTGCCGCCTTCACCGGCGACGGATGGCGCATCGAACTCGATCGCAGCGATGCAGGCGCTGACGAGCGCGTACACTTTTCACTGAAGGGCGAGCAATGAGCGCGCGCCCGTTCCAATGGTTCCCCACCGCATTGGTGATCGCGCTCGCGATCGCCGCACTCGCATTTTCTGTGCGGACTCTGCGCGACACCCCCTCCCGCATCGCGCAAATCGAGCGGCGCAAGGCCGACTGGCAACGCCTGCACGAAGCCGCGCAGCGCGTCGCTGCAGATCGCGCCACGCTCGCGGAAACCACAAAAAATGGCCCCGCATTGAACATCGCCGACTGGATGCGCACACAGCGCCCCACCTGGACCGCCGAAGTCCGCGAAAAAGAGCGCGAGCGCATCAGCGAAAACTGGTCAGTCCAGCGCGCGCAGGTTACCATTCCCAACGTGAACCTCGCAGACTTCGGCACAACACTCGATGCGCTCGCCGCGCAAAACCCACCCTGGCGCGCGGCGGAAATTTCCATTTCCGCCGTCGAATCCGGCGCAGGTCGCGGCCGCGTTTCTCTTTTGCTGGAGGGCGTCGTCAAAACGACGGCAACCGCGCCATGAGTCTCATTGCCGCCGTCACCCAGCATCGCGAACTGCTTTGGAACCTCGCCTCGCGCGAGCTGAAACTCCGCTACCGCGGCTCCGTCCTCGGCTTCCTCTGGAGCGTCCTCATCCCGCTCGGCATGGCGCTCATCTACGTCTTCTTTCTTCGCCTCCTCGGCGGACGCGGCGTTCCGCTCGCCGACGTCATCATCGGCGTCTTCGCCTGGCAGTTCACCGTGCAGTGCGTCAACTCCGGCCTCAACAGCATCGCGGGCAACGCCAATCTCGTGAAGAAAGTGTCGTTCCCGCGCATCATCCTCCCCCTCTCCGCCACCCTCGCCAACACCATCACCTACGCCATGAGCCTCATCGTCCAGTTCCCGCTCGTGGCAATTCTCTTTCACACCACCGGCAATCACTTCAGCGCATGGCTCTGGCTGCTCCCTGTCGTCATCGCCGTCCACCTTATCTTCAACCTCGCGCTCGCGCTCTTCCTCGCCGGCATCAACGTCGTCGTGCGCGATGCGCAGCACCTCGTCGGAATCCTCCTCAGCGCGTGGTTCTTCGTCAGCCCCGTGATGTACAACCTCGACTTCGTCACCCGCCACGCGGAGAAATACCCGTGGGCGCCCAAACTCTTCTTCCTCAACCCGCTCACCGTCATCATCACCGCCTACCGCAGCGTCATCACCGCCGAAATCCCGTTTCCGCGCGAGCCGATGGCGCTCGTTTCCTTCGGCCTCATCGTCCTGCTCTTTGTGCTGTCCTATCGCCTCTTCCAAAAACTGCAGAAAGACTTTGCTGACCTGCTCTAATTCGCCCCGCCATGCCTACACCCGCCATAGAAGTTGAGAACCTCGGCAAGAGCTACCGCCTGCGCGGCATCGCAAAAGCGTCGCTCCGCGAAATGCTCATCCGCGGATGGAAGCAGCAGCAATCGGAAATCTTCTGGGCGCTGCGCGACGTATCCTTCACCGTCCCCCGCGGCGCCAGCGTCGGCGTCGTCGGCCCCAACGGATCCGGCAAGAGTTCACTCCTCGGCCTCATCGCCGGCACCATCACGCCCACTACCGGCACCGTTCGCACCCACGGCGTCATCTCCTCCCTCCTCGAACTCGGTGCAGGCTTCCACCCCGACCTCTCCGGGCGCGAGAACGTATTCCTCAACGCCGCCGTCCTCGGCATCCCGCGCGAAGACGTCGCGCGCCGCATGGACCACATCATCGAATTCTCAGGACTCCGCGACTTCATTGACATGCCCGTCCGCAACTACTCCAGCGGCATGTACGTCCGACTCGGCTTCGCCGTCGCCGTCGAGATGAATCCGGAAATTCTGCTCGTGGATGAAGTGCTCGCCGTCGGCGACCTCGCGTTTCAGATGAAATGCCTCGAGCGCATCCGCAACTTTCAGAAACAGGGCAAAACCATCCTCCTCGTCACCCACGACCTCGTCACCGTCGAACAATTCTGCGACGACGTGAAACTTATCCACCAGGGCAGCCTCGTCGCGCAAGGCAACCCCAACGACGTCATCCTCACCTACCTCAAGACCTACATGGCGCGCATTGGCCATCTCAACGTCGAAGAACACGGTACCCGCGAAGTCGAAATCAAAGACGTGCGCCTCCTCGATCGCAGCGGAAAACCTGCTACCACCTTCACCACCGGTCAATCCATGACCGTCGAAATCCACTACGTCGCCAAAAAGCGCATAGAGCAGGCCGTCTTCGGCTTCTCCCTCAAAACCGGCAACGGCTTCTTCATCTTCGGCACCAACACCCAGATCATGAACGTCCCCGTCCCGCCTCTCGAAGGCGAAGGCACCGTCCGCCTCAAGCTCGACCCCCTCTCCCTCATGGAAGGCAAATACTTCCTCTCCCTCTCCGTCCACTCCTGGGACCACGCCACCCAATACCACCGCCTCGAAGACTGGTACCCCTTCTCCGTCAAAAACGAATCCACCGCCGAAGGCGTCTTCCACCTCCCCTGCACCTGGCAAATCACCCCCGGCACCTAATCCGGTGTACGGGCGAGGCCTGCCTCGCCCTTATCGCTCTTTCAACAACCTCTCCAACATCCCGCCCTTCGCCACATGCGGAACAAACAACGCATCGGCGTGTTTCAAAACGAATCGGTTGCGGGCTTCTGCGGCGGCGAGGTTGCCAGAGGTATCGCGCATTTCGAGGATCAGCATCCGGTTCTCTTCCAGCGCAGCGCGGACGCCGGGCGCGAAGGCGGTGTTCTCGATGTCCCATGCCGGACAGGCGATCACGCGCCGCCCGTTCTTCAACAGCCACTCCAAAATCTCTTTCTCTTTCGGCGAATGCCATCCGCCGAAATACACATCGGCTGCAGGGAGGCGCCCGATCTTCGGCGCGTTGCGGCTGCACAACACGCCAAGCTTTTCACCATTCCACAGCGCCGGATTTCCAATCCCCCTCAATCCACCCCCAAAATCCTGCACGCACCGCCACGGATTCATCCGGATATATTCCGCAATCCTCCGCTCGGCTTCGGCAGAGCGCACGATCCGCTCATAATAATTGCGATGCCAGATGCGAATCGGGGGCAAAGGCGGGGCGGGGCAGGCCCCGCGCCGTACGGGCGAGGCCCGCCTCGCCCCAAATTGCGATGCCTCTTCTTTTTTCCGATTCCATTCCCGCGCCACAGCCGATTTGAAGCCCCCAATCAAATCTCCAAGGCTCAAAGAGCCTTTTTGCATTCGAATGAGCGCGTGAAAATGATCGGGCATGATGATCCATTCGCCCAAAATCATCTGTGGAAATTTTTCTGCCGTGATGCGCAGGCGTTCCTCAATGAGGCGGCGCAGTGCGCCCGTGAAGGGCTTTCCGCCCGCGGCGGCAATCGCATCCCAATGCGCACAAATCGTGACGAAATATAATCCGCCGCCGGAATAATCGTGGCCTTTCAGGCGAATGCTTTTCCGGTGATGAATGGCGGGGTCGTAGCTCATGCGCCGGCGCTCGCTGCGATCACGATCCTTTTTTCAACATCTCCCGGGCGTGTTGCAGCGTGACTTTGGTGAAGTTCTTGCCGCCGAGCATCCGCGCGATTTCCTCTTCGCGCGCGGGCGCGCTGAGTTCCTCCACCTCCGTGAAGGTGCGACCGTCGCGCACGCGTTTCACCACGGCGAGATGCGCGGTGCCTTGCGCCGCCACCTGCGGCAGATGCGTGATGCAGATGATCTGATGGCTCGCCGCAAGCGCCGCCAGTTTGCGCCCGACGGCAATCCCCATCTCGCCACCGACGTTCGCATCCACTTCATCAAAAATGAGCACCGGCACTTTGTCGTGCTTGGCGAGCACGGCCTTTGTGGCGAGCATCACGCGCGAAATTTCACCGCTCGACGCAATCTCGCGCAGCGGCTTTCGCGCCTCACCCAAATTCGGCGCAAATCCGAACGACACGTCATCACTACCGGTCGGTCCCGGCTCCACATCGCTGAGCGCAACGTCAAATGCGCCGTGCGGAAAGCCGAGCTCGCGCAGTTGCGCCGTGACGGCTTTCGCCATTTTCTCCGCAGTGTCGCGACGCTTTTTGCTCAATGCGCGTGCGGCGGTTTGTAGGGCAGCGCGGGCGGCTACGATTTTCTTCTCCACTTCCACCATCCGCTCGCCGCGCTCCGACAGTTCCTTGAGCGCACCGCGCGATTGTTCGAGCAGCGTGACCAGGCCCGCGGCATCCACGCCATATTTCCGTTTCAACCGCTGATAGAGCGCGAGGCGCTGTTCCAGCCAATCGAGCCGCGAGGGGTCCGCCTCAACCCGATCCATCGCTTCGCGAATCGCTTCCGCCGTCGCCTGAATTTGCTGCGCCGCGGCGCGCGTTTCGTTTTTCCACTCGCCCGCGTCCGGCAGCAGGCGCGACAGTTCCTCCAACGCGCGCTGTGCTGTGGCGAGCGAGTCAAACGCGTTGCCCTCTTCTCCATCTTGCAGCGCGCCGAGGACGCCCTGTCCAAGTTCCAAAATCCGTTGCGCGTGGCTCGCGACGGAATGCTCCTGTGCAACGGCTTCGTCCTCGCCTGCTTCCGGCTTGGCTTCTTCCAGTTCCTTGATGCGGAATTGCAGAAGGTCCATTCGCGCGGCGACTTCTTCGTCGCCGCCTTGCAGTGCGGCGCGCTGTTCTTCCAGCTCGTGGAGCGCGCGATGTTTCTCGGCACACGCGGCGCGCTCTTTTTCGTGTCCGCCATAGGCATCCAGCACATCGAGCTGGAAACGCGGGTTCAGGAGCGACTGGTGATCGTAGGGCCCGTGCATATCCACCAGCCGCTCGCCGATCTTCTTGAGCGCCTGCAGCGTGACGGCAGTGTCGTTCACAAGATTCTGCCCCGCGCCGGACTCCTTCACGATGCGCCGGACGATGAGCTGGCCGTCTTCCGCTGGCGGCAGGCCCAGCTCATCGAGGAGCGCGGGAAAATCTTTTAGCGCAGACACATCGAACACCGCCTCCGCGCCGCACGCATCGGCACCGGTACGGATCCATTTCCGGTCCGCCCGCTCTCCGAGCAGCAACTTCAGCGCACCGATCAGGATGGACTTGCCCGCGCCGGTCTCGCCCGTAATCACGGTCAGCCCCGGCACCCACTCGATTCGCGCCTGCTCGACCAACGCCAGATTTTTGACACGCAACGAAAGCAGCATAAAAAACCTACCGGTTCATCATCCGAAAGTCCGGCAATTTACAAGGATTGGAAGCCCGCGCGAAAGGTTTTTCCAAGCCTTGGAAGTTCTGCGGCGCGCGGCTTGCCCGTTCGGGCGCGTTGACCTATAACGGACGAATGGCCCAGAACGTTCCATTTGTCCATCTTCACTTCCACACCGAATACAGCCTGCTGGACGGCTGCTGCCGCGTGAGCAAGGCCGTGGAGCACGCCAAACAGCTCGGAATGAACGCGCTGGCGATCACGGATCACGGCGTGATGTACGGCGTGGTGGACTTCTTCAACAAGGCCAAGAGCGCGGGGATCAAGCCGATCATCGGGTGCGAGGCCTACATGGCGCACGGCTCGATGCACGAGCGGCGCCGCGAGGAGGAAACGGGCTCGCAGGCGAATCACCAGCTCCTGCTCTGCGAAACAAATCAGGGCTATGCAAATCTGGTGCGCCTCGTTTCGATGGGCCACCTCGAAGGGTTCTATTACAAGCCGCGCATTGACCTCGAAACACTCGCGAAATACAGCAAGGGTCTCATTGCGACATCGTCATGCCTGAACGGGCAGGTGCCCGCGCGGATTCTGCGCGGCGATCTGGCGGGCGCGATGGAGCTGGCGGGGAAATACAGCGAGATTTTCGGCAAGGGCAATTACTTCATCGAGCTACAGAACCACGGGCTCGAGGAGCAGAATGTCGCAAATCGCGGCCTGCTCGAAATTGCAAAGAAACTCTCGCTCCCGCTCATCGTCACAAACGATGTGCACTATATCGAACCGCACCACGCAGAGGCGCACGAGGTGATGCTCTGCATGCAGACGGGGACGACGATGAGCGATCCCAAGCGTCTCCGCTACGGTTCGACGCAGTTCTACATGAAGACCGGCGCGGAAATGCTGACGCTGTTTCGCGATTATCCGCAGGCCCTTTCGAACACGGTGGACATCGCAGAGCGCTGTCACCTCGACTTACGCCTCAAAAGCGAACTGCACTTCCCCACCTACATCGTACCGGAGGGCTACACGCAGAAAGAATACCTCATCAAGCTCGGCAAGGAAGGATTGCGCGCGCGCTACGGTATCGAAGATGTCAGCCGGCCGAAGAATGAGGACGAGGCCGCAGTTGCAAAGCGCTTTTTCTACGAACTGGAAATCATCGAGAAGACGGGGTTCATCAACTACTTTCTCGTCGTCTGGGATTTCATCAACTTCGCGCACCAGAACCGCATTCCCGTCGGCCCCGGGCGCGGATCAGGCGCGGGCAGCGTGGTCGCCTACAGCCTCGGCATCACGGGCATTGATCCGCTGCAGTACGGGCTGATTTTCGAACGCTTCCTGAACCCCGATCGCGTGTCGCCGCCGGATTTCGACATTGATTTCTGTCAGTGGCGGCGCGGCGAAGTGATTGATTATGTGAAGCGCAAGTACGGCAGCGAAAATGTCGCGCAGATCATCACATTCGGCTCGCTCGGCCCGAAGACGGTCATCCGCGACCTCGCGCGCGTGCTGGAGATGCCGCTGAGCGATGCGGACCGCCTCGCGAAGATGGTGCCCGATGGCGCCGATATGTCGCTGGAGCGCGCGAAGAAGGAGAACCCGGAATTCCGCCGCGCGTGCGAAACAGAGCCCAACGCAAAGCGCATCATGAAATATGCGGAGGTGCTAGAAGGTCTTCCGCGCAACCCCGGTATTCACGCGGCAGGCGTGGTGATCGGCGAAAAGCCGCTGATCGAAATTCTGCCGCTCGCGCGCGATAAATCGGGCGAACCGTGCACGCAGTTTGAAATGAAGCCGCTCGAAATGGTCGGCCTGCTGAAGATGGACTTTCTCGGCCTCAAGACGCTGACCATCGTGCAGGAGGCCGTGGATGCGGTGGAGAAGAATTTCGGTCTGAAGATTGATCTGATGAAGCTGCCGATGGACGACAAGGTCGTCCTCGACATGCTCAGCCGCGGCGACACGGTCGCGGTGTTCCAGGTGGAATCAAAGGGAATGCGCGAGATGCTGCGCAAGATCGGCGTGGGCCGGTTCGAGGACCTGATCGCGCTCATTGCGTTGTTCCGTCCGGGTCCGATGCAGTTCATGGACGACTTCGGCAACCGCAAAAACGGGCGCGCCAAAATCGAATATCCCCATCCGAAGCTCGAACCCGTCCTCAAAGAAACCTACGGCATCATCATCTATCAGGAGCAGGTGCAACAGGCTGCCAACGTCCTCGCGGGCTTCACCCTCGCGCAAGGCGATTTGCTCCGCCGCGCAATGGGCAAGAAGAACAAAGACGAAATGGCGGCGATGCGCGCGAAGTTCGTCGAAGGCTGCGCCAAGCACAGCAATATCCCGCGCAAAAACGCGGAGGATATTTTCGATATCATTGATAAATTCGCGGGCTACGGATTCAACAAATCGCACAGCGCCGCCTATGCCGTCGTCGGCTGGCACACGGCATGGCTCAAGGCGCATTATCCGGTCGAGTTCATGGCGGCGAACCTTTCGATCGAAATCAGCGACAACGAGCGAATCGGCGAGCTTCTTGCGGAGTGTCAGGAACTCGAAGTCGCGATCCTGCCGCCCAGCGTCAACGAAAGCGGGATCCGCTTCACCGCATTGCCGCCGGGCAAGGAAAACCGGCGCGCGATTCGCTTCGGCCTCGCGGGCATCAAGAATGTCGGACTCGGCGCGGTGGAAGCGATTGTGCAGGAGCGCAGCAAGAACGGGCCGTTCAAGGGGCTGATTGATTTCTGCTCGCGCATTGACGGACAGCAAGTCAATCGCAAGACGATTGAAAGTCTCGTCCGCAGCGGCGCCTTCGATTTCACCGGTCTACACCGCAGTCGCCTGATCGCGGGCGTTGAGACGGCGATGGCGCGCGCGGCGGCCGATCAGCGCGACCGGCGCTCGGGTCAAATTTCGCTTTTTGATCAACTTGAACCTGCTGCGGCGAGCGGCAGCGATGAAGAGCTGCCCGCCGTGGACCCGTGGCCGGAGAGTCAGAATCTCGCGGGCGAAAAAGAACTACTCGGATTCTACATCTCGGGCCATCCCCTCGCCGCGCTGCGCAGCGAGATCAAGCGATACAGCCTGCACACCCTCAGCGAACTGCGCGACGTGCCGGACAAGACGCTGACCCGCATCGCCGGGCTCGTGACGCAAAACACGAAGCGCTTCACGAAGAAGGATCAACGCCCGATGGGCGTCTTCCGGCTGGAAACGCTCGAAGGCTCAGTCGAAACGGTCGTCTTTCCCGCGCCCTACGAGGAATATGCAGTTCATTTGATTGAAGAGGCACCCATTCTTCTTTGCGCTGAAGTCTCGCGCGAGGGCGATCAAGTCCGGCTGCGCGCGAATGAGATTTATCCGCTCGCGGATGCGCATCGCTATTTCGCGCAACAGATCAAACTGCATCTGCATGAATCGCGGGCGACGGATGATACTCTCCGCGCGGTTCGCCAAATTCTGCGGAGCAATCCCGGCCAGGTTCCGGTTTCGTGCTACATCGAGCTCAACGACGGGGCTCGCATCGAGATCAAAGCCGAACACACATTCAATTCCACCTCCGTTCCGCGCGTGCTTCACGAGATCGAAAAGGTGCTCGGCGAGGACAGCGTGTACGTCGCGGTCAACCCCTCCCCCTGCCTGCGCGAGCGCAAGAAGAACGGATGGGGCGGCCGGCGCGGAAACGGATTCGGCGACGAGTAGAGCAGTCCGGCTCCGAACATCGGTTACGGGCAACACGGAGGTTGCCCCTTGTGTCTTCGGGTTGTGATATACCTATCTGCATTCCGGGGAGTTCCCGGA